>NZ_JBNHFF010000153.1:0-8237 GCF_059089965.1 Arthrobacter sp. SPT-J7
ACCGGCCGTCGTCGTCAGCAGAAGCCTCCCGGGGAGGCGGTGGGGATCAGATGTTGAAGCCGAGGGCCCGCATCTGGTCCTTGCCGTCGTCGGTGATCCGTTCCGGACCCCATGGCGGCATCCACACCCAGTTCAGGCGCCAGTCGTCAACAACGCCGTCCAGGGCCTGGCCCACCTGCTCCTCCAGGACGTCGGTGAGCGGGCAGGCGGCAGTGGTAAGAGTCATGTCGATCAGCAGCGCGCCGTCGTCATCGGAGTACTTCAGGCCGTAGAGCAGGCCGAGGTCCACAATGTTGACGCCGAGCTCGGGGTCGATGACATCCTTCAGCGCCTCTTCGACGTCCTCAAGGCTCGTGCGCGACACGTTGATTTCGGTCATGGCAAAGTCCTTACGAGGCCTGTGCCGCGGCGGGTGCAGCGGCAGCGCCGGCGCCCTTCGCGTAACGGTCGTAGCCTTCTTCTTCCAGGCGGTCGGCCAGCTCGGGGCCGCCTTCCTCGACAACCTGGCCGTCCACGAACACGTGCACGAAGTCGGGCTTGATGTAGCGCAGGATACGCGTGTAGTGGGTGATGAGCAGCGTGCCCATCTTGCCTTCGGCGTGCGCACGGTTGACACCCTCGGACACAACCTTCAGCGCGTCAACGTCCAGGCCGGAGTCGGTCTCGTCCAGGATGGCGAACTTGGGCTTGAAGAGTTCCAGCTGCAGGATTTCCACCCGCTTCTTCTCACCGCCGGAGAAGCCTTCGTTGACGTTGCGCTGGGCGAAGTCGGCGTCGATGCGGAGCTGCTCCATGGCCGCCTTGACGTCCTTGGTCCAAGTGCGGAGCTTGGGCGCTTCGCCGTCGATAGCGGTCTTCGCGGTGCGCAGGAAGTTGGTCATGCTGACGCCGGGGACCTCCACCGGGTACTGCATGGCGAGGAAGACGCCGGCGCGGGCACGCTCGTCAACGCTCATTTCCAGGACGTCTTCACCGTCAAGGGTGATGGAGCCGCTGGTGACGTTGTAGCGGGGGTGGCCTGCGATGGTGGAGGCCAGCGTGGACTTGCCGGAACCATTGGGACCCATGATCGCGTGGGTTTCGCCGGTCCGGATGGTCAGGCTTACGCCCTTCAGGATTTCCTTGGTGCCCTGCTCCGTCTCAATACTGACGTGCAGGTCCTTGATCTCAAGAGTAGACATGTGTCTTGTTCTCCTCTGCACCGTGCCTGGCGGCTGCGGTGCGGTCTCTGTCTGGAAGTTGGTTCGTAATTCTGTGGTGCTAGCTGAAGTTGGGGGCTTCGGCGCCGTTGAGGATGTTGGTGAAGTCCACATAGACCTCGTCTCCCCGGATTTCGACGGCGAACACCGGAACGGGATCGTAGGCCGGGAGCTGCAACGGTTCCCCGCTGCGCAGGTCGAACTGGGAGCCGTGGCCCCAGCACTCGATGGCGCAGCCCTCCACTTCGCCCTCGGACAGGGAGATGTCCGCGTGCGAGCAGGTGTCACCGATTGCGTGAATCTCCCCCATGGAGTCCTTGACGATCGCCACAGGGTAGTCGTCGATCAGGATCCGCAGCGCCTGCTTCAGCTGGATTTCATCCACCTTGCAGACAAGCTCGCCCTTTGGCTGGTCAGTCATCTTTGTACCCGTGCCCCGTTACCTCTAGTTGTCCGTCAATGCGAGTTCGTGCTCAACAGCCTCGGTCAGCCGCTCCTCGATGGAGGGGACCTTAATCTGCTGGATGATCTCGTTCAGGAAGCCGCGGACCACCAGGCGGCGGGCAACCGACTCCGGGATGCCGCGGGCCATCAGGTAGAACAGGTGCTCATCATCCATCCGGCCGGTGGCGCTGGCGTGGCCGGCACCCTCAATCAGCCCCGTCTCGATTTCGAGGTTGGGCACGGAGTCGGCGCGGGCGCCGTCGGTCAGCAGCAGGTTGCGGTTGGCCTCGTAGGTGTCGGTGCCTTCTGCTTCCTTGCGGATCAAGACGTCACCAACCCAGACGGCGTGGGCATTGCGGCCCTGCAGTGCGCCCTTGTAGAGCACGTTGGACTTGCAGTTAGGGACTGCGTGGTCCACGAACAGGCGCTGCTCCAGGTGCTGGCCGGCGTCGGCGAAGTAAAGGCCGAACAGCTCTGCCTCGCCGCCGGGGGCGGTGAAGCGTGCCGACGGCGTAACGCGGACCAGGTCCCCGCCGAGGCTGACCATGACGTGCTTGAGCTTGGCGTCTCGGCCGATCTTTGCCTGCTGGGAGGAGGCGTGGACGGCATCGTCGTTCCATTCCTGGAGGGAGACAACAGTCAGGTTGGCGCCGTCTTCCACGATGATCTCGACGTTCTCCGATACGACGGCCGATCCCCTGTGGTTCAGGACCACAACTGCCCTGGAGAACTTCTCCGCCACGATCACGAGGTGCTGGGCGGCGGCCTCGAGGGAGGTGCCTTCGATGTCGACGGAGATCTCCGTCAGGGCTTCGAACTCAGCCGGAATTGTAACAACGGTGGCTCCCGCGAAGTTTTCCCAGGCGTTGGCTGACACGCGGTCCTCGGGGACGCCGGCGGTACCAATCCGCTGGTCATCGCGGTTGACGCTTTCCACGGTGACCTGCTCGGGACCGGTGACCACCACGGTGGGGGCAGCGCCGGACAGGACATCGGAGTGCAGGCCGCGGAGACGCTTCAGCGGGGTGAAACGCCAGTCTTCCTCCATGCCGGTGAGCGGCTTGAAGTCCGCAAGCTTGTAGGACGTAAGACGGCCGGCCCGCGAGCTGTCCGGCACGCCTTCCCCGCCGCCGTGGGAGTGGCTCTTGGCCGAAGCCCCCGCAAGCGGTGCCTTGGAGCCGGCATTGATCGGCGAAAGGCTCTCGCCTTCTTCGGTGAAGCCGTCAATGAACGGCTGGGCTGAGGGCGCGCCGATGCGTGCCTTTTCAGTAGTGATTTCAGTCATCGTTATCCGACGGACCCTTCCATCTGCAGTTCAATCAGGCGGTTCAGCTCAAGTGCGTACTCCATGGGGAGCTCGCGGGCGATGGGCTCGATGAAGCCGCGGACGATCATCGCCATGGCTTCGTCTTCGCGCATGCCGCGGGACATCAGGTAGAAGAGCTGCTCTTCGCTGACCCGGGAAACAGTTGCCTCGTGGCCCATCACAACGTCATCCTCGCGGATGTCGATGTACGGGTAGGTGTCCGAACGGCTGATGGTGTCAACCAGCAGCGCGTCACAGCGGACGGTGTTGGCGGAGTGCTTGGCGCCCTCGCGGACCTGCACCAGGCCGCGGTACGCTGCACGGCCGCCGCCGCGGGCCACCGACTTGGAGATGATGGAGCTCTTGGTGTTAGGCGCGATGTGCACCATTTTGGATCCGGTGTCCTGGTGCTGGCCCTCGCCGGCAAAAGCGATGGACAGGGTTTCGCCCTTGGCGTGCTCACCCACCAGGTAAACGGCCGGGTACTTCATGGTGACCTTGGAGCCGATGTTTCCGTCGACCCACTCCATGGTGGCGCCCTCTTCGCAGATGGCACGCTTGGTCACGAGGTTGTACACGTTGTTGGACCAGTTCTGGATGGTGGTGTACCGGACGCGGGCGCCCTTCTTCACAATGATCTCCACCACGGCAGAGTGCAGGGAATCCGAAGTGTAGATCGGAGCCGTGCAGCCTTCGATGTAGTGGACGTAGGAGTCCTCATCCGCGATGATCAGGGTCCGCTCGAACTGGCCCATGTTCTCGGTGTTAATGCGGAAGTATGCCTGCAGCGGAATGTCTACATGGACGCCCTTGGGGACGTAGACAAACGAGCCGCCGGACCAGACAGAGGTGTTCAGCGACGCGAACTTGTTATCGCCCACCGGGATCACGGTCCCAAAGTATTCCTGGAAGATCTCCGGGTGTTCCTTCAGGGCAGTATCGGTGTCCAGGAAGATGACGCCCTGCCGCTCAAGGTCCTCACGCAGCTGGTGGTAAACAACCTCGGACTCGTACTGGGCGGCGACACCGGAAACCAGGCGCTGCTTTTCGGCCTCGGGGATGCCCAGCTTGTCGTAGGTGTTCTTGATGTCCTCGGGCAGGTCTTCCCAGGTGGCAGCCTGCTTCTCGGTGGAGCGGACAAAGTACTTGATGTTGTCGAAGTCGATGCCGGACAGGTCCGCGCCCCAGGTGGGCATGGGCTTGCGGTCGAAGTACTTCAGGCCCTTGAGGCGCAGGTCAAGCATCCACTGCGGTTCGCTCTTCTTGGCCGAAATATCCCGGACCACTTCTTCGTTGAGCCCACGGCGTGCGTTGGCGCCGACGTCGTTCTTGTCAGCCCATCCGTACTCGTAGTTGCCGATGCCGTGCAGCTCGGGATTCTTTTCCAGAATCTCCGAGATCACAGTGTTTTCGGCTACCGCTTTCTCTGATAGTTGGTCCGTCATCACGGCCTTTCTTGCTGATGGTTGTGTACTTCATTCAGGCTGGCGGGGGCTGCCGGGGGCTTTATGGGCCCTTGGGCAGACAGCCTGCCTGTGGGTATGTGGGTGGTGCAGACGTGCCCGCCGCGGGCCAGGGTGGAGAGGCGGCGGACGTCCACGCCGACCAGCCTCGAGAACACTTCGGTCTCCACGTCGCAAAACACGGGGAACCGGGCGGCGAGTTGTTGGATGGGGCAGTGGCCCTGGCATAGCTGCACGCTCGAGAGTGCCGCCGGGAGCGGCGGCTTGGCCTCGATGGAGGCTGCCGAGGCCACGAAGTTGTCACGGCTCAGGGCGTCCGCCAAGGCCTTGGCGCGGTCGGTGATGTCCGGGCCCGCCTTGTCGATTTCCGGGGCGTACCGGCGTTCCATCTCTTCAAAGCGCTCGACGGCGAATGCCCGCACGGCGTCCGGCCCGGCAACTTTCTGGAGCTGCTGGAGGGCAAGCGCGGCGATACCAAGGTAGTCGTTGCCGAGGCTCGACTGGCCCTGCGAGCTGAGGACGTAGCGCCGTGCGGGACGGCCTGCCCCGGCGCCGGACTTTGCCACGCGCTTGACTTCGATAACGCCTGCACGCGATAAATGGTCCAGGTGCCGCCGCACCGCCGCCGGAGTGAATCCCAGCAGGTCGCCGAGTTCGGCGGCGCTGACGGGTCCGTGTTCCAAGACGGCCGAGAGGACGCGATCCCTGGTGCGCTCGTCGGCCTCAGCCACCGGACCGGCGGCCAGGGGGCCACGGTCTGCGGGAGCCTGTGAGGCCCCGTGCCCGGCGAGGGGCACAGCAGTAGCGTTGCTCATGGAATACACAACACAATAATGTCGTAATTTAGTCCCTCGCTCCAGTAAGGGGAGGCTGACCTGACCCGGCCGGAACCTTCGGAGTTTTGCCAGATACGCCCGGGCCTGGCCACGGCGGAAGTCCTCTTATCTGACCTAAACGCGTGGAGGCGGTCCCTGCACAGGCGAAGGACGTCCGAAAAATACTACATCCCGTAGAATATCCCGGTGCGATCCCCCCAATCCCCGGTTCTGTCCATCAGCGGGCTAGTTAAGGATGTAGGCCCGCTCGCAATCCTGGACGGCAAAATGCTCCGGGTGGTGAGCGGGGTCTCCCTTGTCGCTGAGCGCGGTCAGGTCACTGCCCTCCTGGGCGCCAACGGTGCCGGGAAAACCACCACCCTTGAATGCGCCCAAGGCCTTCAAAAAAGAAGCGGCGGTACCATCTCCCTGTTGGGCCACGACCCCGAAACGGCAGGGGCACAATTGCGCTCCCGCGTAGGTGTCATGCTTCAGGAGGGCGGGCTGCCGCCGTCATCCAGGCCTGTTCCCTTACTGCGGCACATTGCCGGACTCTACGCCCGGCCCTGGCCAGTTGATGACCTGATTGAGCGGCTGGGCATCGGTGCCTTCAGCCGGACCACGGTCCGTCGGCTCTCCGGCGGGCAGAAGCAGCGCCTGGCCCTTGCCGCTGCGCTGATCGGCCGGCCGGAAGTCCTCTTCTTGGACGAACCAAGCGCCGGCCTGGATCCGCAGTCCCGCCAACTGGTGTTCGACCTCATTGCCGAGCTGCGCGGCGCGGGGATGGGCATCGTCCTCACCACACACCTGATGGACGACGCCCAGCGCCTGGCCGACTACGTTTACATCATCGACGGCGGCCGGAACGTGGCCGAGGGCACTGTCCAGGAGCTGCTCCAGCGCAGCCCTGCCGTGGAAGCGGGGGCCGAACACATTCGAACGCTGGAGTTCGAAGCGGATCCGGGGTTGGATTTTGCCGGGCTTCTGCCGGAGGGCATTCACGTCTCCGAGAACCGCGCCGGAAGCTACTCCGTGACGGGCAGCCTGACACCGGGGCACCTGGCAGCACTGGCCCGGTGGTGGGAGGCGCACAACATCATGCCGGCTTCGATGAGCCTGCAGGCGCGTAGTCTTGAAGACGTCTTTTTGGATATTTCGGGAAAGGACATCCGATGAACGGGACAGCGTTCGGGGCTGCCGACGATGCTTTGGGCTCTACGTCAGTCACTGGCCTGGGCGGTGTTTCCGGCCGGCAGGAGCCTGCCTCGCTGCTGCGCCGCGTTCTGCTGCAGGGCAAGTACGAGGCTTCGGCCATGCTGCGGAACGGCGAACAGCTGATTCTGGCAGTAGTGCTCCCGCTCCTGGCGCTTGTCGGCCTGACCGTGACTCCGTTCATGGACGGACTCGGGGGCAGCCGGATCGACGTGGCAGTACCCGGGATCCTGGCTTTGTGCGCCATGTCTACGGCATTCACCGGGCAGGGCATCGCCACCGGCTTCGACCGGCGTTACGGCGTGCTGCGTTTCCTTTCTACCACTCCCCTAGGACGCGGCGGGCTGATCGCGGGGAAAGCACTGTCGGTCCTGGCCGTCCTCGGCCTGCAGGTGGTGGTAGTCAGTGCGGTTGCCCTGTCATTGGGATGGCAACCGCAGGCAGCCGGCTGGGTTTCCGGCCTGTTCCTGCTGGCACTGGGCGCCGCCGCCTTTACCGCCTTGGGTTTGCTGGTGGCGGGGACAGTCCGGCCTGAAGCCACACTGGCCATCACCAACCTGCTGTGGATCCTGCTCGGCGCCCTGGGCGGGATTGTCATCCCGGCGGAACGCCTGCCTGCCGGCGCCCAGGCAATGGTGGAGTTCCTGCCCTCCGGCGCGCTGGGGGAATCCCTGCGCGAAGCTTTCCTCGACGGCACGCTGAATGGCGGCGCCACCCTCATCCTGCTGCTTTGGACCGTCATTGCCGGGGCAGCAGCCATCCGTTGGTTCAAGTGGAATTGAGATATCCGTGAGCACGGCCGCACGCCTCCCCCAGTTTGTTGACCGCCTGTCATCACGGCTGCCCCGCACGGTGGACGTCCGGGTCCGCCGCCTGGCGGTTGCCTCCCTGATCGGCCAGACCCTTTTGGTGGTTACAGGCGGGGCGGTGCGGCTGACCGCCTCCGGTCTGGGCTGCCCTACCTGGCCGCGCTGCACGGACACCTCGCTGGTGAACACACCGGAAATGGGCATCCACGGGTTCATCGAATTCGGCAACCGTCTCCTCACCTTCGCTCTCGCCGCCGTTGCCGCCCTGATGCTGGTGTACTTGTGGAACCTCCGCAAGGAGCGCCGGGACCTTTTCCTGCTGGCACTCGGGCTGCTGGCCAGCATCCCGGCCCAGGCCGTGATCGGCGGCATCACGGTCCTGACCAACCTCAACCCCTGGGTGGTGGGCCTGCACTTCCTGGTGTCCATGGCACTGGTGGTCTTCGCCACGCTGCTGGTGAACCGTGCCTTTGGGCGGACGGGAAGGTTCCGGACCGTCTCCCACACCGCCCTGCCGGGCATCATGCGTCCGGTGACGGCCGTCGTCGCGATCTTTTCCACGCTGGCCGTGATGCTCGGCGTAGTGGTGACCGGGGCCGGTCCGCACGCAGGCGACGCCGACGCTCCCCGGAACGGGCTGGACTGGGACCTGTTCTCCCATATCCATGCCGTTCCTGCCTACCTCATTACCGCTGGCACAGTGGTGGCACTGGTGCTGGTATTCCTGCGCCGGATCAGGGGGCCCTTCCGCGCCGCAGTCCTGGGTCTGCTCGGCGTGACGCTCCTCCAGGCCGTCATCGGCTTCACCCAGTACTACAACGGCGTTCCCGCGCTGTTGGTGGCTGCCCATATGCTGGGGGCCGCGCTGCTGATGGTGGCCGCAACCAACGCCTGGGACATCGCCCGGTCCAGCCCCGTGGAGTAGATCCGCCCGAACAGGCCAACCGCCACGGTTCCTGGCGCAGCGGGGCGCGTGGCACCTGGCGGCC
>NZ_JBNHFF010000154.1:0-8159 GCF_059089965.1 Arthrobacter sp. SPT-J7
CGCCTCTTCAAAGGCCCGGATGAATTCGCGGCCGATGATCTTGCGTTTGGTTTCCGGATCGCTGACGCCGGCAAGGGCTGAGAGGAAGCGTTCCTGCTCGTTGGCGACGTAGAGCTTGACGCCGGTGGCAGCGACGAAGTCGCGTTCCACCTGTTCCGCTTCGCCTTCGCGCAGCAAACCGTGGTCCACGAACACGCAGGTGAGCTGGTCGCCTACGGCGCGCTGGACGAGGGCAGCGGCGACGGCGGAGTCCACGCCGCCGGACAGGCCGCAGATGACCCTGGCATCGCCGATCTGCCTGCGGATGCGCTCCACCTGCTCCTCGAGGATGTTGCCCGTGGTCCAGTTCGGTTCCAGCTTGGCGCCCTTGAAGAGGAAGTTCTCCAGGACCTGCTGGCCGTAAGCGGAGTGCTTGACCTCGGGGTGCCACTGGACACCGAACAGGCCCTTCTCCTCGTTGGCAAAGGCAGCTACTTCAGCACCTGCCGTCGTCGCCAGGACTTCAAAGCCGTCCGGCGCCTCGTGGACGGAGTCGCCGTGGCTCATCCACGTGTTCTGGTGCTGGGGCATGCCTGCCAGGACCGAGCGGCCCTCGCCGAGAAGGGTGGTTTCCGTGGAGCCGTACTCCCGCAGCCCGGTCTTGTCCACCTTGCCGCCCAGGGCGTTGGCCATCGCCTGGAAACCGTAGCAAATGCCGAAGACGGGGACACCGGCCTCGAAAAGGTCGGCACCAACGCTCGGGGCACCGTCAGCGTAGACGCTGGAAGGGCCACCGGAAAGGATGATGGCGGCGGGGTTCTTGGCCAGGAGCTGCTCGGTTGTGTAGGTATGCGGAACCACTTCCGAATACACATTCGCTTCCCGGACGCGGCGGGCAATCAGCTGCGCGTACTGGGCACCGTAGTCAACAACCAGCACCGGCTTCTGGGAAGTCTGGGATGCAGTGGGAGTAGTCACCGTACTAGCCTACTGGGCGCCGTTGCACCGGCGCACCTTGAGGAGCTGCGCTGTGACGGAGCGAACTCCGGGCTTTCAAGCGGCTGCTTAGTACCTCTGGGGTGCCTGGGGGTTGGCCGCGAGCTCAGCTTCCACCTCGGCGTGGAACGTCTTCTCCACAATGAAGGACAGGAACGGAATGACTCCGCCCAAGGCCAGCAGGATCAGCTTCAGGAACGGCCAGCGCATGAGGGACCAGAGCCGGAAGTTGGAAATGAGGTACACCACGTACATCCAGCCGTGCACAATGAGGACCGCGACGGACAGGTTGACTCCACCCAGGACACCCTGCGGTTCCGCATCCGCGAAACCAAAGCCGAAGGGCTGGCCGCTGACGGCGTTGGTGCCGCCGGCAAAAAGGTACTTACCAAATCCGTACCGGGCGATCAGTTCGGCACACAGCAGCAGCAGCATGGCGCCCGTGAGGTAGGCCAGCACCTTGTAGAACTTCAGCGCCGAGCGGATCTGCGCCTCGGTGCCGCCGAAACGGCGCTTCTTTCCGGATCCCTTGCCAGCAGTATTGCTGCCTGCCGCGGTGGGGGTGGCCGGTTTCGGATCAATCATGGCTCTACCTTTTGCTGGTTCTGTTCAGGTTGGTGGGTTTGCGTGGGGCTTACCGGGACGTCGCCATCGTCATCATCGAGGTCTTCCTCAAGATCCCGGTGGTAATCGTCCTTGACCAGCCGCCACCAGATGAAGAGGGCAAAGCCGGCGAAGACAACCCACTCAAGGGAGTAGAAGAGGTTGAGCCAGTTGATCTGCTGGGCCGGCGGCTGCGGACCGATCTGCAGGGGAAGGAAGTCCCCCGGTACTGCGGCGGGGCCGACGTCGGCGCCATCGGCGATTTCCGCAGTGGCGGCAACGAAACCCGGATAGCTGCTGACTTCCCAGTAGTTGATGAGCTCTGCCACCGAGACTGCCGTGGCCTCACCGGGGGCGGCTGCCCTGCCTGCCACTGGCGCCTCGGACGGCAGCAGCCGGCCGGTGAGTTCAATAATGCCCGACGGCGGTGCTGGCGCAGCTGCGGGGTCCGCCACCCATCCCCTCGCGACAGGAATCCACGTCTGGGGTGAGGCTGCAACGCCACTGAGCGCGGGGGCACCGGTGACGGCGAAGGCGGAGACCACCCAGTAGCCTGTTTTGCCGCCGTGCAGGCGGCCCGGGACCAGGACCTGCTTCGCCGGGTCGTAGGTTCCCTGCGCAGTGACCATCTGGTCGGCGTCGGTACCGTGGAAGAAGTCCCCGGGCTGAAGCGTTTCGGTCAGTGGCTGCACCTGCTCCGTGGACGGGTTGACCGGCGCCTCCGGCTGGGTGGAGCGTCCGAACTGCCATTGGCTGAGCAGCACGAAGACCCCGGAAATGACGATCGCGAAAATGAAACCTGCGATCCATCGGGGTTTAAGGGCTGTTTTCCACACGTCTTAACCGTACTTCGTCCCGCTGTAGAACAACTAAACGCCCGGGGCCGGAGAGGTGCTGCCCATCGGCCGCACCAGCGGGAAGGGGCGGAGTAGAAACAAGCGTCAGTGGTCGAAGAACACCAGGCTGGAATTGATGAGTTCCGCGATCACTTCGGCGTCGTAAGCACGGCGCAGCGATTCGCGGAACGACTCCTTGGACAGTGAACGGGCCAGGGTGGCCAGGACCTCGAGGTGGTCGGAGAAGGAACTCGCGGGCGTGGCGATCAGCAGGATCACCGTGGCCGGCCCGTCCGTGGCGCCGAAATCCAGCGCATGTCCGTACTTGGCGATGCCCACGGCGATCGAGGTGCGGGACACGAACTCGCTGCGGGCATGAGGCAAGCCGATTCCGCCGGGGAGCCCGGTGGCCAGTTGGTGCTCACGGGCATTGACATGCTTGAGGAACCCGGGCAGATCCGACACCCGTCCGGCAGCGAAGAGCCGCTCCGCAAGCTGGGTGGCGGCATCCGCCTTGTCCGATGCCTCCAGTTCCAGGATCACCATCTCGGGGGTGGTGAGTTCGGCATCGTACCGGTCAAGTGGTTCCGCCAAGGCGTATCCCTTCAGTCAGCAGTGCTGGCGCCGTGAATCCCTCAGCGCAAGGGCACGATGTCTTCCACACCCAGGCGGGCGGCGTCTGCGGATTCGTCGTCCGGCTGTTGCTGGCTAAGGCGTTCCGCCTCCACCCGTGCAATGTAGTGCCTGACCTCATTTTCACGTTGGGCGTCGCTCCAGCCAAGGACGTCACCCATCAGTTTAGCGACTACCGGCACGGCAGACACACCACGGTCCCAAGCCTCGATGGAAATCCTGGTCCGCCTCGTCAGGACGTCGTTGACGTGGCGGGCGCCCTCATGGCTTGCCGCATACACCGCCTCAGCCTGCAGGTAGTCGTCCGCACCCGGGATCGGTTCGGCAAGGGCGGGGTTCTCCGCGATGATGGCCAGCACCTCCGGCGTCAGGGACCCGTAGCGGTTGAGGAGATGCTCAATGCGGGCCACGTGGACGCCTGATTCCTCTGCCGTGCGGTTCCGGCGGTTCCATGCGGCTTTGTACCCGTTCGCCCCCAGCAGCGGGATGGTTTCCGTGCAGCTGGGAGGTACCCGCTCGTCCATGGTGCGTGTTGCCTCATCCACTGCGTCCTTGGCCATGACCCGGTATGTGGTCCATTTTCCGCCGGCCACCACCACCAGGCCGGGAACGGGGTGTGCCACCACGTGCTCCCGCGACAGCTTGGCGGTGGAGTCGTTTTCGCCGGCCAGCAGCGGACGCAGGCCCGCGTACACACCTTCCACGTCTTCCCGGGTGAGCGGGCGCTTGAGGACCTTGTTGACGTGTTCCAGGATGTAGTCGATGTCCTTGCTGGACGCGGCGGGGTGGGCTTTGTCCAGGTGCCAGTCGGTGTCCGTGGTGCCGATGATCCAGTGCCTCCCCCAGGGAATGACAAACAGCACCGACTTTTCGGTCCGCAGGATCAGGCCCACTGTGGACTGGAAACGGTCGCGGGGAACCACCAGGTGGATTCCCTTCGACGCCCGGACCTTCAGCTGGCCGCGCTCGGTGACCATGGCCTGGGTTTCGTCCGTCCAGACTCCGGTGGCGTTGATGACCTGCTTGGCCCTGATGTTGAACTGCGTCCCGTCCTCGTGGTTGACCACCTTGGCTCCCACCACGCGTTCACCTTCGCGCAGGAAGTCCACCACGGCCATCTGGTTCACCGCGTGGGCGCCGTAGTAGGCAGCTGTCCGGATGAGGTTGGCGCAGTATTTCGCGTCGTCCACCTGGCCGTCGTAGTACCGGATGGAGCCCACGAAAGCATCGTCCTTCAGGCTCGGCGCGGCCCGCAGCGTACCCCGCCTGCTGAGGTGTTTGTGAAACGGCACTCCCCTGCTGTGGCCGCTGGAGATGGACATGGCATCGTACAGTGCGATGCCGGCGCCCACGTAGGGGCGCTCGACGAAGGGCCTGGTCAGCGGGTACAGGAACGGCACCGGCCGGGCCAGGTGCGGCGCCAGTTCGGAGAGCAGCAGCCCGCGCTCCTGCAGCGCCTCCTTGACGAGGCCAAAGTCGAGCATTTCCAGGTAGCGCAGCCCGCCGTGGATGAGCTTCGAAGACCTGGAGGACGTACCGGCGGCCCAGTCGTTGGCCTCGACGATCCCCACGTCCAATCCACGGGTCACCGCGTCAAGGGCTGCACCGGTACCCACGATGCCGCCACCGACAATCAGGATATCCAGTTCCTGTCCCGGCTCGGCGGTTGCACGCAGCCGCTGGATGGCCGCTTCCCTGGCTGCGGGGCCAAGGGCCCCTCCGTTAGCAGGAACACTCTTCATTGAACGCCTCCAGTGCCACTAGTCCCGGTTGTGAAACCACACTACTTCGTTGCGGCACGCTTGGGCAGGGCGGCATGGAGCGATTCGGCCCTGCCGCCGCAGGTCAGTTCCCGGAGTAAGGGGAAACCACGACGTCGACCCGTTGGAATTCCTTCAGGTCCGAATAGCCCGTGGTCGCCATGGAACGGCGGAGCGCGCCGATAAGGTTTGAGGTTCCGTTGGCGTGGTGGCCAGGTCCGAAAAGGACTTCTTCGAGCGGACCCACGGTACCGACGTTGGCGCGGTCACCGCGGGGCAGTTCCAGGTGGTGGGCTTCCTGGCCCCAGTGCCAGCCCTTGCCGGGCGCCTCTTCGGCCCTGGCGAGCGCGCTGCCCAGCATCACGGCGTCGGCGCCCATGGCAATTGCCTTCACAATATCGCCGGAGGTGCCCATGCCGCCGTCGGCAATAACGTGGACGTAACGCCCACCGGATTCGTCCATGTAGTCGCGGCGGGCAGCAGCCACGTCGGAAATTGCCGAAGCCATCGGTGAGTGAATACCCAGGGCACGGCGGGTGGTGGCAGTGGCGCCGCCGCCGAAGCCCACCAGCACGCCGGCAGCCCCGGTACGCATCAGGTGCAGCGCCGGCGTGTAGCCCGCCGCTCCGCCGACAATCACGGGGACGTCCAGTTCGTAGATGAACTGCTTGAGGTTCAGCGGCTCGTGGTCCTTGGACACGTGCTCGGCGGACACGGTGGTTCCGCGGATGACGAAGATGTCGACGCCGGCGGCCAGCACGGTCTTGTAGTGCTCCTGCGTGCGCTGCGGGGTGAGGGAACCGGCCACCGTCACGCCGGCCGCGCGCATCTCCGCGAGGCGGGAGGTGATCAGCTCTGGCTGGATAGGGGCCTTGTACAGCTCCTGCATCCGCCCCGTCACGGCGGGGCTGTTGGTTTCGTCCTCCAGTGCACCGATCTCGTCGAGAATGGGCTGCGGGTCCTCATACCGGGTCCAGAGGCCCTCGAGGTCAAGGACGCCCAGGCCGCCGAGCTTGCCCAGTGCAATGGCTGTGGACGGGGACATGGCCGAATCCATGGGAGCGGCGATGACGGGCATCTCAAACTGGTAGGCGTCGATCTGCCAGGAGACGGAGACGTCCTTGGGGTCGCGGGTACGACGGTTGGGGACAATTGCAATGTCATCCAGGGAGTAGGCACGACGCCCACGCTTGCCACGGCCGATCTCGATCTCGTAAGTCACTGCTCTAGGTTATCCCAGCAGCGGTGCTGTCCACGGCTACAGCGGGCCTTATGGGCGGAGGCTGAGTGTTTGACGGTCACATTGCAGGGCTTGGGACGGCCTCGGGACTGCGGGCCGTGGTGGGGGTCAGCTGGTGAGCAGTAACTGGCTGAAAAGCCGGTAAGCCTGGCTCTCCAAGGGTTAGGCTTCCTCGGCTTCCGGGCCCCGGCCGGCAGGGTTCCCTGGCCGTGGAGCCGCTTCCGCGAGGGGCCCGGCCTGGGCTTGCGCGGGCAGGGAATTGGCGGGAACCTGCGGGGTCAGGGGCTGGTGCTGTTGGTGAGCTGGGATTCGAACATCCTGAAGTAGCGGCCGCGGAGCGCAACAAGCTCCTTGTGTGTCCCCTGTTCCACGATCCTGCCGTCCTCCAGCATGTACACGACGTCCGCCTTTTCGATGGTGGCGAGCCGGTGGCTGATGGCGATGATGGTGCTGCTGCGGTCCGCGAAGAGACGGGTGAAGATGCGGTGCTCGGCGAGGGCATCGATGGCCGACGTTGGTTCGTCCATCACCATGAACGAGGCGTCACGGTAGAAGTTGCGGGCCATTGCCAGCCGCTGCCACTGGCCGCCGGAGAGCCCGCTGCCCTTGCGGCCGCGGGGGTCTTCCATCCAGTTGCTGACGTGGTTTTCCAGGCCGTTCGGCAGCTTGTTGATGAATTCCAGCGCCTCCGCATCTGCTGCTGCCTTGCGGATGCGGGCGTCGTCCCGGGGCGAGTCAACATCACCGAAGTAGATATTTTCGGCGGCAGTGGCGAACTCGTACTTGAGGAACTCCTGGCTCAGCACTGCCAGGTGCCTGTGCCAGGAGGTCACGTCGACGGCGGCGAGATCCACGCCGTCGAGCATGACCTGTCCGGAGTCCGGGCGGTAGAGGCCGGCCAGGATCCGGATCAGGGTGGACTTTCCGGCGCCGTTCTCCCCCACAATGGCAATGTGCTGGCCTTCGCGGATGGTCATGCTGATCCCGCGGATTACCTCGATCTCGCTGCCCGTGTACGTAAAGCGGATGTCTTTCAGCTCTACGGTCCTTGGGGATTCGAGCAGCGGAGGCGCATGCTCGGAATGCACCGGCAGGGCCATAAACAGTTCGTAGTCCTTGAGGTTCGCCAGGTCCTCGTCGATGGAGCTGAGGGAGGACACCAGGTTGTTGGCCGTGGACAGCGCCCGGCTGACGATCTGCTGCACATAGAGGAACTGGCCAACGGGTTGTGCCCGGGCGATGATCTGCCCCACCACCCAGAGCAGTGAAACCACCTCCGCACCGTATTGCAGGGCATCTGCGGCGAGCTGCTTGGGGATGTATCGGCGCTGGAAATCAAGACGGCGGCGCTCGTCCGCGTCACGGAGGCGGGAGCGGAGTTCCATCAGGAAGCCCACAATGCCGTAGAGGCGCATCTCGGCGATGTGCTGCGGCCGCAGGAGGTTGGTTTCGATCATCCGCCGCTGCCGCCGGGAATCCACCTGCGTGTTCCAGTGCGCAATCTGCTCCCGGGACAGCTTGAACTGCAGGTAGACGCTGGGCACGATGGCTACCAGGACAATCACCGCAATCCACCAGCTGACCAGGAGCAGGGCTCCCACCGCAAGGATGACCGAGACAAGCTGGGTGAAGATCGCCGCGATCCGGTCCAAGACCCGGGCATAGGAGTCGGAGAACCGCTTGGCACGGTCGTACAGGTCAACGGTTTCCTTGTCGTCGTAACGCCAGAACTCGAGGGCAAGGAACCGCTCATACATCTGGTCGCCCACGATGGCACCCACCTTGAAGCTCATCAGCTGCTGGATGTAGCGGTCCACGCTGGTGAAGGCGCCCCAGAAAAGACCCAGGGCGGCGGTGATGATGACGTAGACAATCGCAAGCTGGCCGGCTGCGGCGTCACCGGAGTACGCGGCTGCCAGTGCGGTGGTGGTGAGCGCGGCGAAGTAGGTGGTGAACAGCGGCAGCACGGCCGAAATCAGCGAGCCGAGCACTTTCATGACCACCGCGCCCGGGGAGGCACGGAAACTGACCCGCAGCACCTGCGCTACCGCGCGGGCGTACGGACGAAGGGCCAGCCGTCGTTGCGGCTGGCCCTTCGTCCGGTCAGGAACC
>NZ_JBNHFF010000155.1:0-8136 GCF_059089965.1 Arthrobacter sp. SPT-J7
CTTAAAGTTTGCTTTTCATTTCCCCGCCGCAGGCCGCCCTAGGATAAATCTGATGACTTTCCCGGACCACTCCCAGCCTTTCAGCCTGCGCGCCATCGCGGTGGCCGCCTTCGGCCCCACACTGCTGTACGGAATCGGCACGGGAGCCATCCTTCCGGTAGTAGCCCTCAGCGCCCGCGACCTTGGCGCCTCCGTTGCACTCGCGGCGTTGATCGTCACGCTGATCGGATTGGGCTCGTGGTTTTTCAACCTGCCCGCATCGCTGGTGACCCTCAAGTTCGGCGAGCGCTGGGCCATCGTGGGTGCCGCCGTCGCGGCCGGGCTGGCGCTCGCCGCAGCCGCGTTGTCCTCCCTGGTCCCCAACGGACTGTGGCTGTTAGCGGTGGCGATGGCCGTCGTCGGAATGTCCGGTGCGGTGTTCGGACTGGCGCGGCAGAAGTACCTCACCGAGGCTGTTCCCGTGGCGTTCAGGGCTCGGGCGCTGTCCACGCTGGGCGGTGTGAACCGGATTGGCGTGTTCATTGGCCCGTTCCTGGGCGCGGCCGTGATGCAGTTTTCCGGCATCGGCGGAGCGTACTGGGTGGGCGTGGTGGCGATGGCTGCCGCCGCGCTGCTGTCCCTCACCATCCCGGACCTCGAGTTGGCAGATACGCACGACGGCGGGAGTACCGGCCCGGAGCCCACCCTCCGCAGTGTGGCGGTTTCCCACGCCGGCGTCTTCCTGAGCGTGGGCGTCGGGATCCTGCTGCTCAGCGCACTGCGCTCGTCCCGTCAGGTGGTTATCCCGCTATGGGCCGACCACCTGGGCATGGACGCCACGTCGGCCTCCCTGATTTACGGGCTTTCCGGGGCCATCGACATGCTGGTGTTTTATCCGGCCGGCAAGCTCATGGACCGGAAGGGCCGCCAGTTTGTTGCCGTCCCATCCACCCTACTGATGGGCGTGGCGCTGCTGCTGATTCCGCTCACGGGATCCTTTGTGGGGCTGCTGCTGGCGGCGCTGCTGATCGGGTTCGGCAACGGGATCAGTTCCGGGCTGGTGATGACGCTGGGCGCGGACTTCTCTCCAGACCGGGGGAGGGGCCAGTTCCTGGGGCTTTGGCGGTTCATGGCCGACGCCGGGTCCACCGGCGGGCCTGTCCTCCTCTCTGCGGTGACGGCCCTGGCATCCCTGGGCGCCGGGATCTCAGCCACGGGCGTACTGGGGTTCGCGGCGGCGGCCGTGTTCGCCGCCGTGATTCCCCGGCTCAAGCACCGGCGGAACTACTGACGGGGCGCTATCCTCAACAGATGAGTGCAACGGGTACGCCCACGCGAATCAGCGCGCTGCAAAAAGGCGTGTGGTGGCTGGAGGACTATTTATATGCCGGCGTCTGGCAGGTCCGAAGCATGCTCTCCCGCGTGCAGCCCGGCTCCTTCCACCAGGGACACCGGGCACCCGTGGTGATCATCCCCGGCGTGTATGAAAACTGGCAGTTTATGCTGCCCCTCATCCAATGCATCCACGACGCCGGCCATCCCGTTCACGTCGTGACCGTGCTGCAGCGGAACAGCCTGGACGTCCCCGCTGCCGCCAGGCTCGTGGCCCAGCACCTGGAGGAGGCGGGCCTGCGGGACACCGCCATTGTGGCGCACAGCAAAGGCGGGCTCATCGGAAAGTACGCGATGCTGAACCTGGATCCGGAGCACCGGATTGAGCGGATGATCGCTGTGTGCACTCCGTTTTCCGGGTCGCGTTACGCCAAGTTCATGCTGCTGCCCAGCCTGCGGATCTTCTCCCCACATAACGCCCTGACCCTCCAGCTGGCCCGCGAGGAAACCATCAACAGCCGCATCACCTCCATTTACGGGCCGTTCGATCCGCACATTCCCGAGGGCAGTGTCCTGCCGGGTGCCACCAACATCGAGCTGCCCACGGCCGGGCATTTCCGGATCCTTGGGCATTCTGAAACGTCGCGGGTCATCGTGGAGCAATTGAACCTTCCGGCGTGAACCGGGTTTCCTTCGATCCTGCTGACGGTGGGCTGCAGGCTTCCGGCCGCACCTTCTAGGCTGGTCATTGGATTTGCGACCGAAAGGAGAAGCACTGTGACGTCCACTGGCGACGCTGGCCGGAAGCGGGCCATTCCGGAAGAGCCGGACCACTCGCGTCCCAGCAGCGCGGTGGAGCGCCGGCAAAGCAGGTGGGCCACCGTCCTCGCTGTCCTGCAGCGGCTGCTGTACCTGGTGGTGACCATTGCCGTGGGCTGGGCTGTTTATTACTTCCTGCTCGCCCGGCTTTCGCGCGGGCCGGAGCAGGCGTGGGTGTTCCTGCCCGTCTGGCTGATCCTGGCCTACGCGCTGCTGCCGCGCATCCACAAGATCCTCAGCAGCCTGTACATTCCGGACTACTTTATCGGGCGGACCAGGACGGGCGACGGCGTACTGGGTGATCCCGTGAACCTCGCCGTAGTGGGACCCGAGGAGGAGTTGCGCCAGGCGATGCGGACGGCGGGTTGGGTGGAAGCTGATCCCATTACCCCGGCCACCGCCTGGCGGACCCTGACCTCGACTCTCCTGGGGCGCAGCTACCCGCAAGCCCCAGTCAGCTCGCTTTACGTGTTTGGCAACAAGCAGGACCTTGCCTTCCAGCGGGAAATCGACGGGAATCCGCGTAAGCGCCACCACGTCCGGTTCTGGAAGTGCCCGGCCGGCTGGATGCTGCCCGGCGGCCTGGCCGTGGACTGGGTAGGGGCAGGGACCTACGACCGAAGCGTCGGGCTTTCCCTGTTCACTTTCCAGATCACGCATAAGATCGCCGACCGCACGGACGAGGAACGCGACTTCATCATAGAGACCCTCCGCTCGGCGAGCGCCGTTGAGTCCGTGCACGTGATCCTCCACTACTCCAGCGGCTACCACCACCGCAACGGTGGCGGCGACGCCATCCGCACCGACGGGCACCTCCCGATCATCGACCTGCACCCGCCGGACCGGCTCCGCCGAGCCGGTTCCCCGGCCTCCTAGGCAGTCGCTTGCAGGAGGGGCCTTGTGGACTCCGGGAACGCGGGGCAAATCAACCCTCGCTGGGGCCTCCGGGGCTGGTGGCTGTGCCCAGGATGTGCGCGACAGGAGGGGCCAAGGGACCGGCCGAGAAGCCGAACCGCCGGCCATCAGCTGCCAGGCCGGGGTGAGCAAGTCTTCGGCTGCGGCCAGTAGGCGGTTGTGGGAACGGACGTGCTCGTAAAAGGTCATCAGGTTCGATGGCCAGGACCTGGGTGACCGTTTCCGGGTAGAGCGCGAAGGCCGAGCCGTTACCGGCGCCGATTTCGATGACGGTCCCGCCCAGGCCTGCAAGGATTGGCTCGCCGGTGTTCCGTGCCGCCGCGGCGGTTCATCTCCTCCACTGCCCGCACGTAGGCCCGGGCGAAGCGGGGGTGCTGCAGGTCCGGCGGCCCGGTCTCACCGGCGGGCCGTTGCTCCTGCCTGCTGGCGCCTGTCATACAGTCCTTCTATCCCCCTGGTTTTAGCGATCCTAGTCTGCGTTCCTAGTCTGCGTTGAAGGGGTGCTGGTGTCCGTGGCGAGGGTGCTGCTGCTGGCCGTCAGGACGCAGCCTGAAGCTTTCCCGGCGATTTCGAGGTCGGGGAAAGAGACGAGGCCTGATGCTGCCGCCCTCGTGAGCGTGCCCTTGATGCTGCAGTTGGCCTGAAGCATGACCTGAGCAGAGCTATCCACCGGGTTGCCGAAGGCGTCCAGAACGTGGACGGTCACCGGCGGCGTGATGGGTGTGTTCTTGAGGATGGTGGTGGGAAGGGCATCAAACTTGAGTCGGCCCGGTGCTGCGGCGGTGATGGTCGCGGTGACCGGTGCGGGAGCCGCCAGCCCCGGAGAAGCTGCAGTGATGGTTGCGGTTCCGGCCCTGGTGTCCCCGTAAAAGAACGACGCCGACGAGGACCCGGCTGGGATGGTCACAGTCGAGACCTTTGCACCGTTTGCCGTGGCAGCAAAAATGCTGGCTCCGGCGGAGCTGGTGGCGAGCGAGAAGCTGGACGTTCCGGCAGTAACGGCATTGCCATAAGGATCCTGGCGTTGAAGGGTCACCGGGCCAAGGGTTGCGGCACTTGAGGCCGGGCCCGTAAGAGCTGCACCGCTGGTGGCTATCAGCTTGGTGGCTGCGGCCGGGACCACCGTGAAGCTGCTGCTGACAGCGCCGGCGTAACCAGGGCTGGAAGCGATCAGCGTGTAGCCCGCGCCGGCCTTATCGATTGATAGAGCGCTGAACGTCGCTGGATCAAAGAGGCCCGTTGTGTCAGCTGTTATGCCACTCAGGGTTCCACCCCCAGCATTGTTGGCAATGGTGATAGTCACCGGTACTCCGGGCAAGGGTGTGCCAGCCAAGGTTGCCCGCACCTTGAGGGTGAACGGTGAGCCTGCAGTGACCGTTGACGGCGGCTGCAGGGTGAAGGAGAGGTCGCGCAAGTTGGTTACCCTCACCTCGCCGCTCGCCAGGCCGGCGGCTGTCCAGGAACGGTGGACGGCCGTTACCTGGTAACGGTGTGTGCCTTCCGGGACAGACGAGTCTGTGCAGGTGATGCCTGCAATGGGCGTTGTCAGGCTGGAGCCGCAAGCGGCCACGGCTGTGGAACCGGTAATCCGGGTGACGTAGTAGCCCGTCGGGACCACCGCGCCGGCGGACCCTGTCCAGCTGACGGCAACACTTGAGTTGCTGCTTGCCGGGACCGAAACGTTGGTGGGCGGAAGCAGCGTGGCGACTGACGCCGTCGTACTTCCGGATCCGGACGCCCGCCAGTGCGCTGAAGCGGGAGCAGCGGCTGCGAAAGCCACAAAAAGAAGGACCATAACGGCGCCCACTCCGCCCCGCAGCACCCAGTTAGGGCAAACCAGCTCCCGCCGAAGCCGGGGGGTGGCTTCGGGGGAGCTGGAGTTGGTGGACATGGGGGCCTTCCGGAAAATGGGGCTTGCTAGCGGTCAGGCGGACTGCATCACCATCGGGCCACGAAGCTGATGGACTGCTTCAGGAAGGCGAATCCTTGCCCTCTTCAGCTGGCCTCAAAATGCAGAGGGACTGAAGCGTTCTGGCAACCGTCCTGATTGACTGTGGGACGGTTAATCATCTGGAGCTTCACGGTGCCGGTCACACTCTGACCCGGATTGATCTCTTTGGGGTCAAAGGAGGGAGCGCTCAAGGCGAAATCTTCATAGGAACAGCCTTTGCCCGAAATCCACGGCGTGCCATTGGTGTCCGCGACGCTTACTTTAATGCTCCTGAGCTCTTGGACGCCGCTGCCCGGATTGGTCACCGTGAAGGTGGCAACCTGCTCGGGGCCGCCAGGGGAGAGGGGGCCACCGGCAATCGTGCTGGTGACAACGAAGTCGGCGGATTTCCCGGCCGTGGCAGTGGTGTCGTGAGTGCCCGCCGCCGTCCAGTATGCGAAAGCTGCACCGCCGCCGATGGCCACCAGTGCGACGGTGGTGCCGATGATGCGCTTCTTACGTCCAGCAACCTTGCTCATGTCATACCCCTAAAAACTATTGCGGCAACCGCAGGGACCTTGTGAGCCTGTGCGGCTCCGATAGGAATAGCTTCGTGGAAGTGGCTCAAGTTACTCGCGGGTAATTCGTCAAGGTTTTGTCAAGTGTTCCTCGACGTTTGCGCAGGTCAGTCGGTAGATCACCCGTGAACGTACCGCCGGGGCTATTCGCGCAGACCCGGGTGTGCGAACCTGTGTGAGGGGCCATTTCACGGTGGCAGGAGGCCGAAGTGAGGATTGCGTCCGGGCAGTTTGGCGCCGGCAGGGAACCGCAGCGGAACCTGGTGCAGATGCAACAGCTGATGGAAACTGCCGCGCTGAATAACGCCGACCTGCTGGTACTTCCTGAGTCCAGCCTGTATGCCAGCGCCGAACCCTCAACTGTCCTCGCGGAAGTGGCGGAGCCCTTGGATGGTCCGTTCATCAACGGGATTGCAGCGCTCGCAAGAGGGCTCCACCTTCCAGTTGTTGTAGGAACCACAGAGGCAAACCCCAACGGCCGGCCCTTCAACACCTTGGTGGCTCTTGACTCGGAGGGCGCAGTTCAGGGCACGTACCGCAAGGTGCATCTTTACGATGCCTTTGGCTACCGCGAAAGCGACGGGATCAGCCAGGCCACCATCGTCGAGCCCTTCCTGCTCCCCTTCGGGCAGCTGCGCCTGGGCATGCTGACCTGCTACGACCTCAGGTTTCCGGAAAGCGCCCGCTACCTGGTGGATGCCGGGGCGAACGTCCTGCTGCTGCCGGCCATGTGGATCGTCGGCCCGGGTAAAGAAGACCACTTCAACACCCTGGTGCGCGCCCGTGCCATTGAGAACACCAGCTACGTGGTGACGGCCAATCAGTGCGGGCCGCTGGCTACGGCATACTCGATCGTGGTTGATCCCTTCGGGGTGGTGATCGCCAACGCCGGCGAGGCACCCGGAGTCATCTTTGCCGAGCTCGAACCAGAACGGATCGCGGCGGTCAGGACCCGGGTGCCGTCTCTGCGCAACCGCCGCTTCACCGTGGTACCCCGGGACCTTGAGTAAGCCCGGAGGTGTGATCTTCTTGACACCTGCATTTGACCTGTACGAAACATTCAGTGCCTTCCGCGGCCATAAAATGGAGGCAGAGATATTTTCCGGAAGGACCACTGTGCAGACCACCGACGCCGCGATGAAACCCATCATCGGACTCACCACGTACCTGGAGCAGGCCGGGACTGATGGTTGCGGCACGGTCAGGGCGGCATTCCTGCCCGAGACGTACCTGAGCCCCATCATCGCTGCAGGCGGTGTACCCATCCTGCTGCCTCCCCAGCCCGTCATGGCAGGCATGATCGAACTGCTTGTGGGCAGGCTCGACGGCCTGGTGGTTCCGGGCGGCTGGGACGTGGACCCGTCCCTCTATGGCCAGGAAGCCCACCCCGAGACCGATGCCCCCCGGCGGGAGCGTGATGTTTGGGAGCAGGCCCTGATCCGGGAGGCAATCCGCCAGGACGTTCCGCTGCTGTGCATCTGCCGCGGCGAGCAGTTGCTGAACGTCACGCTTGGCGGCAGCCTCCACCAGCACCTGCCCGACGTCATCGGCAACGGCCAGTACCAGCCCGGCGGCTTTAACTTCCACAGGATTCCGGTGGAGATCAAGCCGGGCTCCCGGCTTGAGCAGCTGATCGGCGCGCACCCCGGACCAGTGCCGGTCTCCCACCACCAGGCGGTGGACAAGCTCGGCGAGGGCCTTGTTGCCGCAGCTTGGAGCGAGGACCAGGTGGTGGAAGCCATCGAATACCCCGCGAACACCTTCACCATGGGCATCCAGTGGCACCCGGAGGAGCTGCCCGAGGACTTCGGCCTTTTCCGTGGTTTCGTCGAAGCAGCCCGCGGGAAGTTCTTGTCGCGCCTCCTGCCTGCCACGCCGACGTCGTCGGTCACTACGGAGATCAATGCCAGCCTCGCCGCACCGCCGCTCGTCTGAGCAGAAAACAGGCCGGCAGGGCGCGAAAAGATCCTGAATACCCCCCACGAGCCGCCCCCGGGACAGCCGCGAAATGCGCCGTGTTCCGTGGCGTTTTCATGCGTCCTGCCTTGCGGACAGGAAATAAGCATGCTTAGTATGCTTGGAACAATGAAGTTAAGCCAACGCTTCACGGTTCTATCCAGGAACAGTAATGGCTGGTTTCCGAAACGTTTTTCCTCCTGCCCACGGACGAGTCCCACGTGAGGGAGATGCCTGCCCAGAGGGGCAGCGGTGATGCGCCGACTCAGCAGTGAAATGAAGCAGGAACAGATCGAGGCCTGTACCCTGCCAAGGATCAGCCCGGACGAGCTGGCGCAGGATTTCGCGGCCCGGCGGGTGAGTGCGCATTCCACCGCCCGGGCAGCGGGCGCACGCTCCGTCGCCCTGGCCACGTCGCCTTTCCCGGTGATTTCCACCGCCGCACCCTTCGAGAGTATCGAGCGGATGATGCAAAAGTTTGGCGTGACCGCGGCTGAGCAGCCGACGTGCGGCTGCCACGCCCACATCAAGGAGATGCTCCGCTCGGGAGTTCCCATGGACCGGGCGCAGATCTACCTCGACGCCAGGCTCAGCCACCACCACCCCGCGGAAATCCCGGTGGCGGAC
>NZ_JBNHFF010000156.1:0-8065 GCF_059089965.1 Arthrobacter sp. SPT-J7
TTCAGGGCCAGCGGTTACCAGAAGAAGATCAACGAGGACCGCGTGGGCGGCCAGCAAGCCGGATGGGGCGCATAAGCATGAGCATGCAGAACACAGACACGCAGAACACAGCCAACAAGACTGTTGAAGACCTGATTTTACGTTCCAACCGCCTCGGTGCGGACAAGCGGAACACCAACTTTGCCGGCGGCAACACCTCCGCCAAGGGCACCGGGAAGGATCCTGTGACGGGCGAGGACGTCCAGCTGCTGTGGGTCAAGGGCTCCGGCGGGGACCTCGGCACGCTGAAGGCCGAAAACCTCGCAGTGCTCCGCCTGGACCGCCTGAACGCCTTGAAGAACGTCTACCCCGGCGTTGAGCGCGAAGACGAGATGGTTGCCGCCTTCGATTACTGCCTGCACGGCAAGGGCGGCGCAGCGCCGTCGATCGACACCGCCATGCACGGCCTGGTGGACGCCCCGCACGTGGACCACCTGCACCCGGACTCCGGCATCGCCATTGCCACCGCGGTGGACGGCGAAGCGCTGACCACCAAGATTTTCGGCAACAAGGTTGTTTGGGTTCCCTGGCGCCGCCCCGGGTTCCAGCTCGGCCTGGACATCGCCGCGATCAAGGAAGCCAACCCCCAGGCCATCGGCACCATCCTGGGCGGGCACGGCATCACCGCCTGGGGCGCCACCAGCGAAGAAGCAGAGCAGAACTCGCTGTGGATCATCGAACAGGCCGAGAAGTACATTCGGGACAACGGCAAGGCTGAGCCCTTCGGACCCAAGCTCCCGGGCTACGCAGCCCTGCCCGACGCAGAGCGCCGCGCCAAAGCCGCAGCCCTCGCCCCTGTCATCCGCGGACTGGCTTCCACGGACAAGCCGCAGCTGGGGCATTTCAGTGATGACGCCGTCGTCCTTAATTTCCTGGAAGCTGCCGAGCACCCGCGCCTGGGAGCCCTGGGCACCTCCTGCCCGGACCACTTCCTGCGCACCAAGGTCAAGCCGCTGATCCTGGACCTGCCCGCTGACGCCTCGGTGGAGGACTCGATCGCCCGGCTGCACGAACTGCACGCGGACTACCGGGAGGACTACCAGGCGTACTACGACCGCCATGCGGACGAAAACAGCCCCGCCCTGCGCGGTGCGGACCCGGCCATCGTGCTGGTTCCCGGCGTGGGCATGTTCTCCTTCGGCGCCAACAAGCAGACCGCCCGCGTTGCCGGCGAGTTCTACATCAACGCCATCAACGTGATGCGCGGCGCCGAGGCGATCTCCACCTACGCCCCGATCGAGGAATCCGAGAAGTTCCGGATCGAGTACTGGGCGCTGGAGGAAGCCAAGCTGGCCCGCATGCCCAAGCCCAAGTCCCACGCCACCCGCATCGCCCTGGTCACGGGGGCGGCATCGGGCATCGGCAAGGCCATAGCCACCCGCCTCGCGGCTGAAGGCGCCTGCGTGGTTATCGCCGACCTGAACCATGAGAACGCGGAAAAGGTCGCCGAAGAGCTCGGCGGACCGGACGTAGCCATCGGTGTGCAGGCTGACGTGACGGACGAGGCCCAGGTTGCAGCCGCGATCGACGCCGCTGTGCTGGCATTCGGTGGTGTGGACCTGGTGGTGAACAACGCCGGGCTGTCCATCTCCAAGCCGCTGCTGGAGACCACCGAGAAGGACTGGGACCTGCAGCACAACGTGATGGCCAAGGGCTCCTTCCTGGTGGCCAAGGCCGCCGCGAAGGTCATGATCGCCCAGGGCCTGGGCGGGGACATCATCTACATCTCCTCCAAGAACTCAGTGTTCGCCGGCCCCAACAACATCGCCTACTCCGCCACCAAGGCGGACCAGGCCCACCAGGTGCGCCTGCTCGCCGCGGAACTCGGTGAACACGGCATCCGCGTCAACGGCATCAACCCCGACGGCGTGGTCCGCGGCTCCGGCATCTTCGCCGGCGGCTGGGGCGCCAAACGCGCCGCCGTGTACGGCGTGGACGAGGAGAAACTGGGTGAGTACTACGCCCAGCGCACCCTGCTCAAGCGCGAAGTCCTGCCCGAGCACGTGGCCAACGCCGCCGCCGTCCTCACCAGCAACGAACTGTCCCACACCACCGGCCTGCACATCCCCGTGGACGCCGGAGTGGCCGCAGCCTTCCTGCGATGAGCGCCGAACGCACCAACGAAACTGCCCCGGCTCAAGCCGGGGCAGTTTCCGCAGTGCCCGCCAAAGTGTTCGCCGGCAGTGTTTTCGCCGCGGTCGATATCGGCGCCTCCTCCGGCCGGGTCATCCTGGGCCGCGTCCAGGCCGGCGGAACCGGCGGTGAAAACAGCGTCGAGCTGGAAGTCGTCCACCGCTTTCCCAACGGCGTGGTGGAGATCGGCGGCGGGCTGCGCTGGGATTTCAACACCCTCTTCGCCGAAGTCCTCAAGGGACTCTCAGCAGCGGCCACCGTGGCCGCGGCACAGGGTGAGCGTGTGGCCAGCATCGGCATCGACACCTGGGCCGTGGACTACGGCCTGATCAACTCCGCCGGCGAACTGGCCGCCCAGCCGTTCAGCTACCGGGACGACCGCAGCCGCGCCGTCGTCGAGCCGGTGCATCGGAAGCTGGACCCTGTGCGCCTGTACGGAACGACGGGCTTGCAGTTCCTGCAGTTCAATACCATCTACCAGCTTGCCAGCGAGTCGGACCTGGACGGCCTGCAGGCGCTCCTGATCCCGGACCTGATCGCGTTCCTCCTGACCGGGCAGCGCCGGACCGAGGCGACCAACGCCTCCACCACGGGCTTGTTCGACGCAGTGGCGGGGGAGTGGGCCACCGAGTTCCTTACGGCCCTCGGGCTGCGAAAGGAGTTGTTCCCGCCGCTGGTCCAGCCCGGAGAAACGGTCGGCACCCTCCTGCCGGCCATTGCCGCCCAAGTAGGCCTTCCGCGGGAAACCCGAGTGGTGGCTGTCGGTTCGCACGACACCGCCTCCGCAGTGGCAGCCGTCCCCGCGCAGGAGGAGGACTTTGCCTATATCTCCTCCGGCACTTGGTCCCTGGTGGGGCTTGAGCTGAAGCGCCCCGTCCTCACCGAGGCCAGCCGCGAGGCGAACTTCACCAATGAGCGCGGCGTTGACGGCACCATCCGCTACCTCCGCAACATGGGCGGCCTCTGGCTCCTTAGCGAATGCCAGCGGACGTGGGCGTCTGAAGGGTTCCGGCCAGAGCTCACTGCCCTGCTGACCGCAGCTGCGGCTCTGCCGCCCGGAGGGCCACAGATCAACCCGGACGACCCCTACTTCATTGCCCCGGACAACATGCCGGACCGCATCCGCGCCGCGGTCCGCCGCACCGGAGAAGTACTGCCCAACGATCCTGCCGCCATTACCCGTTGCATCATGGACAGCCTGGCCGCCGGTTACGCCCGCACCATCCGCGACGCCGAGCGGCTCGCTGACCGCTCGGTGGCGGTGGTGCATGTGGTGGGCGGCGGTTCCCAAAACCGGCTGCTCTGCCAGCTCACGGCCGATGCCACCGGCAGGAAAGTCGTGGCGGGACCGGTGGAAGCCACAGCCTTGGGCAACGTACTGGTGCAGGCCCGCGCTGCCGGTTCCATCACCGGCGGACTGGGAGAACTCCGTGCGCTGGTGGTGGCCAGCAGTCCACTGCAGGTTTTTGTACCGGAGCTCTCGCGGCTCTAGCCAACCACGGCGTCCCCCGGCGCCCCACCAGGACCCAGCACACAGGACAGGACCGGACAGCGCATGCCCCTTTTTGACCTCCCGCTTGCCCAACTCCGCGGCTACACGTCCGAAGTGACGCCGCCGGAGGACTTCCGAGAATTCTGGGAAACCACCATCCGAGAGGCGCGGGCGTTTCCGCTCCACGCGTCCTACGAACAGGTGGAGAACTACCTGTCCGTCATCGATACCTTCGATGTGACGTTTTCAGGCTACGGGGGCGCCGCCATCAAGGGCTGGCTGCACCTTCCCGCCAACAGGGCCGCCGGAACAAGGTTGCCGGTAGTGGTCCAGTATGTGGGCTACTCCGGCGGCCGGGGCCTGGTGAACCAGGACACGAAGTGGGCGCAGGCGGGCTACGCGCACTTCATCATGGACACCCGCGGCCAGGGCTACGGCGGCACCCTGGGGGACACGGCCGACCCACACCCCTCCGCCGGCGAGGTGGCGCATGCGGGCCTCATGACCAGGGGCGCGGGCAGCCGCGAGGGCTACTACTACCGGCGGGTGTACGTCGATGCCTTCCGTGCCGTGGAAGCGGCCCAAGACCACCCGGAGATCGACCCGGGACGGGTGGTCCTCGCCGGCGTCAGCCAGGGCGGGGGCATCGTGGTGGCCGTGGCCGGGCTGGCGGCGGGCAGGCTCGACGGCGTGGTGGCGGCACTGCCGGACGTCCCGTTCCTGCAGGACTTTCCCCGCGCCATCGACATCACGCCGCGCGGCCCTTATCCGGAGATTGCGGCTTTTTTGGCCCGGCACCGGGACAGGTATGAACCGATGCTTGCGGTCCTGCGCTATTTCGACGGCGTCAACCTCGCCCGCTGGGCCACGGCGCCGGCCTTGTACTCCGCCGCACTGATGGACGACATCTGCCCGCCGTCCACCGTCTTCGCCAGCTTCAATGCCTACGGCTCCGGGGCCCCGGAGCCATCCGGCACCGAAGCGGCCAAGGACATTGAGGTCTACCGCTTCAACAACCACGAAGGCGGCCAGGAGCACCACTGGATCAGGCAATTGCTGTTTTTGCGCAAAATTTTGGGGTAAGTTTCTTTGCGGGGTGAGAAAGCGGTTTCTCAGCCCGGCGGACAAGGAAGCAATGAAGAAACTCAGCAGGCTCAGCGTTCTCGGCTACGGTGCCGGCGATGCGGCCAACAGCATGATCATCAGTACCGGCAACATGTTCCTGCTTGTCTATTACACGGATGTTGCAGGGATCGGGGCAGCGGCTGCAGGAACGTTGCTGCTTGTTGCACGGGTCTTCAACGCCTTCACCGACATAGCAGCAGGCCGCATCGTGGACCGTGTCCCAAGCAAGCGGTGGGGAAAGTTCCGCCCGTTCCTGATGTTCGGCTTCATTCCACTGCTGCTGAGTGTGGCGGTGTTCCATGTTCCCGACGTCGACCCGTCACTGAAACTGTTGTACGCCTACTGCACCTACGCCCTGGTGTGTGTCGCCTACAGCATGGTCAACGTGCCTTACGGGTGCCTGGTGGGGGCCATGACCCAGGACGCCAAAGATCGGGCCAGGCTCGGTGGGGCCCGAACCATCGGTGGCCTCTCGGTCGGCGCCACCCTTGGCTTCTTCATCGCACCGCTCCTCGGTGCCGGCCAGGACATGCAGCAGATCTTCACCTGGCTGACGATCACTTTCGCCGTCATTGGCTCACTGCTCTATTGCTTCACGGGCAAAGTCTGCGTTGAGCAGGTCCCCGGCAGCGTCCCCAAGATCACCCTTCGCCAGAGTGTGGCAGCCCTCAAGGCAAACTCCCCGCTGGTGATCCTCTGCGTGAGTTCCGTCCTTTTCGTTACCGGAACTTCTGCCACCGGCGCATCCCAGTTCTACTACCTCCGCGATGTCCTCTCCCGGGTGGACCTCTTCCCGGTGATGGCCACAGCCCAAGTGGTGATCACGCTGACGCTGGCGGTCCTGATGCCGCTCCCGGTGGCCCGATGGGGAAAGCGGGCCGTCTACAGCGTTGGCGGCGGATTCGGGGTGGTGGGGGGCGTGCTGGTCTTCCTGGCCCCCGCTGACACTCCACTGCTTGGCCTGGCGGGCCTCGTTTTGGGGCTCCTTGCTTCGGCGTCCGTCAGCATCGTGACCTGGGCCCTGATCGCCGACACCGTGGAATACGGTGAGTGGAAAACGGGAGTCCGGGTCCAGGGAATCAACTACGCGCTGCTGGCCGCCACCCGGAAACTCGGCATGGGATTCGGGGCCGCCGTCGTCGCCTTCTCTCTCGCGTGGGGCGGCTACGTTTCGGGTACTGCGGAGCAGTCTGATGCTGCCACCCTCGCCATCAGGGCTGCAGCAGGGCTGCTGCCGGGGGCCCTGGTGCTGGCCTCCGTCGGGATCATGCACTGGTACCGCCTGACCGACCAGAAGCACGCGGAACTGGTGGCAAGCCTGTCGCGTGATGCGACGTAACAGTTTGCGGCCACGGCGGACTGCGGTTATGGTTCATGGCATGACAAACCGTTGGTATGCGTATTTTTCGTTGGCTCTGGAGGGGCCCGCGTCTAACTGACACGCATCCAACTTTCCTTCAGAGCCAACAGGGCAGAGATTATTCTCTGCCCTTCGCCGTTTCTCCGGCGGGTTCTGATCTGGGCCCGCTTCATATCTGGAACAGGACCCGAACATGAGCACCGCAACAGCCCCCGCACACACCACCGCCGGCAACCCCGATGGTGAAGCCACGGCAAAATCCACATCTAACCTGCGCGTCAGCGAGTTCACTGCGCTGCCCACACCGCAGGAACTCATCGGGGAACTGCCGCTGGACGCCCGCGTGGCGGACGTCGTCGAACGCGGACGCGACGAAGTCCGCGCCATCATGGACGGCGTGGATGACCGCCTGCTGGTCATCGTGGGACCGTGCTCCATCCACGATCCCATGGCCGGGCTGGAGTACGCACGGCGGCTGGTCAGCCAGGCCGAGAAGCACAAGGAAGACCTGCTGATCGTAATGCGGGCCTACTTCGAAAAGCCCCGCACCACCGTGGGCTGGAAGGGCCTGATCAACGATCCGCGGCTGGACGGCAGCCACGATATGGTGACAGGCCTCCGCACGGCACGGCACTTCCTGCAGCAGGTCACCGCGCTCGGGCTCCCCACCGCCACCGAGTTCCTGGAGCCCATCAGCCCGCAATACATGGCGGACCTCATCTCCTGGGGCGCCATCGGGGCCCGCACCACCGAGAGCCAGATCCACCGGCAGCTCGCCTCCGGCCTCTCCATGCCCATCGGCTTCAAGAACGGGACCGACGGCGACCTCCAGGTTGCCATCGACGCCTGCGGTGCTGCCGCAGCGGCCCAGGCTTTCCTGGGGATCGACGGCGACGGGCGGGCCGCGCTCGTGGCCACCGCGGGAAACCCTGACACCCACGTCATTCTCCGCGGCGGACGCAAGGGGCCCAATTACTCCGCTGCCGACGTCGAGGCTGCAACAGCCAAGCTCGCGGGCAAGCACCTGAACCCGCGCCTCATCGTTGACGCCAGCCACGCCAACAGCGGAAAGAGCCACCACCGCCAGGCAGAAGTAGCGCTGGAGATCGGGGCGCAGCTCGAGGACGGCGGCGCTTCCGCGCAGGCAATTGCCGGCGTCATGCTGGAAAGCTTCCTGGTGGGCGGCGCGCAGAACCTCGATGTGGCCGAGCACGCGGCCGGCCGCTCGGAGCTGGTGTACGGGCAGAGCGTGACCGATGCCTGCATGGACTGGGACGTTTCGGTCTCGGTGCTGGACCAGCTCGCCGCTTCCGCCCGCAAGCGCAGGAGGTAGGCAGGAGGTAGGCGCCCGCTGCGGAGTGGGAGGGCAAATAGGGGGACCTGCTACTTTCACATTGGTCACAGAAACACCTAGAGTATCTAAAAGGTGGTTGGTGGATGGCTCAGCATCGGAACACCGCATTGGCACGTACCTGGGGTCACTGTTGTCCATCCGTCAGCAAAGGAAAATAGGGAAATGTCGGCAGAACAGAACTTCTCCAACGCGAAGTTCCTGACCGTGGCAGAAGTAGCCCAGGTCATGCGCGTCTCCAAAATGACTGTCTACCGGTTGGTCCACTCCGGCGAGATGCCGGCAGTGCGCTTCGGCCGCTCCTACCGGGTACCCGAAGCCGCCGTAGAACAGTACCTCAAGGGTGCTGTGGTGGACGGCCACACCGAAACCGCTTAAGTCCTTTCGTTGCATTCGCCATGTTTTCGCCGGTCGAAGCCGCGCCGGTCAGAAGCGGCTCCGGATAAGCGGTACCCTGTTAAGGAACGTTTTACGTCATTGTAAGAATCTGTCAGTTGTTCAGTTCGTAGCTCTGTCCACGAACACTTTCCATCAGACAGGTACTGCATCTAGTTTGTAAGGAACT
>NZ_JBNHFF010000157.1:0-8030 GCF_059089965.1 Arthrobacter sp. SPT-J7
CAGAAGACCCCCGGATAAATCCGGGGGTCTTCTGGTTTACCTGGAATACTGCCGCGCAGGCCAGCAGGATTACCCGTCCGTCATACGGCGGGAGATCCGGCCATCCGGTACAGGAATGCCGCAGTTGCCTGCCGGTGCACGTTCTCGAACGGGTGGTAGCCGCCGTCATCGAACCCTGTCGTGATGTTCTGGCTCTGCAACCATGTGACTTCCTTGAAGAACTGGCTGTCAGGAGTCATATCGTTGAATGGCGACGTAGCCGGCGGCGTGTATTCAGGCTCGCCTGACAACCGGTAAAGGAAGGCAGCCATGTCCTTGCGGCTTACGGAATCGTTGGGAGCGAACAATGTGGGAGTCATTCCGGTGGTGATGCCTGAACTCTTCAGCCACTCAATCTCCTTGAAGAACTGGTGGTTGGTAGGCACATCCGTGAACGACGGCGTCGTCGGCGGGGTGAACGTAGCATCGCTTTGGTTGGTGTAGCGGTACAGGAACGCGGCCATCGCAGCACGTTCGGTAGAGCCCAGCGGCCGGAACGTCCCGTCAGGGTAGCCTGTGGTGATCCCCGCGTTCTTGGCGTAAGCAATTGCATCGGCAAACTGATGGTTTGTGCCTATGTCGGAGAAAACCCCGGCAAGTTTCCCCTGGATAGCGAACAGGTCTGTCCGAAGAGGGCTGATGCCTGGCCCCTCTACCTGGAAGAAGTTGTTCCCCGTCGGGCTGCCCACTACCACGTGCTCCACCCCGGGATCGCCGATATAACCCTCGGGTGCGCCGGAGGGCCAGCGCAGGAACGGGCCAACCGTACCATTTGCTGCGCGCGCGAACCCTTCTTCACTGCACGGGGTGTCAAAGCAGCCGTGGTCTTCTGTGTAGTTGATAGTGCCTGCCGCATCAGAGGGCAGGGTGAGCGTGCCGTAAGGATGCGTGATGGTGTAACTTGCGTTCGCACTCAGGCCGTCAACACGGATGCGCACCCGGCTGAATGCCACCTGGTCGCCCTCAACGGGTAGCTCGTCGACAAAAGCCGCCTCCTGGGCCAGCACCAGCAGTGCGCTGGTGTTTCCCGATTGGATTGCGGCCTCCCCTGCCCACCAGAAAGCCTCATCCGGAAAGTTGTCCGGGAAGGACAATGGTTGTGCAGGGTTAGGGCGGAAGTCGGTAGCCAGGCACAGCGGCCCATCGAGGCACAGTTCGGGTTGCAGCGGATCCAGCCCCGCTGCAGCATTGCCTCCATCCGAGAACCAGGCAGGATAGCCGTGGTTAGGGTCGATCGGGCCCGTTTCGGAAAGTGCCGCGCCGGCGGGAACCGACATAACCGAAGCCAGAATGGCCCCCGCAGTCAGCCCTGCCGCTGCCTTCCCCAGCAAACGCCGGTGGTTGCCCCGGTCAGGACCGCGGCTTAATTTGTTGTGATGCATTTGAAACCATCTCCTCATCCATTGGCGGGAGCGCTTCCACCTGCGGCTTCCCGTGTGCCAACTATGGACGGCCGATCTTGGGAAACCCTTGGGGCCAAAGTTAAAAGAGATTTTGCAGCGAAAGATGTTAGTAGGACGGACTGTTCCCCGCGGCGATGCCGGTGATCACGCCGAGAAAGAAGCTGGCAGCCCGCCAGCTCTCGCCGGCCAACGACCAGCCCGCCACGCACAGCCCTACCATCGCGTAGGCGCTCACGGGGATCAACAGCAGCCATTCACGCTTCGATCCCGCGCGGCCCAGCAACGGCAGTGAAAGGGCACCATTGGGCCGCCAGACCTGGCGCAGCAACGGCACCTTGCGCAGGAGCTTAGGCGGCCGGATGACCATCGGCCACAGCAGCGGGACACCGCCTGTAGTGAGCAGGTCTCCCACGATATGGACCACCACACCGGTCAGCATAGAAACCGGAAGCCATGTCCACTGGTCCGGCGCGAACCAGGTCACCAACCCGGCCATGGTCAGGGCGAAGATCCAGTTGCAGATGAAGCCCGACTTTGGAAACAGCTTCAGGGCCTTGGCCGCGATGTTGATCATGAACATACACAGCAGTCCTGCGCCCACTGACAGCAGTCCCCAGTCGGTCTCCAGCTGGACCTGCCCGGCCAGGGTGGCCAGCAACACGAAGAACGCTGCGCCGAGCACGGAGTGAGTGCCCTGGCGGTGCCCGCCACTGGCATTTTCGATGCCGACCGCGATCACATTGGACAGCGGGGGCAGGGAGTTCGCCACTGTGCTGTGCCGGTGGTCCCAGTCGCACACCAAGGCGGTTCCCGCCGTCGCCATCCCGCCGATCAGGATCCCGGCAGCGTCCAGCGGGTACCAACCGAGCGTGTACGGCCCCGTTGAGGCAATAGCTACCCACGCCGCGGCTCCCGAGGCGGCGTGGTGTCCTCCCATCAAGTTCTAGCCCACCGCCAGCGGTGCGTCAGAAAAGATGTTCCGGATGACGCCATTGGCCCATTCCAGGATTTCCGCGTCCTGCAGGTCCCGGCCGCCAATCCTCGCGGTCTTCGGCTTGGGGATCAGCACCGCATCAAGGGCGGGCTTGGACTGGGACCCAGGGTACATCCGGTTCAGGCGCATGACCTTGGACTCCGGAAGGGTGGCGGGCGAGAATTTGATGAAGTTGCCCTGCAGGGCCACATCGGACAAGCCGGCTTGCCGGGCATCAACGCGGAAGCGGGCCACGGACACCAGGTTCCGGGCCGGGAGCGGCGGCTCGCCGTACCGGTCCACGAGCTCAGCCAGGACTTCGTCGATGGCCTCGTTGGTGAGCGCGGACGCGAGCTTGCGGTAGGCCTCCAGGCGCAGCCGCTCTCCCGGCACGTAGTCGTGCGGAAGGTGGGCGTTGACCGGGAGTTCGATCTTCATTTCGGCGGCCTTCTCCTCGGCCTCGCCGCGGAAGTCTGCCACCGCTTCCCCCACCAAACGGATGTAAAGGTCGAAGCCGACGCCCTGGATGTGCCCGGACTGCTCGCCGCCCAGCAGGTTGCCGGCGCCGCGGATTTCCAGGTCCTTCATGGCCAGCTGCATGCCTGCGCCGAGCTCGTTGTGCGTGGCTACGGCCTTGAGCCGTTCGAGTGCCACCTCGCCCAGCGGTTTCTCCGAGGGGTACAGGAAGTAGGCGTAGGCGCGCTCACGTCCACGGCCAACGCGTCCGCGGAGCTGATGCAGCTGGGACAGGCCGTACTTGTCCGCGCCGTCCACGATCAGGGTGTTGGCGTTGGAGATGTCCAGGCCGGTTTCGATGATGGTGGTGCACACCAGCACGTCAAACCGCTTCTCCCAGAAGTCCACGATGATCTGCTCCAGGCGGCTCTCGGACATTTTGCCGTGCGCCACCTCCACGCGGGCCTCGGGCACCAGTTCGCGGATCTTCGCCGCGGTGCGTTCAATGGTGGATACCCGGTTGTGGACGAAGAAGACCTGGCCTTCGCGCATCAATTCGCGCCGGATGGCGGCGGAGGTCTGCTTGTCCGTGTACGGGCCCACATAGGTCAGGACCGGATGCCGTTCCTCCGGCGGGGTGGCCAGGGTTGACGTCTCGCGGATGCCGGTAAGGGACATCTCCAGCGTGCGCGGAATGGGGGTTGCACTCATGGCCAGCACGTCCACGTTGGTGCGCATCTTCTTGAGCGCTTCCTTGTGCTCCACGCCGAAGCGCTGCTCCTCGTCCACGATCACCAGGCCCAGGTCCTTGAACTCAAAGTCCTTGGACAGCAGCCGGTGGGTGCCGATGACCACGTCGACCGTCCCGTTCTTGACGCCCTCCGCCGTCTCCTTGGCTTCCTTGCCCGCCTGGAAGCGGGACAAGGGCTTCACGCGCAGGGGGAAGCCGGAGAACCGCTCGGTGAACGTTTCGTAGTGCTGCTGGGCCAACAGCGTAGTAGGCACCAGAACCGCCACCTGCTTGCCGTCCTGCACGGCCTTGAAGGCGGCCCGCACGGCAATCTCCGTCTTGCCATAGCCCACATCCCCGGAAACCAGCCGGTCCATCGGGATCTCACGCTCCATGTCCGCCTTGACCTCGTTGATGGTGGTGAGCTGGTCTGGCGTCTCCACGTAGGGGAACGCTTCCTCCAGTTCACGCTGCCACGGGGTGTCGGGGCCGAAGGCGTGGCCGCGGGAGGCCATCCGGGCGGAGTACAACCGGATGAGCTCACCGGCGATCTCCTTGACGGCTTTCCTGGCCTTGGACTTGGTGCTCGCCCAGTCGGCGCCACCCATCTTGCTCAGGACGGGAGTGTCGCCGCCCACGTAGCGGGTCACCTGGTCCAGCTGGTCCGTAGGGACGAACAGCCGGTCCCCCGGGGCGCCGCGCTTTGACGGCGCATACTCCAGGACCAGGTACTCACGCACGCCGTCGCCGCCGCCGGCGACCTTTCGCTGGATCAGCTCGACAAACTTGCCAATGCCGTGCTGCTCGTGGACTACATGGTCGCCCGCCACGAGCTGCAGCGGGTCCACTGCGTTGCGCCGCTTGGACGGCATCCGGCGCATGTCCTTGGTGGATCCTGCGGAGGTCCGCCCCAGCAGGTCAGCCTCCGTCAGCAGGCCGAGTTTGAGGCCGTCCAGGACAAAGCCGCGTCCGACGGCGGCCGTGGTCACTTCGATGATGCCCGCCTGGGGCTCGTGGTCCAGGCTGTCCACCCGGGCACACGGGATGTCGTTTTCGTGGAACAACTCGGCCAGCCGCTGGGCAGGCCCGGGACCTTCCGTGGCAACAACAATCCGCCACTGGTCGCGGACGTGGGACCCGATGAAGTCCATCATTTCCGCCACGTCGCCCTGGTAGCCCCGCGGTTCCCGCGCGTGGAGGTTCAGGACATCGATCTCGGGCAGCAGTTCTTCGTCCTGGCTGAGGGACGTGATGGACCACCAGGAAATTCCGTGCTCCAGCGAGGAGCTGCGCGTTTCGGCCAGCGACCGGAAGCTGGCGGAATGGAGGGCGGCACTTGCCTGCGAGCTCAGATCCAGCGGGGCAGCGCCGCCGTCGGAGGCAGTGGACCAGGCAGCCTCGAGGAATTCCTCATTGGTGGCGGCGAGGTCATGGGCACGGGTACGGACCTTCTCCGGCTCGATGACCACCGAAATGGAGCCTGCAGGCAATTGCTCCACAAAAGGAACCATCGAGTCCACCAGCACAGGGGCCAGGGATTCCATGCCCTCCACGGTGATGCCGCCGGCGATCTTTTCCAGCATGTCCGCCGCTGCCGGAAGCTGGGACTTCAGGGTGGCTGCCCGCGACATCACGGATGGCGTGATGAGGATTTCGCGGCACGGCGGGGCGTGCAGCTCGGTGGGATGGTGAAGTCCCGGCGAGGACAGCGAGCGCTGGTCGGCGACGGCGAACCAGCGCATCTGGTCCACTTCGTCGCCGAAGAATTCAACCCGGATGGGGTGGTCCTCCGTGGGCGGAAAGACGTCGATGATGCCGCCGCGGACCGCAAACTCGCCGCGGTGCGTCACCATGTCTACCCGGGCGTACGCGGCGTCTGCCAGGTTCCGCACCACCTCGGTGAACGGCATCTCCTGGCCTACCTTCAGCGTGACCGGAACCAGCTCCCCCAAACCGGCAACCACAGGCTGGACCACGGCACGGACGGGCGCCACCACCACACGGAGCGGTCCCGCCGTCGAGGTTTCCGGGTGCGCGAGGCGGCGCAGTACGGAGAGACGGCGGCCCACGGTGTCCGAGCGCGGGGAGAGCCGTTCATGCGGGAGTGTTTCCCAGCTGGGGAACTCCGCCACGGCCTCGGCGGGGAGGTAGGCCCGCAACGCGGCGGTCAGGTCCTCTGCCTCCCGGCCGGTTGCGGTGACAGCCAGCACCACGCCCGGCCCGGCGCCGTCGTGCCCGTCGACCCTAACCCCTGCGGCAGCGGCCGCGATGCCGTCCGCCATCTCGGCGAGGAGCACCGGACGGAGCCCGGCCGGTGCACTGATCTGGTAATCCTGGCCCCGGACGTCGAAGCCACGGGCAGCCTCGGCCCGGACGCGGGCAAAGGTCTGGTCCGGGGCGAGGGCGCGGCGCAGTCCGTCCAGCGACCGGCCTGCGGTGGATTGGCCGGCGGTGGACGGGCCGGGAAGGCTCATGGCAGAAGCTCCTGTGGGTGTTCAGCGAGGGCAGGCAATGCGAATACCCGGAATTCATGAGAATCCCGGGTATTCCTAGCCTACAGCGATGGCTGAGCTATGGGGCTGCTGCCCGTTTGGACGGCTGCCTGGACTCAGACAGCGACGCGTGCCCGACGAAGGAAAGAGGCAACAATCTGCCCCGCGTTTTCCCGCGTGAAGCCCTGGTCGGCAGTGGGGCCGGAGGTATTCCTCTGCCCGCGGAGGCTGTCCCCGAGGTAAACGAGGGCTGCCATGACTTCTGACAAATCGGAGTTTACTTCGGCCTGTTGGCGCAGGAGCCGGATGTGTGCGGCCTGCAGGGCCGGTCCGGGTCCGCAACCAAGCTCCCGATCAAACACCTGCCGGCAGCGGGCGTATGCTGACAGCCCCTCTGCCGGCAGGCCGAGCTGTTCGTAGCCCGTAACGAGCAATGTCCAGGCGCGCTCGTTGAGGGGATCGGACTCCACGGCCCGCCCCGCCCATTGGATCGAATCCAAAGGCCTGCTGGACGAGGCGGCTGCCTCTGCTGCTTTGACCTGCGCCGCCACCTTCTCAGCCTCCTGGCCCGCCCGAGCCACGTCCGCCCAGTCGGATGCCAGTTCGGAACCGAGCAACGGGTCGGCAGACAGTTCAAGCGCCTGCGTCAACATGTCGTAGGCGTCCGGAGGGGAGGCGAGATCTGCCTCGTCGACCAGATGACGGAAACGGGCCAGGTCGAGATCCACTAACGCCGGGTCCAGGACGTAGCCGCCGTTGGCTGTCCGAAGCGGACCGTTCTTGGTATTGCCGGGCTGGATGGCGCGGCGAATGCCGCTGATGTAACTTTCGAGTGTCGCCACTGTCCCCTGGCCGGCGGCGGGCCCCCAAAGGGTATCGATGATGCGGTTCTTTGAAACCGGGGTACCCAGGTTCAAAAGCAGAATTTCAAGGATGTGGCGTGGTTTGCAGCCGCCCATGTCAGCAGCGGAGAGTGTGACGCCGTCGCGCCGCACTTCGAATGTGCCAAACAGACGAACCGAAATTTGCCCTTGTGCTGCAGGAGTATTCCCCACGATTGCCTCCATTGTCCCCCGGCCCGAGAGTCAGGCCTCGGGTCTTTCGGTCGGATGAACCAGCGGAGATGCTGTTCTTCCGGCTTTCCAGAACCACCGTGACATGGTGAAAAGTGACCAACAAGGGTCGCCGATACCTGACTTTTCCAAGCGGGAGAAGACACGTACTCAGTTGTCGCTGAGGCACTACTTGATCGAGTACTCGGCTTAAAAACCAAGTAATTCCGCTCGCTGCCGGTCGAAGCAAGCAAGTAGTGCAGGTAGTAGTTTCGAGTACTCAAAGAAGGGCAAGGGGCAGGCCCCGGAGTGATCCGGAGCCTGCCCCTTGCTGCTGGTGGTTCCTGTTCCTAGCCGGAAATCGGGTGGTTCATCCGGTAGAGGAATGCCGCCATCGCATCGCGGTTGATCGACTGCTCCCCGCGGAAGGTTGACGTGCCGTCAGGCTCCTTCCAGCCAGTGGAAATGTCCTGCTCCGCGAGCCAGGCGATTTCCTTGTAGAACTGCTGGCCGGGAATCACGTCAGCGAAGGGTGATTCGGACGGGGCGGCATAATCCGTCGTGCCGCTGTTCCGATACAGGAAGGCTGCCATCGCCGAGCGGCTGATCGGTTCCTCCCCCCGGAAGGTCGAAGTGCCGTCTGCCTCCTTCCAGCCCGTGGAAATACCCTGCTCAGCCAGCCAGGAAATCTCCTTGTAGAACTGCTGGCCCGGCTGCACATCGGTGAAGGGCGACGTAGCCGGCGGAGCGTAATCTGCCGTGCCGCTCATCCGATAGAGGAAGGCAGCCATCGCGGACCGGCTGATCGACTCCACCGGGTGGAAAGTCCTCGTGCCATCGGCCTCCGTCCAACCAGTGGAAATCCCCCTCTCGGCCAGCCACGCA
>NZ_JBNHFF010000158.1:0-7902 GCF_059089965.1 Arthrobacter sp. SPT-J7
GATTCCGGGCAGCTCTGACAGGAAAGAGGCAGTAGGCGTCCCGGACCAACAATGTCCTGAAGACTACAGAAGATTTGCGGCGCTGGATAGCCCAATCCGAAAAGATTCCCCTGCGGGTGAACACGCTTTCCGGAGCGCCCGCCGGAGGCTGTGGATAACCGCCGTTTGCGGCTCTGAACAGGCTTGCTAACCGCCGGTGTACGGAGAATAGTGAGAACTGGAAGCAGGCCCTTCCTGGGCAGCGGCGGCTGCGATACGGGTGCAAGGGGAACGGCCGGCTTTCTGGCAGAATAGCCGCAACATCAGGGAGTATCGCTAGGAGGCGGCCCAATGGGCGCACAAGAGTTGCATCCGGACGCGGAGAGGGACGGCGGTGGCGCTCATGCCGCTCCCGATGGGATAGTCGTCGGCGTGGACGGGTCGGACCACGGCCAGTGCGCGCTGGTGTGGGCAGCCCGGGAAGCCCGGCGCCGCCGTCGTCCACTGCATATCGTTACTGCCTACTCCGTACCGATCTTCGCTGCATCCGGCCTCGATGGCGGATATGCCACCGTCGATGATTCAGTGATCCGCGAAGGTGCCGAAGCGGTGGTCAAGCAGGCCCTGGAGAAGGTCTCGGCCTACGACATCGATGTCAGCGCCTCTGTGGAAAACGGGGATGCGTCGGGTGTGCTTCTGGAGATGTCCCAGACAGCAGAGCTGCTGGTCTTCGGCACCCGCGGCCGCGGCGGCTTTGTCGGAAGGCTCCTCGGCTCCGTCAGCAGCGCGCTGCCGGCGCACGCGAAATGCCCTACGGTTACCGTCCCGCTGGTCTGCTCGGACCGGTTGGGCGAAACCACCGAGGACCGGCGCGTGAAAGCAGAACAGGCGAAGGCCGGGAACCAGCGCGTGGAAAACGTGGTGGTAGTAGGCGTGGACGGCTCGGAGCAGGCCCGCGTTGCCGTGCTCGAAGCTGCGGACGAGGCTGAACGGTTGGGTGCAACGCTCCGGGTGGTCTGCGCGGTTCCGCAATACAGCGGCTCCCTGGCCTGGGTTCCTGCCCCGATGGACCGCAAGGCCCTCTTCGCGGATATCCAGCAGACCCTCGATGCAGGCATGGCCTGGCTGAGGAGCCACTACCCCAACCTGTCCACGGACTCGGAGCTGACGGACGGCTCCCCGGTTGACGTGCTGGTGGAAGCAAGCCGGCACGTGGAGCTGGTGGTCGTCGGGACCCGCGGGCGCGGCGGCTTCACCGGCATGCTCCTGGGATCCACGTCGGATGGCGTTCTCCATCATGCCAAGGGCCCCGTTATGGTGGTTCCGGACCGTGAGGACCCGCGCCTTGCCGATAGGGCTCGCTTCGGGCCGATCCTCGGCGCAGCCTGACCGAATCCTGCAACAGGGAGCGTCATCATGGCAGCTGACCCACCAGGAACGGAAGGGCAGGTTTCCGGCCCACCGGACGGAGATACCGCCTCCGGCCTCATCCTTCGCCTCAGCCATGTTGACGGCGGAATGCTTCCACTGGTGGGAGGCAAGGCCGCCAACCTCGGTGAACTGATAGCAGCGGGCCTGCCGGTGCCGGATGGCTTCTGCCTGACCACCCAGGCTTACCGTGAAGCCACCGGGACCATCCGGGACGGGGTGCTGGCAGAGCTGGGGAACCTGCAGGCCGCATTGCAACCGGGAACCCCCGGCCAGGCCGCTGAACTGGGCGCGATGGCGGGGAGGGCACGGGAAGCCATCCGTGCCATCCCGGTTCCGCCCCGGATCGTTGCCGCCGTGGAGCAGGCTTATGCGGCGCTCGGGAATGCGACTCCGGTGGCCGTCAGGTCCTCCGCTACGGCGGAGGACCTTCCGTTTGCGAGCTTCGCGGGTCAGCAGGACACCTACCTCAATGTCATCGGCATCGACGCCGTCCTCGAGGCAGTGCGGGACTGCTGGGCCTCCCTCTGGACAGACAGGGCAGTGGCGTACCGGGCGGCTCTGGGGATCGCGCCGCACGAAGTAGCCCTCGCCGTCGTCATCCAGCGGATGGTGGATGCCGCAGCGGCCGGGGTGATGTTCACAGCAAATCCGCTGACCGGCAGGCGGCGGGAGGCCGTCATCGATGCCGCGCAGGGGCTTGGTGAAGCGGTGGTTTCCGGGGCCGTCAATCCGGACCACTTCGTCGTGGATATGGACAAAGAACGGGTCCTTGAGCGGAAGCTGGGCGACAAGCACGTGATGGTGCGGCCGCTTCCGGGCGGTGGAACGCAGATGCAGGACCTTGCCGGCGGGGCAGAGTCTTCCAGTCTGACGGACGGGCAAGCGCTGGAACTTGCCGCCCTTGGCCTGGAGGCCGAGCGCCATTTCGGGTCGCCGCAGGACACCGAATGGGCGGTCGACACCAGCGGTGCCCTCTGGCTGATCCAGTCCCGGCCCATCACCACGCTGTACCCCGTCCCCGAGAGCCGTACGGCCGGCACGGGAAGCAGGGTTTACCTGTGTTTCAGCCTGGCGCAGGGACTCACCCGGCCCCTCACACCCATGGGGCTGGCGTCGCTGCGGCTCGTTGCATCTTCAGTGGCCAAGGCGGCGGGTTTCGCCGTCCACGAGCCCCGTTACGGCCCGTCGCCTTACGCGGAGGCGGCTCAGCGGATTTACCTGGACGTCACAACGCCCGTCAGGAGCAGCGTTGGCCGGCGGATTCTTCCACGGGTCTTCGACGTGATGGAAGCCCGGTCCGCCATGGTGCTGCGCCAGATTTTTGACGACCCCCGGTTTTCGGTAACCCGCAGGACACCGCTCGGGCTCGTCCGCCACGTCGTGCCGGCAGCGGTGCGCGCCCGCGCCCCGGAATCGGTGCTCCGGGGACTGTTCCGGCCCAAGGCGGCGCTGCGCCGCCTGGACCGCTTCACCCGGCAATTCGCGGATGACCTGGAGCTCGAGGCAGGCGCCGGGCCAGCTGAACGGCTCGACCACGCGGAGCGGCTCCTGGGAGACCGGCTCTTTGCGATTGTGCCCGCCATCCTGCCCCTGCCAGCACTGGGCTTTGCGATGCTTTGGCTGGCGGGAAGGCTGCTGGACGGACCGGACCGAGGGAAGGACCTGCAGAAAGTGCTCCGGGGCCTGCCGCGGAACGTGACCACGGAGATGGACCTCGACCTGTGGCGCCTGGCCTCAGCAATGAAGGACGACCGCGAGTCGCGTGCGGCGCTGGAGACGCTGGAGCCATCTGTGCTGGCAGCGGAGTTCGACGCCGGGCGCCTGCCTCCGGTCCTGCACGCGGGCCTGGTACGGTTCCTCGAACGCTACGGGCACCGGGCCGTAGCCGAAATCGACGTGGGCCTGCCCCGGTGGTCCGATGACCCCACCCACATCCTGGGTGTCCTGGCCAACTACCTGCGCCTCGCGGATCCCGCCATGGCGCCGGACGCACAGTTCGGCAGGGCCAGTGCGGAGGCTGATGCGGAAGTAGAGCGGCTGGTGGCCGAGGCGCGCCGCCGCGGCAGGGTACGGGCCCTGCTGGTCGGCGCCGCATTGCGCCGCACCAGGCTTTTCGCCGGACTGCGGGAACTGCCCAAGTACCAACTGGTCCTTGGCCTCGCTGAAGCACGGAGGCAGCTGGGCCACGTGGGAGCTGCGCTGGCAGCGGACGGCAAGCTGGAGAGTCCGGACGACATCTTTTTCCTTGACTTCGAGGAGGCCCGGCAGGCCTTGGCCGGACACGCCAACGGGGCCAGCCAGCCGCGGAAGCTGCGCCAACTGGTCCTGGAGCGCCGTGCCGCTTATGCCAGCGAACTGGGCAGGCGCCACATCCCCAGGGTCCTGCTCTCGGACGGTACCGAACCCGAGGTGCTGCACGCCGCGGGTGCTGCGATGACCGACGACGCGCTGTCCGGCAGCGCCGCTTCGGCAGGCTCGGTCACAGCTCCTGCCCGGGTCATTTTGGATCCCGTCGGTGCCCATTTGGAACCCGGGGAAATCCTGGTGGCACCGTCCACCGATCCGGGATGGACCCCCTTGTTCCTGACGGCCGGTGGCCTGGTGATGGAGATGGGCGGGCCGAACTCGCACGGTGCGGTGGTGGCGCGGGAGTACGGCATTCCCGCCGTGGTGGGTGTTCCGGAGGCCACTGCCCGGCTTGCTACCGGACAAAGAATAACGGTCGACGGCGGCGCTGGAACCGTGGTGCCCGCGTAGCGACCGGTGGGCCACGCGGCAGGTGTCGGGAGTGGCCCCGAGGCGTACCCTTGGACTATGGGCTCCAAGGACGGAGACGGCCGGACAACGAACCGCCGGAGTATGGACGACCTGGATATGAACCGGGTCGTAACGCGCCGTATGAAAAGCACCTGGTTGCGGTGGGCTCCTGCAATGGCGGTGCCTGCGGTGATCGCCGCCGGAGTGCTGGCGGGATCCATCCCGGCGCGGGCCGGCGATCCTCTGCCTGATAAGACCCCGGCCGAAGTGATCGCCCTGCTCGCCGGGCACAGGACACACACGTTCTCGGGCACCCTCGAACAATTCTCGGAACTGGGATTGCCGGAACTGCCGGCAACGGGTCCAACCTCCGGCCCTGCATCAGCCGGCGGTGCAGCCTCCATCATGGAGTTCCTCACCGGTGAGCACACGGCCAGGGTCTTCATGGACGGCAAGGCCAAGGCGCGCATCCAAGTGGTGGACCGGCTCGCCGAGCGGGACATCATCCGCCGTGGTAATGACGTCTGGTTCTACTCGTCAAGGGACAACTCCGCCGCCCACCTGACCCTGCCGGGCTACGCCCGGGACCTGCCGCTGACCGACCCGGGCAACACCGGGACGCCGCCGCTGGCTGAGCCCCGGCCGGACATGCCGGTTCCGCCTACGCCACAGGAGCTGGCGGACCAGTTCCTGGCCGCGGCTGACAGTTCAACTGCCGTGTCCGTGGGGCCTGAGGCGGAGGCCGCCGGGCGCCCTGCCTACAATCTGCTCCTTGAGCCGCGCACAGAAGGCACACTGGTGGGCAAGGTGGCCATCGCCGTCGATGCTGCCAACGGCATGCCGCTCTCCGTGGCGGTGACAGCACGCGGTGCCGCGCAGCCTGCCTTTACCGCCGGATTCACCAGCCTGTCCCTCGAAGCTCCGGACGAAGCACTGTTCAATTTCGTCCCGCCACCCGGCAGCACGGTGGAGGAGCTGCAGTTCCGCCATCCCGAACGCTGGCCGCTCAGTTCAGGGTTCCCTGACACTCCCGGCATGCACGCGACTCCGGACGCTTTGGCAGAGGCAATCACGGACAAGACCCGGCCTTACCTGACCGGCACCGGCTGGGAAACGGTGGTGGCGGTACCGGCGAAGGCGGGCGCCGCCTCTGCCGCGAATGCCATGGTGTCCGGGAACCCGCTGCTGGCCCAGGCCGCCGTCGCCGTCCCCGGCGGGAGGCTGCTCTCCACCACGCTGTTCAACGTCCTGCTCACCGACGACGGCCGGATCTTCGCGGGCATGGTACCGCCGGAGAGGCTGCAAGCCGCATCAACAGCTCCGTGACGGGGGCCGCAGGAGGCCCCGGCTCCCGGACGTACGGCCTGACCATCGAGACGCAGGGGCTGACCAAGCGCTTCGGACAGCAGCTGGCCGTGCATGACGTTGACCTCGCGGTGCCTCCCGGTGCCGTCTTCGGGTTCCTGGGGCCCAACGGCTCCGGAAAGACAACCACCATCCGGATGCTCTTGGGTCTCGCTGCTGCCTCAGCAGGAACCGTTCGGCTGCTCGGGATGGACATGCCGGGCAAGTTCCAGGACGTGCTCCCGCGCGTGGGGGCGCTGGTGGAGGGTCCGGCCTTCTATCCCTTTCTCTCCGGCACCGCAAACCTTCACCGCCTCGACGCCGCCACCCGGCATGCCGCCCCCGCCACCCGCAAAGCCCGGGTAAACGACGCCCTGGAACGGGTGGGATTGGGCCACGCCGCGGGCAAGCGGGTGCACGCCTATTCGTTGGGTATGAAGCAGCGGCTGGGCATTGCCAACGCCCTGCTGTCACCTCGCGAACTGCTGGTGCTTGATGAGCCCACCAATGGCCTTGACCCGCAGGGCACGCGCGAAGTGCGTCACCTGGTCCGATCCCTCGCGGCGGACGGGACCACTGTTTTCGTTTCCAGCCATCTGCTGGCCGAGGTCGAGCAGATCTGTACGCATGCGGCCATCATGAGTGCCGGCCGGCTCGTGGCCCAGGGTCCGCTTCCGGAACTGCGCCGGTCCGGAACCGCCAGCATCCGCCTCGTGACGCCGGACGCCGGGGCTGCCATGGAAGTCCTGGTGCGACTTGGGTTATCGCCGGAACCTGCAGCCGCGCAGTCTGACGGCGGGGTGGTGACGGCGGCGCTTGCTGCTCCGGGGCAGTTTGCCGGCCCAGGTACTGGAAACCCTGCCACGGGCGACCTTGCCACTGGCCGCTCCGCCCCTGAAGAAATCGTGGCCCACCTGGTGCAGGCCGGCGTCCGGGTCCGTGGCTTCGCAGTGGAACGGGAAAGCCTTGAGGACCGCTTTGTTGCGTTGACGGGGGAGGGGTTCGATGTTGTCCAGTAACGCACGGCTTGGAGAAAGCGGAACAAACGGTGCAGAGGCCGGGGGAGCGCCGCGGGGGTCCGGTTTTTCCCTCCTCTGGTCCGAACTTCGGGTGCTGTTCGGACGGCGGCGTACGTGGGCTTTGCTGCTAGCGCTTGCAGCAATCCCGGTGCTGGTGGCCGTGGCTGTGAGAATCTCCTCAACGGTTCCCCCGGGGCGGGGTCCCGCGTTTCTGGACCGCATCACCCAGAACGGGCTGTTCGTGGCCTTCACAGCCATGCTGGTGTCAGTGCCGCTGTTCCTGCCGCTGACCGTGGGCGTGGTGGCAGGAGACACGATCGCGGGCGAGGCCAACATGGGCACGCTGCGGTACCTGCTGGTTGCTCCCACTGGCCGCGTGCGGTTGCTTTTGGTGAAGTACGCGGGGGCGCTGGCATTCTGCTTGGCTGCGCCCGTCACTGTGGGCCTGGCCGGTGCTGCCATTGGGGCCGCACTGTTTCCGGTTGGCCCGGTGACATTGTTGTCCGGGGACGTGATCGAGCCGCCGGAGGCAGCGCTGCGCATCCTCCTGATCGCGGTCTACCTGGCCGTTTCCCTGGCCGGGCTGTCCGCGATTGGACTCTTCCTGTCCACCCTCACCGTGGTTCCCGTGGGGGCCATGGCCGCCACGGTGGTGGTCTCTGTGGTGTCCCAGGTCCTCGACCAGTTGCCGCAGCTCGAATGGCTGCACCCGTGGCTGTTCAGCCATTACTGGCTGGGCTTCGGTGATCTCCTCCGCCAACCAGTGCTCTGGGACTCATACGCCGATAACGCCGTGCTGCAGGCGGGCTACGTAGCCGTGTTCGGTGCGCTCGCCTACGGGCGGTTCGTCACTAAGGACGTGCTGAGCTGAGACGCGCCGAGCAGGACAAACCTGAGCTGGACAGCTGAGCCGAGCAGGCCGGTCCCTGCTGCTCAGTAACGCGCAGCGTACGGATGGAGCTGCATACCGGCCATCGCGCTGAGCTGCGTGACGCCGATGCCCTCCTGCGGGTTTAGCGCCTGGACCACCTGGCCGTTCCCCAGGTAAATGGCAACGTGGTAGAAATTCGACGGCGAACCCCACACCAGCAGATCGCCGCGGCGTGCCTGCGAGATCGGTACGTGGACGGGAGCAGCAGCGTACTGCTGGGCGGCGGTGCGCGGAAGGTATTTCCCGGCGGCCGCAAACGCTGTTTGCACCAGCCCCGAGCAGTCGAAACCGTAAGGGCCCTCGCCGCCCCACTGGTAGTGGTGGGGTGCGCCCACCTTGCCGAGGGCCACCGAAATGGCGGCCTCGTGGGTTCCGCTTCCCATCGGGGGAGCGGGGGCCGGGGCGGGGACAGGCGCAGGTGCGGGAGCAGGCGCCGGGGCC
>NZ_JBNHFF010000159.1:0-7838 GCF_059089965.1 Arthrobacter sp. SPT-J7
GGTAGCCCCAGCCGCCGTAGTCGGCGGCGCGGACATCGGCGGCGTTTGCCGCCGAAATGGCGCCTGCGGGGACGTCCATAACAGGCACAACGCCGGCCAGCAGGACTTTTAGCCCGCGCCGGTCCGCCTTGATCCGGGCACAAAGGAAGGCCGCGCCGACGCCGGCCAGGACCACCAGCAACACTCCAAGCCAGGGCACGGCGATGGCAATCAGCGCGGCAGGAAACAGCGAGGCTATGCCGATCATGACAAAGACAGAGCTGCGGGCATGAACCCAAAGCCGGATGGTATCCCGTGAGAGGTCAGGGTCCAGCTCCCTGGCGATGGCAAGCTGGAGGGCCCTGTCGTCGTCGGTGGACCATTGCTGGTCCGCCTTGTAGACGAAGGCGATGATGACGCCGAGGGACACAGCGGCCCCGCTTCCGAGCGCAAGGACAGTGAGGTCCACCCGGGACTCACGGGCGTCTGCCAGGCCGGTCTGGCCAACGAGGCCCGCAGCCAGGGCGGTGGCAACGAAGAGGCACAGGAACAGTCCGGCGCCCATCATGATCCGGCGCATGGGCACCGGCCTGCTGACCGGTAGCGCCTGGGAGAGAACCAGCCAACCCGCGGACACAATCATCAGGGCGCCCCAGGTGACATAGGCGGCAAAGGACGCGAAGGCTGCGCCGCCGTCGTCTGTCCATCTAATGGCGAGCGGCTCAGGAAGGTCAGGCCGAAGCAGAAGAGCACAGACCACGAAAGCGGCACCAACCACCACCGGGAACCCCGCCACGAAACGCAGGGCCTTGGTGTCCACCGACTCCATGAACTTCCCCATGTTGTAACGCTACTCCCGCCGCCGGCCAATGACTTCCCACCAGTCTCCATACCCACTGTGAACTGCGCTACTTGTTCGGGGGTGAAGGAATGCAAGAATGAACAGTGCCGCCGCTGGGCATCGCCAGCCGGCCGATGCACTTATTCTGGAGGCCCACTTTGCCAGGTATGAATCTGACACGCGCTGAAGCCAGCGGGCGTGCCGCACTGATCTCCGTCGAGTCCTACGATGTCAGCCTGGACCTGACCCGTGGCGGGAAGGTCTTTGGAAGCACCACCACGGTGAAGTTCAGCGCGAAGCCAGGATCCTCCACATTCATTGACGCCGTCACCGCCGCCGTTCACAGCGTGACGCTCAACGGCCGCAGCCTTGATCCTGACGCTGTCTCGGACGGAGTCAGGATCCAACTGCCTGAACTCGCAGCGACTAACGAGCTCACCGTCGTAGCGGATGCTCCATACATGAATACCGGCGAAGGGCTGCACCGGTTCGTGGACCCGGTGGACAACGAGGTCTACCTCTACACGCAGTTCGAGGTTCCCGATTCGCGCAGGATGTTTGCGGTGTTCGAGCAGCCGGACCTGAAGGCAACCTTCACCTTCACAGTCACGGCACCCTCGCACTGGGATGTCATCTCCAATTCCCCCACCCCGGTGCCTGTGGAAACCACCCCAGGGGACGACGGCGGTGCCCGCTCCGTGTGGTCCTTCTCCCCCACTGCACCGCTGTCCTCGTATGTCACCGCCCTGATTGCCGGACCGTACCAGTCCGTGCGCAGCGAGGTGGCGAGCTCTGACGGCAGGGTCATACCGCTGGGAGTCTTCGCCCGGAAGTCGCTGATGCAGTACCTCGACGCGGAGAACATTTTTGAGCTGACCCGGCAGGGCTTCAGGTTCTTTGAGGCACAGTTCGGCTGCCCCTACCCCTTTGAGAAGTACGACCAGCTCTTCGTTCCGGAGTTCAACGCCGGCGCCATGGAGAATGCAGGGGCCGTGACCATTCTCGAGGGCTACGTTTTCCGCAGCAAGGTAACCGGCGCCCAAATCGAACGCCGCGCCATCACCGTCCTCCATGAGCTCGCGCACATGTGGTTCGGCGACCTGGTGACCATGCGCTGGTGGAACGATTTGTGGCTCAACGAGTCCTTCGCCGAGTACATGTCCCATCTTGCGGCTGTGGAAGCCACCTCCTTCACGAGCGCGTGGACCACCTTCGCCTCCGTGGAAAAGTCATGGGCGTACCGCCAGGACCAGCTTCCCACCACCCATCCGATCTTCGCCGAGATCAACGACCTCCAGGACGTTGAGGTGAACTTCGATGGCATCACGTACGCGAAAGGCGCCTCTGTCCTGCGCCAGCTGGTGGCGTGGGTGGGACCGGAGCAGTTTATGGCCGGGGTCCGGGAGTATTTCGCCAAGTACTCCTGGCAGAACACAGAGCTGAGCGACCTCCTGGTGGAGCTGGAGAAAGCCAGCGGCCGCGACCTGGATGAATGGGGCCGGCAATGGTTGGAGACCGCAGGCGTGAACACCCTCACGCCTGAGCTGGCAGTGGACGGCGACGGCCGACTGACCTCGTTTGCGATTCTGCAGTCCGCCGTCGAGGAGTGGCCCACCATCCGTCCGCACCGGCTGGCCGTGGGCTTCTACAACCTGGACGGCGCCGGAAAGCTTGAGCGGGTGCACCGCGAAGAACTGGACGTTGACGGCGAGCGCACCGAGGTCCCGGAACTGGCCGGCATGGCGCAGCCGGACCTGATCCTGGTGAACGACGACGACCTCGCCTACGCCAAGGTCCGGCTCGATGAGAAGTCGCTTGCCACCGCCACCGCCCACCTGAAGGACTTCAGCGAGAGCCTGCCGCGGACCCTGGTGTGGAACTCCGCCTGGGATGCTGCCCGGGACGGCGAAACGCCGGCGCGGCGCTACGTCGAACTGATCCTTGCCAATGTGGCCGCGGAGTCCGATTCGTCGGTGATCCTGGTCCAGCTCCGCCAACTGGCCACCACTCTGAACTTCTACGTCGCCGAGGAGCACCGCGAGGCCACCGCCGTGGCTGCAGCGGACCGGCTGTGGGAGCTGGCGTCTGAGGTGTCCGGCGGCTCAGACGCGCAGTTGCAGTTCGTTAAATCCTTTGCCCTGCTGGCGCGCAGTGGAAGCCAGCTGGACACAGTGGCCGGCCTTCTCGACGGCTCGCTGGTTTTGGACGGGCTGACTGTTGACCAGGACCTGCGCTGGGAGCTGGTGACTTCACTGGTGGTGGGCGGCCGGCTGGCGCAGGATGGCATCGATGCCGAACAGGAGCGGGACAACACCTCCAGTGGCCAGAACGCGGCTGCCCAGGCAGCGGCGGCGATCCCCACTCCCGAAGCAAAGGCCGCAGCCTGGGACTCTATCGTGGTCAAAGGCGAACTCTCCAACGCCCTTCAAGGGTCAGTGGTGACCGGCTTCACGCGGGTCCTGGACCGGTCCCTGCTGGAGCCGTACTCGGAGAAGTATTTCCAGGCGGTGCCGGGGATCGTGGAAACACGGACCCACGCGCTGGCCCAGCAGATCGTCGTCGGGCTCTACCCGGCGTTGCTGACCACCCAGGCGACCATTGACCGTACCGACGGCTTCCTGGCCGCTCTCCCGCCACAGAGCGCCGCCCTTCGGCGGATGATGCTGGAAAACCGCGACGGCGTTGCACGGGCTTTGCGCGCACGCGCCGCTGACGTCCTTCCGGGTGAGGCAGGGCCGGCGTTGTGACCCTGGGCGAGCACCGCTATGCACTGACCGTCCAGTGGACAGGAAACCTGGGCGGGGGAACGTCGTCGTACCGGGGCTATTCCCGGGACCACGACATCCTGATTCCGGGGCTGCCGGCCCTCAAGGGCTCAGCAGACCCCACGTTCCACGGGGACAGGGAGCGTTACAACCCGGAGCAGCTGCTCCTGGCTGCCCTTGCCCAGTGCCACATGCTGTCCTACCTGCATGTGGCGGTGAAGCACGGCGTCGTGGTGACGGACTACCGGGACGACGCAACCGGGCTGATGACGCTGAACCGGGACGGGAGCGGCCAGTTCGAAAGTGTGACGCTGCGTCCGCAGGTGACGGTGGCGGACGGGCGTCACCTGGCGCTTGCCGGGCAGCTGCACCAGGAGGCCAACCAGCTGTGCTTCATCGCCCGCAGCGTGAACTTTCCGGTGGAGCACGCCCCCGTCACGGTGGCGGCTCAGCCCTGACCAGGGCTGTGGTCGGTTGCCGTTGGTGGGCTGATCACACCCGGTTCCGCAGGATGCCGACCAGCCGCGCTTCCGTTTCCGGCGTCAGCCCCGCTTTCCGGGGCCGGTCCAGGCCGCGGACGCGTGCGTCAGCCAGCGTGTCTGCCAGCGTCTCCTGCCACGGACGGATCCGCAGGCCGGCGGCCAGCGCGGCCTTGTTGCTCCTGGCCATGAACCCCTCATGCCCGGGCGGGAGCCGAGCCGTCGGCTGGTCCCCCGATCAGGCCGGCACGGCACAGGTGGGCCTTCCCGGCGGCCGCTGTGAGGGTTGCGCGCTCGATTGCCGCTTTGGATTCACCGTAATTTTCCGGCGTCGAAGGAGTACCCAGGGCCAGGGCCGGGAGGAGGGCGGCGTCCTCGGTGGCGCCCGGAACTGAAGCATCGGCGTAGACGGAGCAACTGGAGACGGATGTCCAGTGGGCTGTCCGGCCTGCGAGGGCGTCCAGCGCCGCTGCCGCGAGCACCGGATCGCGGGTGACGTCGATGACCTCGTCCCACTCCCCGTCAACGTCGTCGTAGGCTTGGGCGCCCAGGAAGCGGTCGGCTTGCAGCCAAGCCGCTCCCCCTGGCGGATCAGCGGCCGAGCTGCGGGCAAGGCAGCTTACCTCATGCCCCATGGCGACGGCCTGGCGGACGATTTCTGCGGACAGGAAGGCGGTTCCGCCGAGGACAAGAATGCGCATGCGGCTACGCTACGGCGCTAGGGTTGAAGGAAAACAGAGCCTTCCGCGCCGGGCGTAACCGGCGCCCGGCCCCCGCATCCCGGCGCCGCCGGGGAACTCCAGGAGTATTTCCCCCCTATGGTCAGTATGTTGTCCATCATTCCTTCCGCCACCACCGAACCGAACGGGATCAGTATCACGGGCATCGTGATCAGCCTCGGCGTGGGGGTTGCCGTTTGGCTGGTTGCCAATTTTGTGATCTCCCGCATCACCAGCCGGGTGGCGGCGGGCAGCAATTTTTTCAAGAGGCCGACCTTCAAGTGGGCGGCGCCGGCACTGCGGGCACTGGACCATGAACGGCGGGTGCAGCGCGCCGAAACCATCGGGTCGCTGCTGAACAGCATCGTCGGTGTGCTGGTTGCGGTGATTACCGGCATGTACGTCCTGCAGAACCTGGACATCAATATCACGCCACTCCTTACCAGCGTGGGCATCCTGGGTGTGGCCATCGGTTTTGGTGCCCAGCAGCTGATCCGCGACTTTTTGGCCGGGATTTTTATTACCATTGAAGACCAGTACGGAATCGGTGATGTGATCGAAACCAGCGAGGTTGTTGGTGTTGTGGAGTCCATGGGCCTGCGCATCACGCGCGTACGGTCCGACGACGGCGCTATCTGGTACCTCCGCAACGGCGAAATCCTCCGCGTCGGCAACCGTTCGCAGGGCAACTACGTGCCGCTGCACGAGTCGCCGGACGGGACCACCGACCAGGGAACCGATCACGCCGAACCCAAAAAGACGGACCAGAAGGCCGGAGACTAGCAATGACCATCCCCATCGAACCGCAGCGGCCCCGCCAGCTGATGCAGAACGATCCGTTCAGCCAGCCCGGATACACCGACAACTTCTATGACGCTGTGGGCGGCCACGAAACCTTCGTCAAGCTGATCGACGTGTTCTACGACGGCGTGGCGACGGATCCGCTGTTGCGGCCGATGTACCCCGAAGAGGACCTGGCGCCGGCCAAGCGCCGGTTCCTGATGTTCCTGGAGCAGTACTGGGGCGGGCCCACCAGGTACGGGGAAGAGCGCGGCCATCCACGGCTGCGCATGCGGCACATGCCCTTCACGGTGACGCCCGAGGCCAAGGACCGCTGGCTCTTCCATATGCGGACAGCTGTAGACGCACTGCAACTCCCGCCCCTGTACGAGGGAACCCTGTGGGACTACATGGAGCGCGCAGCCTTGTCGATGGTGAACAGCCCGGCCGGGCAGTGACTGGATTGCCTGCGGCAGCAGCAATGGCTGCGGCAGGCAATCAGGCCGCTTGACCTGTCGTTACAGCAGTGCGCTTCCCGTGCGGGCGAGGACGTGTCCGCGCGGCCCGGTGAGGCGGAACCAGCGGCCGGCGCGGTAAAGCTTCTGGTCGCCGTCGGCGAGGAAGCCCAGGACGAGAGCTGCGAACGCGGCCCCTGCTGGAAGTCCGGAGTCATCAAGTTCCCTGCCCCAGACGGCGGCCCGGGCGTTGTTGACAATCAGTGCGCCGGGCTTGTCCGGCACGATTCCGGCCACTTCAGTGATGCCCGCCTCCGCGGCGCGGCGCAGCTCAGTATCGCTGCGTGAACCCAGCAGCTCCCATCCGCTTCTGGGGGCTCCGACGCCGGTCCATGACTCGGTGACGGTGGACGGCGGAACCGGCAGTTCGACGTCGTCCTCAGCCGCCCGCGCGAGCCGGTCCAGCACAGCCGCGAGAGGGACGGTGACGTCCGTCTCGGACGGCTCGGCCAGTGCCATGGTGCGCAGTCCAAGGATGGTGGGAGTGGATTCACCCAGCGCCCGTGGCCGCAGCACGCATACGTACGCGGCGAGAACGGAACCTGCCGCCTGAAGGCGGATGGCGCCGTCGTCAACGGTTTTGGCGCGGGTGGCGAAGGTCTTCAGGTCTGCGAGATCCCGGGGATCGGCGAAACGGAAGGACGAAGTGAGTAGATCAGACACACCAAGAACACTACCGGCTGCACCTTTGTTGAGCAGTGCCGGGGCGCCGTCTAGAGTCGAACCATGACTGAAGCCGACGCCGAACTCCTGGCGCTCCCCAGCGGAGACCCTACCTCATCACTCATCTCCCTTCTTGACCTTGGTGAGCTGGAAGGCGCCCGGACGGACGAGGACATCTTCCTGGGCCCGTCCCAGCAGCAGCCCCATCACCGGGTCTTTGGCGGCCAAGTACTGGCGCAGTCACTCATTGCCTCCATCAGGACCGTGAACCCGAACCGTTTTGTCCATTCCATGCACGGTTATTTCCTTCGCCCCGGCGATGCGAACGAGCCCATCACCTTCGGCGTACAGCGCCTCCGCGATGGCCGGTCTTTTTCCGCCCGCCGCGTCCACGCGTACCAGGAAGGCGTGCCGATCCTGTCGATGATCGCTTCCTTCCAGGGCGAGGACGAAGGAATCGAGCACGGGTCGGTGATGCCCAGCGGGATTCCCGACCCCGAGTCGCTGCCCAGCACGGCGGACCTGCTGGGAAAGTTCGACCATCCGGTGGCCCGGCACTGGGCGTATGAGCGGCCCTTCGACATCCGGCACGTTGATCCCCCGCTGTACGTGTCAGCCAAGGGTGAGCGCGAAGCACGCAATGCCGTGTGGATGAAGACGTTCGGTCCCATGCCCGACAATCCAAACCTGCACCGCGCTGCCCTGGCCTACGCCAGCGATTACACCCTGCTTGAATCGATCCTTCGCCGCCATGGGCTGAGCTGGATCACTCCGGGGATGAACGTTGCCAGCCTGGACCACGCAATGTGGTGGCACCGCCCGGCCCGGGTGGATGAGTGGCTGCTGTACGTGCAGGAATCACCGAGTGCCCAGGGCGCACGCGGACTGGCGACAGGCAAGATCTTCAACCAGGCGGGCCAGCATGTTGCCTCGGTGGCGCAGGAAGGGATGGTCCGCGTGCCCACCGACCTCAAGAACAAGGTAGTGGGCGCTTTCCAGTCCAAGGTGATGGATCACCAGATCCGCAGGGCTACCCGGGACTAGCCCCGCTGGCTTTATCCCCGGCAACACAAACGGGCCGGCACCCGAGGGTGCCG
>NZ_JBNHFF010000160.1:0-7803 GCF_059089965.1 Arthrobacter sp. SPT-J7
AGCCGACGTCCGGGCCACGTACGAGGTTCTGGTGGACAGCATCGCCCCGCTGAACCTTGCGTACCTCAGCATCCTGCACCACGAGCCCAGTGGAGAGCTGGTCCAGGATCTTCGCACCCGCTTTGGCGGCACCTTCCTGGTCAACACCGGATTCAGCGTCGTCACCACCCGCGAAGAAGCTGTTGCCCTCGTGGCCGACGGCCATGCTGACGCAGTAGTGGTGGGCCGTCCCGCCATCGCCAATCCGGATCTGGCACGGCGCTGGAACGAGAGCCTCCCGCTGAACGAGCCGGACCCCTCCACCTTCTACGCTGACGGTGCCAAGGGCTACACGGACTACCCGGCCTACGCCGGCTAGAGCCGGTCAAACAGCACCCACGAGACAGCGCCGACGGCGGCACCCGGCTTAGGTGTCGCCGTCGTTTGCTGCTCGGTGTGCTGATCCGGCAGCGGGCGCCAAAGGCCATCCGACGGCCTTCGGCTGGTGAAGTTGGCCCACCGGGCTCCTCTGGGGTCCCGGCGGTGATCAGATGGTACTCCAGCAAATGGACTATTACTAGAGCCCGATTGGGCGCCTACCGAATGGACTAGAGAAGAGCCTCCCGGCCGGTTCCTTCCGTCATGACCAGCTTGCCGTCCTCGATGGATACAAGCACGCTTTTGGGCCTTCCGCTGACCTTCTTAATCGCTTTCAGGCCCCGATTTGTCACCTCGACTCCCACCTGGGCGCCCTTCGCCGGCAGCTCTATGGAAACCTCGGACGCGATGCCGAGGATCGGGTTGGTCGAAACGTCAAGGTCCCGCCGCGCTTGCTTGCCGTTCACCGTCACGGTGATGTTTGCTTCCTCGAACCCCTCTTGAAACACAATAAGCAGTTCCCGCATGATGCCCTCTTCCTCGAGCGTTCGGTGCCTGTGACGGCATTTCAACTACAGCACTTTGCAGGCGGCAGCGGAATACCCTTGCCCAACGTGCGTGACTGCCGCGGCAGTGGAGCGGGGCAAGCGCTTTGGGGCAAGATGTTCTGGTGACTCAACTGCCGCATGCCTCTTCCCCTCATCCGTCCGCGCCCGGGAAAAGGGAGGACGGAATCTACACCCAGATCGCAACTGAACTGGGTGTAAGAGCCTGGCAGGTGAAGGCAGCTGTGGAGCTGCTCGACGGCGGGTCCACCGTTCCGTTCATCGCCCGGTACCGCAAGGAAGCCACCGGGACGCTGGACGATACCCAGCTCCGTGAGCTCGACGAGCGCCTGCGCTACCTCCGTGAACTCGAGGACCGCCGTCGTACGGTTCTCGACGCGGTTGCGGCGCAAGGCCAGCTAACGCCCGAGTTGCAGAAAGCGATCCTTGCTGCTGACACAAAGTCCCGGCTGGAGGACATCTACCTGCCGTTCAAGTCCAAGCGGCGGACCAAAGCACAGATTGCGCGTGAGGCAGGCTTGGAGCCCCTGGCAGAGGCTTTGCTGAAACGCCCCGAGCTTAGCCCGGACCGCGAGGCTGCGAAGTACCTCAATCCTGAACATGCCGTGGGTGACGCCGCTGCCGCTCTCGCGGGTGCCCGTGCCATTCTCGTGGAGCGCGTCGCTCAGGATCCCGACCTCGCCGCCACCCTGCGTGAACGCCTCTGGACGCAGGGCCGCATGGTTTCGCGCGTGAAAAAGGGCAAGGAGGCCGATGGGCAGAAATTCGCCGACTACTTCGAGTTTGCGCAGGCGCCTGCCGGCATGCCGTCGCACCGGGTGCTCGCTTTACTGCGCGGAGAGAAGGACGGTGTCCTTGAGCTCGACCTCGCCGAAGCAGACCCCACGGACGACGCCGCCCTCGCCGCCGTGCGCTCACGGTACGAATCGGCGGTGGCCAGGTGCCTCGGGGTTGCCGACCGTGGGCGTCCCGCCGACGCCTGGTTGATGGAAACGGCCCAGGTGGCCTGGCGGTCCCGCGTGCTGGCCCGGTTGACGGCCGACCTCCGCGGCAAGATGTTTGCAGCCGCCGAGGATGAGGCGGTCCGGGTTTTTGCTGCGAATCTTCGCGACGTGCTGCTGGCCGCGCCCGCCGGGAACAAGGCCACCCTAGGCCTGGACCCCGGACTGCGGACCGGCGTCAAGGTCGCGGTGGTGGATGGCACCGGGAAGGTCGTGGCCACGGACACCGTCTACCCCCATGCCCCGGCACGCAAGTGGGACGAGGCGCTGGCGACCCTGGTTCGTCTGGCGCGGCAGCACGCCGTCGAGCTCGTGGCCATAGGCAACGGAACAGCGTCCCGCGAAACGGACAAGCTCGCCGCGGAACTCATCAAACGGCTACCGGACGTGGAACGGAAACCGCAAAAGCTCGTGGTGTCAGAAGCCGGGGCATCCGTGTACTCTGCTTCCGCTCTCGCTGCAGCTGAACTGCCCGGAATGGATGTCTCCCTGCGCGGAGCTGTCTCCATCGCCCGCAGGCTGCAGGACCCGCTGGCCGAGCTGGTGAAGATCGATCCCAAGTCCATCGGCGTGGGCCAGTACCAGCACGACGTCACAGCGTCGAAGCTTGACCGCAGCCTGGACGCTGTGGTGGAGGACTGCGTCAATGCGGTGGGAGTGGACGTCAACACTGCTTCGCCAGCGCTGCTCAGCCGGGTGGCCGGCGTCGGGCCTCTGCTCAGCGAAAACATTGTGGCGTACCGCAACGAGCACGGGCCCTTTGCCAAGCGCACAGACCTCAAGAAGGTGCCGCGGCTCGGTGCCAAGGCGTTCGAACAGTGCGCTGGTTTTCTCCGCATCACCGGGGGAGCGGAACCTTTGGACGCCTCCAGCGTGCACCCCGAGTCCTACGCCGTGGCACGCAAGATCCTCGTTGCTGCCGGTTCCGCGCCGGCATCCTCGCTGGACCCGCGTGACTTCGTGGATGACACGTTCGGGCTGCCCACGGTGCAGGACATCCTGGTGGAGCTGGACAAACCGGGTCGGGACCCACGCCCAGCCTTCGCGGCTGCCACCTTCTCCGAGGGGATCGAGAAAATTTCCGACCTCAGGCCGGGGATGGTCCTGGAGGGGACTGTGACCAATGTTGCGGCATTCGGCGCATTTGTGGATGTGGGTGTTCACCAGGACGGACTGGTCCACGTGTCTGCCCTGGCGAACCGCTTCGTTTCCGACCCGCGCGAGGTGGTGAAGTCAGGGCAGGTAGTCCGGGTGAAGGTTCTTGAGGCGGACCCGGAGCGGAAGCGGATCTCGTTGACGCTGCGGCTCGACGACGAGCCCTCCTCAGGTGCGGCGGGTTCGGGTGCCGCTTCGTCCGGGAAGTCCGGCGGTCAACCGCAGAACCAAGAGCGGGGCAGGAACCAAAGTGTTGGACGCGGCGGAAGCCCCAGTACCGGGCGAGGCGGCACGCACGGTTCGGAGCGCGGCGGGCGGCAGGAGCAGGGACGATCAGGTGGAAAGCCGACGCGGAACGCGACAGTGCCTGGCCGCACCCCTACTCCCCAGCCGGCTCCCGTGAATACGGCCATGGCGGAGGCGCTGCGGAAGGCGGGACTGGGCAAGTAGCTCAGGCGGGTGGCCAGACGTCCCAGGTGCGGTGGCGGCCCGGCGGAAAATTCCTAGGCCAGCGACAGTACAAACGCGAGGACGAATCCCGCCGCCGTGCTCAGGGCGACGGCCGGACCGCCGTGTTCGTAGGCTTCGGGCATGAGCGTGTCTGCGAGGGATGCGATCACTGCGCCGGCGGCAAATGCCAGCGGCACCGAAATCGTCTCAGGGGCCGCCCCGGACAGCGGCCCCGCTCCCACCACGACGGCGATGACGAGAAGGGCCGCACAGGCCAGCCATAGTCCGAGGATGCTGCCCGTCGACCGGCCCTGGCTGCGCATGGACGCGGAACCTACCAGTGCTTCCGGGAAGTTGGAGACGAAAATGGCTGCCAGGAGCGCCAAACCGCCGGTTCCTTCTCCCAGGGAGATTCCGAGGGCAACGTTTTCCGGCACACCATCCAAGGTGACTGCAGCCAAAAGCGCCAGCCCGGCCGCTCCACGTGTTGAGACAGAGGTGGCAGCCTTATCGGCGGCCGCGGCATCGGTGTCTAGCTTCGCGCTGCCCTGGAACTCGTCGGCGGGTGTTGCATGCTTTTGTTGTCCTGCCTGGGCCCACCGGTCCAGCAGTGCGCTGAGGACAGTAAACACCACCGCGCCGGCCATCAGGCCAACGGCTGCAAGGAGGATGCCGCCATGCCGGTAGGCGTCCTCGAACAATTCGAAGGCGAGGGCTGTGATGAGCGAACCCGCGGCGAAGGCCAGCAGCATGGCCAAAAGCCGCTTGGGAAGTTCGAAGCGAACGCCAATGAAAGCACCCACGACCAAAGCGCTGGATGCTATGACGCCGAACCACAACGACATCATCATGCCGCAAGTATAGGAGTGCGCCCTTGACGTGGGAATACGTCATTGCCCAGACCCCGGGCGCACTTTCGATGGCGGTGGGTTTCTGCAAAGGTGGATTCATGACTTATTTCCTGGAGTACACCATCCCTGCCGCCGCCAACGGTGCCGAGTTTGAGTTCCCGCACGACGAGATCGACTCTGGTACTACCATCCCGTTGACCCAGACGGGTGCGGATGTTGTGCACACCCCCGAACTCCCGGCGCGCACCGGCATCATTGGCGCCACGGTCCCGGAGGCAAAACTGGAAGCGGAGCAGCTCATCACCCACAGCCGTGCCTCGGAAGCGTCCCTGTACTTCGACCCGTCCAACTCCCTCAATGCGGGAGTCGGAAGCCTCGTGGCCACTTTCAGTGAGGGCCGCGGCTGGCAGGACGTTTAGAAAAATGCGCTTCGGGTCCAGTTAGTGCCCGAGGAAACGGGGCCGGCCAAACTGGGTCCGGACACCGGGGGAGTACAGCACGGACTCTGGCGGGCCGTCCACTGTGATCCCTGCGGCTGACATCAATCCATCATCCAATTCGAGTAGGTCTGCAGCGTAAAGGGGCCACGGTTCATGGGTGTTGGGGATGTAGATGGTATTGCCCCTGAAAACGCTATGCAGCCCGAAGCGGGCCGTCAGATGTGTTGACAAGGGATCCTCCACTGGCGCGGCATGATGGTGCGCAGCTCGAAAGATGCTGTGGGCGCCGCGCCGGAACCTGCGGACGGAGTAGCTGTTGACCGAGGGCTGGGATGGGCTCGCTTCGTGACCCGTCCGCGACCAGACGTAGGGTATGCCAGCTGCCCGAGCGGCCAGGACCACGGGCAGCCGGTTGGCGTCCAGGCTCAGAAATACGACACCTCTGGTTCCGTCGGGCTCCCTGGAGTACAGGCGGACGTTGACTTCTGCAAAGCTCCCCAGATATGGGATGCCGGGTCCGTGTCCAATCCCTGCCTCCTTCATTCGGAAGCCGATGAGGCCAGCCCAGGAGCTTCTGTCGAAGGTGTCTGGCTGCACGCCCCGGGGCATAAAGCGGGCAGCAACAGATTCAGGAATGCGCCAGTGGAGGAAAATAGCGTCCATCCAGCGCTGATCCATGATGACAGGGCGAGGCAGTTCCTCTGGCAGCGGCCATCGTGGCCCGTCCTGATGCTGATCCACAGCCCACTCCCGCTAATTCAGGGCGCGAGTACCGGCGGGAAGTTCCCCGCCGACCAAAAGGGTGGCCGCCGCGTCCGCCAGTGCCTTCAGTGCAACCCGTTGCGTCCATCGGCCTTGAAAGATTCGTGCGACTCCCAGTTCCTGCAGTCTGGCCGGAGGCAGGGAACCCGAGAGGATCTCATCTGATCGGTGGAGTCGGAGGAGCTCGACGGCCTGGGCACTGGTGGTTGCAGTCATGCTGTGAAGCCTAACGGAGCCCCCCGAAGCAGCAGGCCAGCCCGCGGACGGAAGCCTTGCTAAACGCAGGGTCTTGTCCAACGCGCCTCTCTGGTTTCTGCCTTTTCGAGCACTCATTCCTGTGGTGGTGGGGGTGGTGGTTTGAAGTTGGTGTTTTGTTGGGGTTTTTGGTGGGGGTCGAGGTGTTTTGGGGGTGTGTACCAGGGGGTGTTGTTGATGGTGGTGATGGTTCATTGTTCTTTGTGGATGAGGTGGTGGTGGGCGGAGCAGAGGAGTGCGCCGTTGGCCGGGTTGGTGGGGCCGCCGTGGGACCAGTAGGTGATGTGGTGGGCTTCGCACCAAGGCGCGGGGATGGTGCAGTTGGGGAAGGTGCAGCCTTGGTCGCGGGCGGTGAGGGCTTGGCGTTGGGTGGGGGTGAAGAGCCGGGTTTTGCGGCCGAGGTCCAGGATTTCGTTGTGGGTGCCCAGGAGGGCGGGGATGATGTCGGCGTCGCAGGCGATTTTGCGGATTGTGGCTGCGGTGACGGGGCCGGTGAAGGCGAAGTTCCCGGTGCCGGTTTCCCGGGGGTTGTGTCCGGGGTTGTGTCCGGGGTGGGGGAGGAGGTCCTGGTAGTTGATGGTGGCGATGATTTGGGGGCGGTTGCCGCCGGTGGCGGGCAGGGTGTTGGTGGCCAGGGCGGTTTTGACGGCGCCGATGATTCCTTCGAGTTGTTTCTGGGCCTTCGTGCGCCGGTCCAGGTCCACATCACTGTCCCGCCGGGGGTCCTGACCGGTGCCCGCACCAGCACCAGCATCAGCGCCACTACCGGCACCAGCACCACTGCAGGTGCCGGTGCCGGTGCCGGTGCTGGTGGTGCGGGGGTTGGTGGCGGTGTTCATGACGGTGAGGAGGTGTTCGTATTGGTCGGTGGTGGCGAAGATTTCGAGGTGGTGCAGGCCGTGGCGGGGTTTGCGGATGAAGGCGCCTTGGGTGTGGCGGAGGGCTTCTTCGCTGGGTTCGGTGCCGTCGGCGTCGATGGTGTCGGCCCAGCGGCGGGCGAGGCGGGTAAGGAAGTCCGGGTCTGTGGTGGTGGCTGTGGTGGTGAGGTTTTCCTCGATCAGGGCCAGCCGTTGGGGTGTGACGAGGTGGCGGAGCCGGTTCAGGGTCAGGGCGATGATGGTCCCGGCCCGGGAGGACACCACCGGGCTGGCAGCAGCCCAGGCCGCTGGGGTGCCCCCGGCCCCGTCTTCGGTGGTGTTCTCGGTGTCTTCGACATTGCTGGCGGCTGCGGCTGTGGCGGGTGCGGGTGTGGGTGTGAGGGCTGCGGCGAGGTGTGCGCAGGCGGCTGGGATGGTCTCGCCGGTGAGGGTGTGGGTGGGCAGGATGTCCGCTGCCAGGGCAAGGCGGCGGTGGGCCTCGCTCTTGCCGATCCGCAGCCGCAGCCGAAGGAACTCGGCGGTGTTGGCGCACCCGTCATCAACCGGTGAGGTGATGACCCCGGGGGAGCCTGGTATTTCGTTCAGGGTTTCCACGCCGTTGTCCCAGCCGTTGTTCCAGCCGGTGTCCCAGCCCTTGCCCGTCCGGGAGCGGCCGGCCCGGGCAGTATCCGCCGCGGCAATAGCCCGTGTGCGGGTCCGGTCAACCATCCCGGCGGACAGGATCTGCAGGTACTCCACGGACCGGGAAAGGTCCTCCACCTGCCCGGCAAAATCGGCGGCCTCCACGTAATCCGCGGCCGCAAGCCTGCAGGGTGCTGCAGCAGCGGCACCAGCCAGGAGTCCAGTAATCGTGGCAAGGCTGAGCGGCTCCCCGGGTCCCGCTGGGTTGTCCGCCGGGAGCGGCTCGGCAGGAAGGGGCCCAGCCACGTCCGCCATGGCCCTGCCGGGAACGGCAAACAACCGGCCCGCAAAACCCAGGCCGGGATCGCCGTCGGACGCCCCTGAACCACGGGAGGAAACACTGCCGGCCCGCGTCAGCACAGCGGGAGAACCGCAGTACTCCCCAAGCTGATCCCCAATGGCTTCCA
>NZ_JBNHFF010000161.1:0-7702 GCF_059089965.1 Arthrobacter sp. SPT-J7
GGCTTCCTCCTCCTGGCCGCCGCCCTGGTGCTGGCCGGAATGATCAGCCGCCGCCTGGCTATTGATCTGGCGTTGATTGCCGTGGGCCTGACCGCCATGAGCCTGGTCCCCATCACCACGGACATCAGCACCGAGCACATGGCCGTTATGGGTACGGCGATGATCCTGGCTGTCGGCATTCCCTATGCGGTTTCACGGTTCGTCACCAAGGACCACGCCATCCGCTTCCCCGTCCGGACCGGCCAGCCGTGGACCCGTGCCGAAAAGTGGTACCTGCCGGCAGTCCTGGTGATCGGGTATGCCCTGATGCCCGTCTACATGATCCGGACGGGCGTCTACCACAACTGGCCGGCCGTCAGCGACCCGGAGGGCATCGCGCGCCTCTTCCTGGGAACCAACGCGCTGGGGATCTGGGACGAGCTGTTCTTTATCTGCACGGCCTTCACGCTCCTGCGCCGGCACCTTCCCGACTGGCAGGCCAACCTGCTCCAGGCCGTGCTTTTCACATCATTCCTCTGGGAACTGGGATTCCACTCCTGGGCGCCGTTTTTCATCTTCCCGTTTGCCCTGCTCCAAGCAAGGCTCTTCACCATTACCAAGTCCCTGTCCTACATCGTCAGCGTCCACCTGCTGTTCGACTTCGTGCTGTTCCTTGTCCTCATCCACGCCCACAACCGTGAATGGATCGACATCTTCCTGTACTGAGGGGCGGCACTTACTCCTCGCCGTTGTCTTCGGCTTCCAGGTATTTCGCCATGGCCTCGCAGGCCTGTTTCCAGCGGGCGTTCAGCGCGTGCCGGTTCAACGGCGAAAACATGCCGTCGAGGACTTTTTCCACTGCGTCATATGCGGCATCCCGGGCCCGTTCCTGCGCCGCCGGGCTGTAGTAGTTCATGACAGTGATTCGTTGTGGGGGTGGGCTCGGATGGTGGAAAACTGCTGGGCTTTATCTGGCAGGCCGGAGCGACGTGATCATCCGCCTGATGTCCTGGTACTCCGGGGTGTCCATGTATTTGCGGGCCTGCTCCAGATACGGCAGTGACTCGGCACCAGGCGTCACGTTGTTCTCCGGACTGAAGAACGCGCCGAACATCGCGGCAGTGGGCGGCCAGGTGAAGAAGTGGAAGATGGGGCATGCTGAGTCGCCGGTGGGAGCGGCAACGGTGGTGATCCCGTACGCGGCGGCCGGGGTATCGGCCGGGCCGGGAGCCGTGGCATCGCCGCGGGTTTCATACACGTACCGGGGCACGTCGCCGTTCTGGGCGAGCGCGGGGAGTTCCTGAGACTCAAACTCCGAGAAGGGATACTTCTCCATGCACGTCGAACCGGTGGCCATGTTGGTCCTTAGCGTGGCCAGCGGCCTGCCGGCCTCGTTCGTGACCTCGGCGAAGGCGCCGCCGCCTTCCGGGAGCTCCCCCGCCGGGTCCCGTACGCTCCACTCAGCCGGCAGGTCAAACGCAAGCTGCCCGTCCGCCGTCGTAAAGGTCATCCACGCCGTCTCCTTGGCGGTGGGCTTCGCGGTCGGGGCCGACGTCGTGGTGGCGGCCTGGCCGTCCGGGCGGGTTGAGGTGACGGAAGGGCCGGGGGCAGCGGACGTGACGGGGGCGGTGGTCGTTGCCGCCGGGGTTGTTGCCGTCGGTGGCCCTGCCTGCGGACCGCAACCGGCCAGCACAACAGCAACCAGGATCATCGCGGGAAGAAGCCCGCCGCACCTACGCATGTCACCCTCCCGGGGCTGGGAAAACCTGTCCTTCCATTGTGGAACCACGTACAGGTTCCGGACGGGGCGCTGAATGATTGGCGCCGAACCGTTGCGGCCAATAACAGAAGAGCTTTAGGGCCCTAACGCACGACGGCGGCCCGCCCCTGGGGAGCCGGCCGCCGTCGAATGCGTTTTGTTACGAGAGCGTGGCGGTATCGATTACGAAGCGGTAGCGGACATCCGAGGCCAGGACGCGCTCGTAGGCGTCGTTGATTTTCTCAGCGGGGATGACCTCGATCTCCGCCCCGATGCCGTGTTCGGCGCAGAAGTCCAGCATCTCCTGCGTTTCCCGGATGCCGCCGATCATGGAACCGGCGAAGGAGCGGCGGCCCGTAATGAGGGCGAAGGCGTTGACCGGGAGCGGTTCCGCCGGGGCGCCGACGTTGACCAGTGCGCCGTCGAGGGTGAGCAGCTGCAGGTAGGAGCTGATGTCGATTGAAGCGCTGACGGTGTTGATAATCAGGTCGAAGGTGCCGGCGAGCTGTTCGAAGGTGCCGGGATCGCTGGTGGCGTAGTAGCTGCTGGCGCCCAGGCGCAGCCCGTCTTCCTGCTTCTTCAGCGACTGGGACAGGACTGTTACCTCTGCACCCATGGCAGCGGCGAGCTTGACGGCCATGTGGCCGAGGCCGCCGAGGCCGACGACGGCGACCTTCTTGCCCGGGCCGGCGCCCCAGTGGCGCAGCGGGGAGAAAGTGGTGATACCGGCGCACAGCAGCGGCGCGGCGGCGTCGAGCTCGATGCCTTCGGGGATCCGGACCACGAAGTCTTCGGTCACGACGACGTGAGTGGAGTAACCGCCCTGGGTGATGGTTCCGTCGCGGTCCACTGCGCCATAGGTGCCAACGTTCCCGTCCAGGCAGTACTGTTCCTCGCCCTTCAGGCAATTGGCGCATTCCCGGCAGGAGTTGACCATGCAGCCGACGCCAACCCGGTCACCTACAGCGTGCTTGGTGACGGCGGACCCAACTTCCGTGACAATACCGGCGATCTCGTGGCCGGGAACCAGCGGGTACTGCTGCGGGCCCCAGTCACCACGGACGGTATGGATGTCTGAGTGGCAGATGCCGGCGAACCTGGTCTCGATCAGGACGTCGTGGGAGCCCACTTCGCGGCGTTCAATAGTTGTCGCAAAAAGGTCCTCTGTGGCGGACGGGGATGCATAGGCCTTGACGGTGGTCATGGTTCTCCTGTGGGTTCTTAAGGGGGATAACTGAATGCTACAGGGTCGACTAACATCAAACCCCGCGGTGGGGAGGCGTAACGAGGGCCCTGCTGAAACGGGTTATGTCAGAACCCCCTTAGGGTTTACCGTTTCGTCGTAACGTGTCCGTATGGACAACCGAGCCGAGGTCCGGCAGTTTCTTTCTACCCGCCTGGGGCGCATCACCCCGGAACAGGCGGGTATCGAACCATACGGCGGGCGGCGCCGCGTGCCGGGACTGAGGCGTGAAGAAGTGGCCCGGCTGGCCGGGGTCAGCGTGGACTACTACACCCGGCTGGAACGCGGAAACCTCACCGGAGTCTCCGACGGTGTGCTGGACGCCATTGCACAGGCGCTGGAGTTGGACCGAGCGGAACACGACCATCTCTACGACTTGGCCCGGGCGGCCAACACGGTCGGGCGCAGGCGTGCTGCGAGCGCGGGGTCCATTCACGATTCATCTTCCTGGATCCCCGCGCGCACGGCTTCTACACAGACTGGGACCGGGCAGCCAACATCAACGTCGCCATCCTGCGCCGCGAAGCGGGCCGGAGCCCGCACGACAAGGGCATTGCCGAGCTTATTGGCGAGCTCTCCATGCGCAGTGACGAATTCCATACGCGCTGGGCTGCACACAATGTCCGCCGCCACTACGCCGGCACAAAGTTCTTCAACCATCCCGTGGTGGGACTCCTTGAGCTGAACTATCAGGTCCTGGAGCTGGAGGAGGATCCGGGCCATACCCTGACGGTCTACCCCGCCACGCCGGGCAGCCCTTCCGAGGAAGCCCTCAAACTCCTCGCCTCGTGGGCTGCGACGGAGAACATCGTCGCAACAGCACAAGCCCACGCCCGGAGCTGAAGTCAGGAGTTGGAAAGCGCGGACGTACCTTGGGCCAGGCCCCAAGCTTTAGGCCAGGGGAACGGCGAGGATCCGGTCATCCTCGGGCTGTGGATCACCCCGGCCGTCGGTGTTGTTGGTCATGAACCACAACTGGCCGTCGGGTGACAATGCCACATCACGGATGCGGCCGTACTCCCGGCTGTAGTGGTCGGTGAACGTGGTGGGGTCGGAAACGGGAACCGACCGCAAAACCTGTCCCCGGAGGTTGGCGATGAACAGGGTGCCGCCGGCATGGGCCATGCCGCTGGGACTCGCCGTGCCGGGCTGCCACTGCTGCACGGGATCCACAAAACCTTCCCGGCCGGCAATCCCCTCCACGGTGGGCCAGCCGTAGTTGGCGCCAGGCCTAATCACGTTCAGCTCGTCCCACGTGTTCTGCCCGAATTCGGTGGCGAACAGGGTTCCGTCGTCCGCCCACGCCAGGCCCTGCGGGTTCCTGTGCCCGTAGCTGTAAATAAGAGAGCCCGGGAAGGGGTTGTCAGCCGGGACCTCACCGTCCGGGGTCATGCGGAGGATTTTTCCGGCAAGGGAATCCCGGTCCTGGGCGCTGTTGCGCTGTTGCGCGTCCCCGGCCGTCACGTACAGCATGCCATCGGGACCAAAGGCGATCCGGCCGCCGTCGTGCGTACTCGCGGCCGGAATCCCTGCCAGCAGTGTGTCCGGCTGCCCAAGCGAGAGAGACCCTGGTGCGCCGGTCACGGGAAAACGCTGTACCCGGTTGCCGTCCGAGCCCGTCGAATAGACGTACAGGTCGCCGCCGCTGCCCACAGCGAGGCCCAGCAAGCCTGACTCTCCCCGGCCAGCCACGCCCTCAACGGTCCCGATGGGCCGCGCAGAACCGTCCGGCGCGAGTTCGAGGATACGCGCGCTGTTCCGTTCACTGACCAGCGGCGTTCCTTCACGGAACACCACGGACCAGGGCGCGGCAAGGCCAGTTGCAACAGGCTGGGGCGTCCCGGCGACAGTGGCCGGGGCCGTCCGGGCGGGTTCACTGGCTGTGGCCGAAGTGGCTGGTGCGGAAGTAACCGGAGCCGAGGACGCCGGGGCAGGGAACGTCGAGGGGGGCGGTGGCGGGGTGGCCGTGCAGCCTGCCAGGAGAATACCCGTCCCGATGGCAGCCGCAGTAAGGGTCCGGTGGCGCATGCGCTTCTCCTCTATCCAGATCTTCCCAGTCACAGTAACCCGCGTTGCCCGCAATCGCTCAAGCCAGTCAGTCCGCGTGCACCCGGGTAGTGAGGTAGAGGCGGTGGGCGGTGATGACAAGCGCCAGCCAGGCGGCCCCCAGCGCCCATGCCCCCAGCACGTCGGTAAGCCAGTGGTGGCCAAGGTAAACACGGCTCAGCCCCATCGTGGCGGCAAAGACTCCTGCTGCCACTGCTGTGGAAAAACGGGCGCGGGCGGACTTAAGGCGGAGGATCACCAGGTAGGCCACAATGCCAGCGATCACCACAGAGTTCAAGGAGTGGCCGCTGGGGAATGAGGCGGAGTACTCGTAGGGCGGCACGGCATCTGCCAGGTCCGGCCTGGTCCTGCCCACCAGTTCCTTCCCTGCGATGGTAATCAGGAGCGAGCCGAGCCCGGCAGTGAGCATCAGGATGACAGGCGTCCAGGACCGGCGCTTCAAAGCCAGCCCGATCATGATGGCCAGGGCGAGCACGGGCATACCCACGGTTCCACCCACGTCGGTGTAGCCGGTGATGAGAACGTCCAGGCCCGGTGACCGGAGCGTTTTGGCACCGTCCAGGACCGGATGGTCCAGGCCGGCTACGCCATCGGCTTCAACCACGGATTCATACACCTCGGCGAAGACCGCGGCGAGCGCAACGGCCAAAACCGTCCCGACGGCCAGGATGAGGACCAACGCCGCGTGGGAGCCGAGGAGCCTGCTGATCTGCTGAACACTGGAGGCCAGGAACCGGCCGGGTTTGGTGTCCCACCGGGTGAGGTCCTGCCCGCCCACAAAGCGGTCCTGGTGGACTTCACCGGTCACGCCGGTCTCGGGCGGATTCTTTCCTGCAACCATTCTTGAGCCCTCCCTGCCGCGCATCCGAAATTAGTAAGCAACCTTACCTTGCGCGGCTGGCTTCGCTGTTTCCTCCGCCTCCGGCGGCTGGGGCTTGTACACCCAGGCCACCAGCACCACGGAGATAATCATCAGCAGGAACCAAGCCACCAGTTTCTCCAGGCCCACCGGTTGCCACCCGTCCACCTGGCTGGGGTAGAGCCAGGCGCCGGACCAGGTGGCAATGTTCTCTGCGATCCAGATGAACAGCGCCACCAGCAGGAACGCGACCACCAGCGGCATCCGGTGGTTCACCCGGAACACCCGGAAGTGCATCACACACCGGCCAAAGATGACGGCGACGGCGGCGAGCAGCGCCCAGCGCGCATCCCAGATGTAGTGGTGGGTGAAGAAGTTTACGTAGACGGCGGCGGCGACGATCGCCGTGATCCAGCGCCGCGGATAGCTGGCGAATTTGAGGTCGAACAGCCGGTAGACGCGGACCATGTAGGAGCCCACGGCGGCGTACATAAACCCGCTGAAGAGCGGAACCGCCCCGATCCGCAGGACACCCTCTGCCTCGTAGGACCACGAGCCGACGTCGGTCTTGAACAGCTCCATCACTGTCCCCACCACATGGAACAGGATAATGACCCGCAACTCCTTGAGGGTCTCCAGCCTGAACACCACCATGAGGATCTGGATGCCGACGGCGGCCAGCGTCAGGAAATCGTTCCTGGCCACACCGGCGCCTTCCGGGTACCAGAGCTTGGCGGCCATAAGCACCGTGAGGAGGGCGGCGCCGAAGATGCAGGCCCAGCCCTGCTTGAGGCCGAAGACTACGAACTCGGTGAGCCTGGGCCGGATGCGGCTGGCCGGGGCGCCGTCCAGGAAACGGCGCGCGCGCTCATCGAGGCGCTGCTCCAGCGGGGTGAAACTACGCATTCACTGCCCGGCGCGGCGATGTTTCCAACTCGTTGAGGCAGTAGTTTTTGAACCAGTGCCGGATGCCCTGTGGCAGCTTGGGGTAGGTCAGGGCAAGGACTTTCATGGTCCGGTGGAAGCAGCGCTCATGCCGGCCGCTCCACGGCAGGCCGAAGTCCTGGCGCAACTGGTCCGGAAGAAGACCGGCCGTGAGGAACCTGGCGAACGGCATGATGGCCCGGTACCAGAATGACGCCCCCTTCGGGTACAGGAGTCCGCGGCCCACCCGGACAGCGGCGTCGCTGGCCCGAAGGTTTGCCATCCGCTCGTCATAGTAGCGGTTGAACTCTTCCCGGCCCTTGGGCCACTTGTCCGGCGGAAGCTGCAGGGCGGTCCCGAGTTTGGCATAGTCCTGGTACATGGCATCGGCGGATTCGTCGTCGAGCGGGCCATAGATCTTCTCAATGATGGTGAGGGCAGTGTCGTAAAGCGTCGCCGTCACCCACAGCTGCAGTTCCGGATCGTAGGCGCTGTACCCCGGAGAGCTTCCATCAGCACCGCGGCGGACAGGCACATGGGCACGGTTCACCCTGCGGCGGACCTCCTTAACCTGTTCCTCGGTCCCATAGGTAATTGCGTATACGTACGTGAGGGTGCCCTTGAGCCTGTTGATCGGGCGGTCCGTGAAGGTGCTGTGCTCGGCGACGCCGCGGCCCACCCCAGGGTCGGCAAGCTGCAGCAGGATGGCGCGTCCCGCACCGGCCAGCAGGATGCCCTCCGCGTTCATCTCCGCAAGTTCTCGCGCCATCTCAACAGGGTACCGGAGGGTGCCGGGTGGCGGGACGGAGCCGCTAAGGAAGCACACCCCACCCGTCCCGTTCAGCTGGGAGTCAGGCCGCATACTCCGTGC
>NZ_JBNHFF010000162.1:0-7591 GCF_059089965.1 Arthrobacter sp. SPT-J7
GCGGCCCTGGCCCCCGCCCCGGTAATGTCCGGCGGCCGGGCCCGGAAGATCCGGGCCCGGCCGCACTGCCCCAGGGGGCTTGTGGTCTTCTGGTGTCAGCTGGTGGCAGCCCAGCCGCAACCCCAGGGCTGGAGGCCGCGCTGCGCGTAGACGCGGTTGGCGATGTCGATCTGCTGGGCCTTCGTGGCAAGGCTGGCGTTGGCAGCGTATGCGCCGCCGCCGGATCCCAGCCAGGTCCGGATGTCGAACTGGAGGCCGCCGTAGTAGCCGTTGCCGGTGTTGATGGACCAGTTTCCGCCTGATTCACACTTGGCGATCTTGTCCCACATGCCCTCGTTCATCATGGCAGGGGCGGCGGCGCCGGTGTTGGCACCGGCAGTGGCTGCCGGTGCGGGAGCGGCCTGTGCCACTGGCTTGGCCTTGGTGCCAACGGTGATCTTCTCAGTGACGGGCTGCGCGGTGACGGCTTCCGACACCAGGGTGCGGGATGCTTCGCGGCCGTCAACCAGCACGAGCTTGAAGGTCTTCTCCACCTTGCCTGCGGCGCCTGCCTGGGTGACTTCCTTTTCACCCTTCAGCAGCTCGGCGCTCTCGATAGTCTCCGAAGTGAACGGGACATTCTCGGTGGTCACCGCAGTCTGGCCGGTGTCCACGCGGGAGACCTTGATGACCATGTTGTTGACCACGTGCGCGTTGGCGGGCTGTGAAGAACGGTCATTGGCGCCGAGGGTCAAACCTGCATCTTCCAGTACCTTGCCCACAGTGGCGGCAGTTGTGGTGGCGGTCTCTACCTTGCCGTCAGCGACAATGCTCACAGACTTGGGAGTGGAAATGGAGACGAAGGACCCGGCCACCGAGAGCTGGGCGTCCTTCGGTACCGAAACCGAGGACGCACTTGCCACACCGAGTTCGGTCACCAGTCCTTCTACGTCCTGCGCCGTAGTGTTCACGGTCTTTTCGGAGCCGTCCAAGCTGACTTTGACTTCCTTGGCCATGTTGACGTTGATGACCGTGCCGTCCTGGACGGTGGCATCAACAGACGGGGAGACCCTGTCCGCGGGCTTCAGCTCCACGTTTGCGCTTTTGACGACCTGCCCCACAGTTCCGCCGAATGTCTGGACGGACGTTACCTTGCCGTCGACATTCAGCGTGATGGTTTTGTTATTGCCGACGAAGGCTACGAGGCCCACAACCAGCGCGCACAGCACCAGGAGTTGCGTCCCAACCTTGACGTAGCTGAACTTGCCGTCCGTTGTGAAGAGCTTGACCACGATTGCCCGTATCTTTAGGTCCTTCCGGGCACGGGGATAGCGCAATAAAATGCCCGGCACCACCTGAAAGAGGGGTAGTCCGGGCACCCTTGCACCGCCACACTCCGCGGAGCAGGCAGGCTGGAAAAAGGCCCAGCAGCTGCTGCTGCAAATGAAGTGAATTTACCCGGCGGCCTTCCCCGACCCCGGCTAACAGATTCCCACTGTAACCGTAGCGTTATAAAGCCACCAAGAATTATGCATACCGCGTATTTTTACCTGGCTCCTCCGGTGTTGTGTTCTTAATCCCAGGATCCGTACGCCCGCACGGTGTTTTGACTGATTCGGGCGCCCAACGCGGCAAGGTCAGTGGTTGTCAACTCCGCCATCGCACGGACGGTGTAAGGGACCATGTAGCTGGCGTTCGGCCGGCCCCGGTGCGGGTGCGGAGTCAGGAAGGGAGCGTCCGTTTCCACGAGGACCAGGTCAGGATCCGCGGCGGCGAGCGCGGCCCGCAGGTTGGTTGCGTTCTTGAACGTCAGCGTGCCGGCAAACGACATCCACCATCCTTCTTTGTTACAGGTGGATGCCAACTCCTCGTCTCCGGAAAAGCAGTGGAAAACCACGCGCTCGGGAGCTCCTTCTTCCTTCAGCACCTGGACAACGTCGCTGTGGGCGTCCCGGTCATGAATCTGCAGCGTCAGGTTCAGCCGCTTTGCGATATCTATGTGGCGACGGAAGGAGTACCGCTGGTGTGCCAGCCCCTCGCCCTCCGTGCGGAAAAAGTCGAGCCCCGTCTCGCCGATGGCCCGGATCCGCGGATGGGCTGCCAGCTGCTCGATTTCCGCCAAGGCCTCTTCCAGCTGGCCGCGTTCGGCGTAGCGGGGAGCATCGTTGGGGTGAAGCGCCACCGCTCCGAGCAGCCGCTCGTCCAAGTCCACCGCCTGCACCGTGAACCGGGAGGATTCCAGGTCGCAGCCCACCTGGACCGCTCCCTGGACACCTACCGCGGCGGCGGCGTCGAGCGCCTCTTTGATGCCCACCGGTGCTTTTCCATGCGGGAAGTCCAGGTGCGTGTGGTTGTCCATGACCGGCACCGGCAAAGGTTCCGGAGCAGGGGGAAATTCCCGTTGCGGACGACTGTCTTCTTCCGTAGCGCCGCCGGCAGCGGAAGCACGGTAAGCGGCGGGGATCAGCGGATTGCACATCCATCAACCCTAAACCGCTGAGGTGGCCGCATATTTGTTGGAACTCTCTGTCAGCTACGGCAGTTGTGTTAGTAGTCTGGTACGAACACATGCAGGCGCCCACCGACGGGCGAAGGCCGGGCTTACTGTCCCGTCCAGGTGAACCCCGGGCTGAAAGGTTGCCGATGGAATCCCACCGACGCACTGCCAGTGATGTGAGCGCTGCGAACCGCAACCTGGCGGGGGTTTCCGACCACGTCAGCCGTCTCAACGGGCACCGGCCCAACGCAATGGACGGCGCCTCCTTCCACGCCGCAAGCCAGCGGATCCTGGATACGATCAACACTGTCATTGACGGAAAGTCCGACGCCGCGAAGCTGGCGCTGACAGTCCTGCTGGCCCAGGGCCATCTGCTCCTGGAGGATGTGCCGGGCGTGGGAAAGACGCTTTTGGCCAAGACGCTCGCCCGGACCATCGACTGCACGGTCAACCGGATCCAGTTCACCCCGGATCTGCTGCCCTCCGACGTCACCGGCGTTTCCATTTATAACCAGGCTTCCAGGCTCTTCGAGTTCCGTCCGGGTGCTGTGTTCGCCAACATCGTGATCGGCGACGAGATCAACCGCGCGTCAGCAAAGACGCAGTCCGCCCTGCTCGAATGCATGGAGGAACACCAGGTGACGGTGGACGGCACTTCCTACCGGCTGGACGAACCGTTCATGGTGGTGGCAACGCAGAACCCTATTGAGATGGAGGGCACGTATCCGCTGCCGGAAGCCCAGCGGGACCGCTTCATGGCGCGCATCTCCATGGGCTACCCGGACAAGGACTCCGAGATTGAAATGCTGGAGACCCATCAGGCAGCGTCACCCCTGGCCAAGGTATCGGCGGTGGTGACCACTGCGGACGTGGCGGCGATGATCACCACGGTCCAGCAGGTCTACGTCTCGCAGGCAGTCAAGGAGTACACAGTCTCCGTGGGCAGGGCCACCCGGGAGAGTCCCCTGCTTCGCCTGGGCGCGAGCCCGCGGTCCATGCTGCAGCTGCTGCGGGCTGCCAAGGCGACAGCTGCCCTGGACGGGCGCGACTTCGTGCTGCCGGACGATGTCCTGGATGTTGCGGAATCTGTGCTGGCGCACCGCATCATCCTTGACCGGAAGGCCGCCGGCGCCGGAGAAAGCCCACACAGCGTCCTTCGTGGCATCCTGTCCCGGCTGCCCATTGCACAAAGGCCGGCGGACGCCGGAAACAAGGGTGCCGCGTCCACGGGCAGGAACACCCCTGTGGCAGGCCTGAGCAGGAACCACTAGGCGGCTTTCATGGCTTTGCTGGACAGACTGCCCCGACACCTCTTCACCCAGCGCGGCTGGGGCATGCTGGACAGACTGCCCCGACACCTCTTCACCCAGCGCGGCTGGGGCATGCTGGCTGCAGGGGCCGCAGCACTTGCCGCAGCACACGTGATGGGCCGGAGGGACCTGCTAAGCCTCGCCGTACTGCTGTTCGTCCTTCCGCTGGTCTCCCTCGCGGGAATCCGGCTGGTGAAGCCCCGCTTCCAGGTGTACCGCGAATTCAATCCATCACCGGTGGAAACGTCGGCCCCCACCACCGTGCGGCTTGCGGTAGCGCGGACCGGGGCAGGCAACGGGAGGGCCACCATGGAGGAAAAGCTCCCGCCCCGGTTCGGTGAGTCGCCCGCCTTCCGGTTTCCGTCCCGCTCCGCCAACGGCGGCACCAGCAGGTACGAGTACCATCTCCACTCCGCCCAGCGCGGCCAGTTCCTCATCGGGCCCGTGACCGCCGAATTCACCGACCCGTTCGGGCTGTCCCTGCACCGGCAGGCCATAGACGATGGCGATACGCTCACCGTAACGCCCGCCGCCGTCGTGCTTCCCTTAACCGGGCTGGCCGGCGCCCGGGGCAACGACGGCGTTACGGCCACCAGGATCCGGGCAAACCCCAGCGACGACGACGTGATGACCCGCGAATACCGCCACGGCGACCCGATGCGCCGGGTGCACTGGGCCGCTACCGCGCGCCATGGTTCCCTGATGGTGCGGCAGGAGGAATCCGTAACAACGCCCGAAGCCACCATCATCCTGGACCATAGGTTCACCGCCTTCTCCGGCGGTCCCGGGGCGCTGCCGGCAGGAAGTGCAGCCCAGGACGGCCATTCCATGATCAGCAGCGAAACCTTTGAGTGGGCCGTTGTTGCCGCCATGTCCATCAGCGCCCACCTGGCCGAGCGCAATCACGCCCTGCGCCTGCTGGACGCCCGCGGGGAACCTGCGTTCCTCAGTTCGCCCTCCGCTCCCGAACCCGAGGTGGAGGAGTACAGCGGGGGGTCCGGGCTCCAGTCCATCGCCGAAAGCCTGGCAGCAATCCAACTCACCGGCCCGCACGCCCGCCGCGACTCCGGGCGCCGGGACATTTTGGGCCTCCGGGAATCGCACGGGCACCAGGACTCCGGACCCCCGCCCTTTCACGACAACCTGATGGACAAGTTATCGGCGCACCGCATGCGGGGTCCCCTGATCGCTGTCCTGGGAAAGATCTCACCGCTGGACGCTTTGTCCCTCGCCCCGGCCGCCGGGTATGGCACCAACGCCTTTGCCATCGTTATCACTGATCGGCCCGCGGAATACGAGGACGCACTCGAGAAGCTCCGGCAGGGCGGCTGGCGGGCTGCCGCGGTGCCGCCGTCAGTATCGGTCGCAGCGGCGTGGAACCAGTTCGACCAGGACGTCCCATTGCCCGAAACGCCGGCAACGGAGGTCCGGCGGGGAGCGGAGGTGGCAGGATGACCATTGCGCCACCCAGGAGTTCGGGAACGGACCGGCAACCCGCGCCGCCCGCAGGGAACCCGGCAGGGCGAACCCGTGTGGGGGCCTACCCCTGGATGATGGCGGGCTCCATTGCCGTGGCAGTGGCCGGGGCAGCCCTGTCACTGAACGGAGTCCTGCGGGGCTGGGGCTGGTACTGGCCAGTTCTCACCACCGTGCTGGTGGTCTGCTTCACCCTGGCCGCCCTGCGTTCGGCCAGGGCACAGCCCCTGCTGGTCACTGCCGGCGGGTTCCTTGCCCTTGGCGCCGTCCTGACCCTGACGTTCTTCCGAGGCTCCAGTGTTGCCGGCATCATCCCCACCGGGGGCAGCCTGGGCGAGCTGGACCGGCTGATCCGCCGGGCCAGCGAAACAGTACTCTCCGAAACAGCTCCCGTGGCCCCCAACGTGGGCATCGTTATGGTGATCTGCGCAGTCCTGGGCCTGGCGGTCATCCTCGTTGACGCGCTCGCCGTTCCGCTGGGCATGCCTGCCGCCACGGGCGCGGGGCTGCTGGCCATCCTCGTGGTGCCCGCCATGATCAAGCCCCAGAGCGTCGGCTTTTGGGGTTTTACGGCCGCCGTCGCGGGGTACCTGATGATCCTGGCCTGCAGCCAGTGGTTTGTCCCGGATGCCCGCACCCCGGTCGATTCCGCCCGGAACCCTGGCCAGGTCCGGCGGGCTGCTTTGACGGGGTCGGTGGCGCTGGTGGCAACCATGCTGGTGCCGATGGCGATCCCCGGCTTCGACCAGGGCACGTTCCCGCAGGGTTCCCGGCTCAATCCTTGGGGCACCTCCACTGGCCTGAACCCGATGATCACCCTGGGCAACAGCCTGCGCACCCCTGCCGGGACGGGACGGATCACGTACGCCACCAATTCCACCGCCCCGCTTTACCTGCGGTCTGTCACTGTGGACCATTTCGACGGCGACTCCTGGGGCCCGGATGACCGCAACGCGTCCCGGCGCCCCCTTGGCAGCCAGATCGATCCCGGCTATACGGTTCTCGCGGACGAACAGCAGCCGCTGGTTACGGCAATAGATGCCGGAAGCTTCACCAGCCCGTACCTGCCGGCACCGTACCCGCCGGAATCAGTGCGGGGCCTTGATGGCCGCTGGACCTGGGATCCCGCCACCCTGAGCATCAAAGGGACGGATACCACCTCCCGGCGGCAGGAGTACCTGGTCACGTCCTCCATTCCAAGGCTGACGGCCGGGCTCCTGGCCGAATCCTCTGCAAACGTGCAGGGCATCTCCGAGGACTTCACCAGAATTCCGGGCAACGTGCCCGATATCGTCCGGACCACAGCCGGCACGGTGGCAGGGACCGGTGCAACGCCGTACGAGAAGGCGATGGCCATCCAGAAGTACCTTCGCTCCGCGGAGTTCACCTACTCCCTGCAGTCACCGGTGCAGGGCGGATACGACGGAAACGGGCTTTCGGTCCTGGCTGACTTCCTGGAACAGAAGAGCGGCTATTGCATCCATTACGCCTCCGCGATGGCCGTGATGGCCCGGCTCGAAGGGATTCCCAGCCGGATTGCGGTGGGCTACGCCCCCGGCAGGTTGACCGGTGCCACTGTTTCCGTGGCCGGCCAGGGTGCGCTGCCCGAATACGAGGTGGATGCGAGGGATGCCCATGCCTGGCCGGAACTGTACTTCCAGGGTTTGGGCTGGGTGCCTTTTGAGCCCACACCGTCCCGTGGGGTCGTGCCTGACTACGCCACGGAGACATCGGCCTTTTCGGCCCCGGGTGCCCTCGAAAACAACGACGACCTTGTCCCGGATGCCACGCCGGCACCCGCTCCGGCACCCAGCGCCGCTCCCCTGCCTGCTCCGGGTGGAGGCCAAGGCGCTGAAGCCGGCGTGCAGGTTCTGCCTTTGCTTCTGGGCCTGGGCGGTGTCCTGGGGGCAGTTCTTCTCGCCGCAGCGCCGCGGCTGGCCAGGACAGGAATCCGGGCCCGGCGGCTCCGACCGGCTGCACCAGGGACGGCCGCGGCGCTGGCCTGGAGCGAAATGGTGGACCTGGGGACGGACTACGGCATACCGCCGAAGCCGAGCGAGACCCCGCGCGCCTATAGCGCCCGTCTCCGCGAATCCGGGCTGCTGGGGGACCCGGGAGGACTTGACGATGCCGCCCATCGGGCCGCCGCAGCTTTGACCTCCGACTTTGAACGCCGACAATACGGCCCGCCGGCGGCAGCGGGCGTGCCTGGAGGGAGCACCGGCGGCAGCGGTCCGAGGGCAGAAGGCGCTTACCAGGAGGTAACCGGCGCCCGGATAGCGGCACTTGAAGCTGCTTTGCGCGCCCATGCTCCCAGCCTGCGGCGGCT
>NZ_JBNHFF010000163.1:0-7563 GCF_059089965.1 Arthrobacter sp. SPT-J7
ACGCCCGGAATGCGGGTGTAGATGTGCTCACCGGCGAAGGAGCCGTCCTTGGACAGGACCTCCATCGGCCCGTCCACCACCACCTGCGAGTTGGGCAGTTCACGCCGGCCCTTGGAGCCGAACGTGAACAGGACGCCGATGCCGCCGTCGATGTCGATCATTGAGTCGACCTTGGTGGCGCCGGTCTGGGCCGAGAATGAGTAAAAGTGTTCGCGGCGCGCATGGAGGTACTGCGCCAGCTCCTTGAGCTTGAGCGCGCGCTGGTGGAAGGTCAGCTGGCCAAGTTCCGCCTGCCCGGTGGTGCGGCCGTAATCGACGACGGCGGAAAGGTCCAGCCCCTCCGTGCTCACCTTGGCCAGGATCTCGCCGGTGCTCGCGTCGCGTACGGGGACAGCGGAACCCGTGGAACCGTCGTCGGGCGTCCACCACGCATCCATGATGAAGCTGGGCACTGTCTCCACGGTGTCGACCGTGGCCTGGGGAGCTGTGGCGGTGGTGGTCATCGTTGACGGGTCCTTCCAACAAGGGCATACAAAGGCGGCCAGTGATTACTGACCGTCCGTTCGGTAATATATTCACCATACATGAAAGGCCGTGGTGCACACTAGAAGGCCCGGGCTTGAAATAGCCACCCAGAAGGAGAGCAGATGAGCGCCCCGTCACCGAAGGATGCAGCTGTGGACAACCACCCTGACGCGCACGAGTTGTGGAAGATTACCCTCGGTGAGCTTGACGAGAAGATGGGCGTGAAGATCCTGGAGGAGTCGGTGGAGCGTGTGGTGGCCACTATGCCTGTGGAGGGCAACAGGCAGTCCTTCGGACTGCTGCACGGCGGAGCATCCCTGGCCGTAGGCGAAGCGGTGGGGTCCTGGGCCGCCGTGATCCACGCAAGCACCATGGGCAAGACGGCGGTGGGTGTGGACGTCTCCGCCACCCACCACCGCTCGGCGCGGGAGGGCCAGGTAACCATCACCGCCACCCCCATCCATCTGGGCGGGACTCTCACCACGCACGAGGTAGTCATCACCAACGAGGCCGGCCAGCGGCTCTGCACCATGCGCATCACCAACCTGCTGATGCGCCGCCACAAAAGATGATCCGTCTGTGCAATCTATTGAACCCGTTCGCTACCGGTGGTCGAGCTTAAGCGAAACCTCAGCGTCGGCTCTGAGGCGTCCGACGGCGCACCAGCGCCATCAGCACGGCACCGACGACGATCGCGATTGCCGCAGCACCTGCCGCCGGGAAAAGCGCGGACGGCCCGGTATAGGCAAGATTGCCGGTATCCCTGCGGTCGCCGGTGCTTCCGGTATTGGCGAGGTCAGCGGGAGGCGCGTTCACGGGCGGGGTCACGCCGACGGCGGGCGGGGTCACCACGACGGCGGGCGGGGTCACAACGACGGGGGGCGGGTTGGCCGCCGGGGCCGGCCGTACCAGCGGGGCCGGGACAGCCGGCACAGCAGGGGCGAACCCGAAGCTGCTGGCTCCGGAGACACTGAACCCGTTGACCGTCTCGGCCGTCAAACGGAGCGGCTCCTTCCCCTCAGGGGCTGAAAAGCCCCAGCTGCCGTCGGCATTGACGGGGACCTCGAAGGGTTCCTGCCCCTCAATGGCTATGCGGACTTTCGACCCGGCGGCAACCGCCGTGGCCGGTACTGCGGGTACGGTGCCGCTGATGACCTGGCCAGCGTCATACGTGGCGCCCGGCTCCGGTGACGTCACCACCGGCTTGTTGAGGAACAGCTCCAGCTGGTACCCGGGCAGTACGGCGAGGCTTTCAGTGAGGGTGGCACCGACGGCAAAGTTCTGGATCACGTTGCCGAACTCATCGGGTGTATCCCCGGCAGCATGAGTTCCCACAGCGTAGTTTCCGCTGACGTAGGGCCCGCCGGAGTCACCTCCGCTGGACTGGACGCCGTAAGACAGGAAGCCGTTGAAGGCCCTGAGGTCAGCTGGATCCGATGCGTAACCGGGACCTGGAACCACAAAAATCCCCACTGCATCGACGGTGCCGCAGGACCAGGCGGATGTCCTGCCCGAACGGCACACAGGCATGCCGGCGACCGGATCGGCCGTACCAATGATCTTGACGTCAGGTTCGGGCTGCGAGGCGTCGCCCCAGGTGCTGGCTGCCGGAAGCGGGTCCAGGCCGGGACGGAGGGATCCAACGACGGCGATATCGGTTCCCACGTTGCCGGGGTCCGTAAGGGCAGTGTTGTCCGGGCCGATTGGGCTGTCAGGGTCGAGGACCCACGAGTTACCGGGGCCGCCGAACTGGCTGAAGCCGAACCTGCCCAGGAGCCCTGTCTGGGTGAACCGGAATTCCAGTGTTGCCGTTTCTGCCGTGCCGTCGGAGGCACAGTGGCCCGCGGTGAGAACGGCGGGGAGGCCAGCGGGGTCGAAAGCAGAAAACCCAGTGGAACAGACCCAACCAGTATCGGCGATATAGCCAACTCCCCCGGGAACGTCGGCCTCAGGCGTGAGCGGAGTGCCGCCGTCGAGCTTGACATTGGCGAACCGGGACACGAACTCTGACGGGGACTTCTTGCCGGGGCCCGTGGGGGCAGTGGCAGCCGTTGAACCGCCAGTCGCCGAGCCAGCCTCAGCGGTGCTGCCTGCAGCGAGATCCGACGCCGCTTCCGGCGAATTGACGCCACCGGTCCGAATAACAAACTTCCCGCCCGAGGCCACCACGGCCTGCAGGCCCTCCGTGCCCACTTCACGGATATACGCCTGGAACAACTGCTCCACACTGACCGCCAACTCGCTGCCCTGGCTCGGCGCAATGTCATCGCCAGGTTCCTCGGTCGTCACCGAAGCGGGGGCGTCCTCCAGTGCAACGGCCGGGACGGTCCGTGCAAGCACAGCAACTTCCGCCAGCAGCTCCGTTCCGGAGCCCGACACCACAATCTGCCCGTCCTTCAGCTGTATCCCAAAATATCCAGGCACGTCCCGCAGCCGGTTGGCCGTCTCTGCTGCCTCGATACCCAGCTTGCCCGCTGCAGCAAATTCCGCCGGAGTCATTCCCAGATCACGCAGGACAGCTTCCTCGAGGGCAGCCGCAGACAGGCCGGAATGATGTGCATCAGTGGCGGCGGCAGGGGGCTCGGGCAGCTCGGGTTTGTCCGCCGCCCAGACCGGACTTACGGCAAAAGCAGAAGATGCCAATACTCCCGCTGCCGCCCCGGCGGCAAGGAAGCGCCGCAGGGTGCCGGCGTTCATCCGGTTGTCGGCGCTCATTGGGACACCCCGGCTCCGCACAGGGCCAGCACAGCGTCCAGCTCTGCGGTCCTAAGGCCGTTCCGCAGCAAGAAGGAGCGCGTGTCGAGGTTCCGTACAAACTCCACCACCGCGTCGCCGCGCTGCTCCAGCAGCGGCACCAACTCGGCTTCCTCAACGTAGCGTTCCCGCTCGTGCGGCGGGCCGTGGGTACGGTAGCGCTCGTTGATGCCCCGGGCGGCACGCCGGTAGCCGTCGGCGATGTCCCGGTCCGAGTCACCTGCCAGGTCCTGCACCATGGCTGCGACCATTCCGCTGCGGTCCCTGCCTGCGGCGCAATGAAGCACCACGTGGCCGCGCTGCGAAGCTGCGGCCAGTTCACGGAAGACTCCGGCCAGCCTCTGGGGGAACAGTCGGGCGTTATCCGCATAGAAGGCTGGGTCGTTGAGGTAGGGGCCGGAAATCGCTGTGAAGCGCGGATCGTCCGGTTCTTCCGTGGGCGCGGAAACCACGGTTATCCCGGCCAGGGCCGAGTTCCCCACGAGGGGATCGGTGTCCCGGCGCCGGGCTTCAGCAGCGTTACGAAGATCGATGACGGTGCGGACGCCGTCGCGGTACGCCTGCCGCCAGCCAACCTCCGTCAGCCACTCCCGACGCCCCATCCGGTAAACACCGCCGGCCACATGCCAGGCATTGACAGCACCATCCCAGTCCATGGGCCCGCCAGCTCTGTTCATCCGCACAGCTAACCACAAGACTCACATCAGTCGCACCTCTATCGGACATAGGCCGGCCGAAGTGGGGTACAGCCAACCCGTTACCAGCTGGGTCAGGAGGGATACGGTGGCGTTAAGCTCCCTGCACCGAATTCGTGGCCGTCGTCGTTCGAAGGAGAGCCATCAGGGGAATTGCAGCAGTACGACGGCGTCCGTCGGCTTTCGCAGCCCAGCCCTACCCGCGCCGGGCCAGCCGGTATTCGAGCCCGGCACGGACCATGGGCCACTCGTGTTCGAGGATGGAGAACACCACGGTGTCGCGCAGGATACCGTCGCGTGTCCTGGAGTGGTTGCGGAGCACACCGTCCTGCTTGGCCCCCAGCCGGGCAATGGCCTCGCGCGACTGGTGGTTGAGCCAGTGCGTCCGGAACTCCACGGCCGGGCAACCAAGAACCTCAAATGCGTGCTGCAGGAGCAGCAGCTTGGAGTCAGGGTTGGTTCCGGTCCCCTGCGCCGAGGCGGCGTTCCAGGTGGAGCCGATCTCCACACGGGGAGTGCCGGCGTCGACATTCATGTAGGTGGTCATTCCGATGATCCTGCCGGGGCCGCCAGTGGCCGGAGCGGTCAGCCGGGCCGTGAACGGCAGCATCGAACCCTGCTCCTGCAGGGCGAGCCGCCGCTGAATCTCCGCGGCCATTTCATCCGGCGACGGCACGGACGTGTACCAGAGGCGCCACAGCTCACCGTCCCGGGCAGCATCCACCAGTCCGTCGTGATGGTCCGGGCTAAGCGGCTCCAGGGTTACATACCGGCCCGTCAGGGTAAGGGGTTCAAGGAAGGTCACTGCACCAGCCTAGGTCCAACCACCCGGGCCGGTTACGCTGGGAAAGCACCAGGACTGCAAACGAGGGAGATAAACGTGTCAGGACACAATCCGGACCCGGAAGACGACAAGCTCACTGGCCTGGAGCCGGGTGGCGGAGTACCGCCGGGGGAAACGCCGCCGGGCGAAGCCTCCACGAACACCACCCAGGGCCATGACGAGCACGGCACCAAGAGAAGTACGCAGTTCTTCGTGATTGCAGCCATTGCGGCAGTGGTGCTCCTGTCGCTCCTGTATTTTGTCGGCTACATTGTGGGTTTTTTCGACTAGCCGGCGGTCCTAACTGGTCCAGTCAAAAAAGCCCTTGCCGGTCTTGCGTCCGAGTTCCCCCCTGGCCACCTTGTCCTTCAGGATCTGCGGCGGCGCGAAACGCTCGCCCAGCGTGGAGTGCAGGTACTCGGCAATGCCGAGCCGGACGTCCAGCCCGACAATATCCGTGGTTCGAAGCGGCCCGGTGGGGTGCTTGTAGCCAAGGACCATGGCGGCGTCGATGTCCTCGGCGGATGCCACCCCCTCCTCCACCATGCGCATCGCCTCCAGCGCGATGGCAACGCCGAGACGTGAGGACGCGAAGCCCGGCGCGTCATTGACGACGACGGCGGTCTTGCCGAGTGCCTCCACCCACCCTTTCGCCGCGGCGGCAAGCCCGGGAGACGTGCGTTCGCCGAGCACCACCTCGATCAGGGTGGACGCCGGCACCGGGTTGAAGAAGTGCAGGCCCAGGAAGTTCTCCGGCCGCTTCAGTTCCCCGGCCAGGCCGTTCACGGACAGGGACGAGGTGTTTGACGCCAGGCAAGAATCGTCCGCCAGCCGCTCCTCGATGCCGCGCAGCGCTGTGACCTTCAGGTCCCAGTCTTCCGGCACAGCTTCTACCACCAGGTGCCGGTCCTTGAAAGCGTCATAGTCCACATCCACCGTAAGCCGGGAAACGAGCTCGTCCAGGTTGGCGTTGACGGCACCGCGCTCGATGCTCCTGGCTGCGGCCGCTTCCACCCGTTCCCGGGCTGCCTCGGCAGACTGCTGGTCACGCTCGATCACCAGCACGTCCGCACCCTTCACCAGGAAGGCGTGCGCAATTCCGGCACCCATGCGGCCGCCGCCCAGGACACCAACGTGTGACGGGAGGCCGGGGGCTGGTGGGGGTGTGCTCATGGATTCTTCTCTCCGGTCTTGGCGCCGGCATTCACGCCGGCGCTGTTGTTGTCCTTGCTGGGTTTCTTGTCCAGGAACCTCTGCATCCGATCGAACTTCGCCTCGGATTCAAAGAGGATGCCCTGGGCCAGTTGGTCGATCAGCGGGTGCGCTTCTGCCGGTGCATGGAACACCGACTTGGTGATCCGCACGGCCAGCGGATCCTGCCGGCCGATCCTGTCCGCCAGATTCTGCGCGGCGTCCAGAAGCTCGGCCGGGCTATGGATCTCGCTGATGAGGTTCACCGCCAGGGCTTCTTCGGCCCCAAGCACCCGCCCGGCCAGCAGAATCTGCTTCGCCACCGGCTCCCCCACCAGCTCCTTCAGCCGCCAGCTGGCCCCGGCCGCGGCGAGGATGCCCAGCCCAGTTTCCGGGTTGCCGATGCGGACGTTCGCGGTGCCGATCCTGAAGTCAGCCGCGTAGGCGAGTTCCGCCCCGCCGCCCAGGCAATATCCATCCAGAGCGGCAATCACGGGCATGGGCAGCTTGGCGATCCGGACGAAGATGGTGGAGTTGATTCCCTGCAGGGCATCGTCCCGGCGGCGCTCGCGCAGCTGTGCGATGTCCGCTCCGGAGGCAAACACACCGTCCACGCCTGCGATGATCAGTACCTTCGGGTTCTGCTCAAGGGCTGTGCAGACGACATGGAGCTCATCCACCATCTGCTGGTCGATGGCATTCCGGACTTCGGGCCGGTTGAGGAGCACCACCACGCGGTCGCCGCGTTCCTCCACCAACAGCGCATGGAACTTTTCCGACGCCAGATCCACGGCGCCCGGCATCAGACCTTCTCCAGCAGCATGGCGGTGCCCTGGCCCACGCCGATGCACATGGTGGCCAGCCCGATCCCCGCGTCCTCACGCTCCATCCGGCCCAGCAGGGTGATGGCGATCCTGGCGCCGCTGGAACCCAGCGGGTGCCCCAAAGCGATGGCACCGCCGTCGTTGTTCACGATGTCCGGTTCCAGGCCCAGGCGGCGGATGCAGGCAAGGGATTGCGTGGCAAACGCTTCATTAAGTTCGACGGCGCCGAGGTCACCGACGCTGAGGCCGCTCCGCTTCAGGACTTTCTGCGTGGCCGGCACCGGGCCGATACCCATGATTTCCGGCTCGCAACCGGCCGAGGCACCATCAATGATGCGTGCGCGGGGTGTCAGGCCCAGCCGTTCGATGGCCGCTTCCGAGGCAACGATGATGGCTGACGCGCCGTCGTTGAGGGACGACGAGTTGCCGGCCGTGACTACTGTGCCGCCGTTCGCCACCGGCTTCAGCCCGGCCAGGACGTCCATGGTGGTGTCAGCCCGGGGGCCCTCGTCCGTGTCCACAACATGCTCAGACTTCCGGGTCTTGACGGTGACCGGGACGATTTCGTCCTTGAACCGGCCGGCAGCCGTGGCGTCAAGGGAGCGCTGGTGCGAGCGTACGGCGAAGGCGTCGGCGTCCTCACGGGAAATCCCGTCCACTCGGGCCACTTCTTCGGCCGTCTCAGGCATGGAGTGCGTCATCTTGCCGTCACGCGACAGCTCACCTTTGTGGAACCGTGGATTGGTGAAGC
>NZ_JBNHFF010000164.1:0-7558 GCF_059089965.1 Arthrobacter sp. SPT-J7
TGCCGTCCACAATGTCCTTCTTGATCTGGTCCAGCTCGCTCTTCAGCTCGGCGGGAACCTGGGATTCGAGGTCGTGGAACGGAGCCAGCTGTACACCTTCGTTGGCCAGGGTGCCCACGTACGGGGTGTTGCTGAACTTGCCGTCCTTGTCGTCCTTCACCACGGCTTCCACGGCGTCACCCATCGTCTTCATGACGGAGGACAGCATGATGTCCTTGTAGTCCGGAGCGGTGAGGTAGCCGTCGGAGTCAACCCAGATCAGCTTGACGTCCTTGCCCGCGGCCTTGGCTTCCTTCAGGGCAGCACCAGCGCCCTTGCCTACGGGCCCGGCGACCGGCATCACGATGTCGGCGCCCTGGTCCAGGAAGTTCTGGGTCAGCTGCTTGCCCACGTCCTGCTTCTCGAAGTCGCCCGTGAAGCTGCCGTCCTGCGCGTCCTTGTTCCAGCCGAGGAGCTTGACGTCCTTGCCCTTCTGCTCGTTGTAGTACTTCACGCCATCGGCATAGCCATCCATAAAGATGGTCACGGTGGGGATCTTGATGCCGCCGAAGGTGGCCACCGTGCCGGTCTTGGTGGTTCCGGCGGCAAGGTAGCCCGCGAGGAACGCTGCCTGTGCAGTGTCGTAAATGATCGGCTTGACGTTCGCGATGGGTGTCTCGTAGCTGAAGTCGACAATTGCGAAGTGGCTGTCCGGGTTGGCCGTTGCCTGCGCTTTGGTCGCGTCGCCGAGGAGGAAGCCAACAGTGACGGTGAGGTCGCAGCCTGCGGTGACCATGGCGCGCAGGTTGGGCTCGAAGTCGTTGTTGGTCTTGGACTCCACCTGGTTCACCTTGATGCCCAGGTCGGCTTCAGCCTTTTTCAGGCCCTCGTAGGAGGACTGGTTGAAGGACTGGTCGTCGAACCCGCCGGAGTCGGAAACAATGCAGCCGGTGTAGTCGGTGGCTCCGGCGGACGAGGTGCTTCCGGCTTCAGGGGCTGCGCCGCAGGCGGTCAACAGAAGGGCAGAAGCACTGACGGTAGCAAGGCCGGCCATTGAACCGCGCTTGAAGTGTGCACGCAGTGATGACTTCAATTTTCCTCCAGGATGAAGAGAGTGGTGCTACGGCTTGAATTCAATGAGTGTCCGTTTCTGCACTGAAATTCTGTTGTCACTGAGGTCCGCAGCACTGCGCCTGAGCGCACTGATGGCACCTACTTTAGTGGCCTGCGACACGTCCCAATAGCACAGCGGGACCCGTTTCCGGAGATTGTTGACAAGTTGTTACCAACCAGTAGGGGTGCCGCTCCCTGACGGGGCACCCCTCCTTGTTCCGGCCGCTGTTACCGGGTCTGGAGTCGGATCAGCATCCTGCCGGTGTTGGCTCCGCTGTGATTGCCGCTCGGGCCAATGAAGTACGACGGCGCCCCGCGCCGTGGGGACTAAAGGTCGCGGACGGTGCGCAGCGCCGCAGCTGTGAGGACCCGGATGCCAAGGCCCAGGGCCCGTTCGTCCAAAATGTAGTCGCCGCGGTGAAGATCGTATTCCTCGCCGCCGGGGGTCTTGGTGCCAAGCCGCATCATGGCGCCCGGCAGCTCGGCGAGGAACCAGGCGAAGTCTTCCCCGCCCATGGATTGCGGGGTCAGCACCACGGCGCTTTCGCCAATTTCGGCACGGGCGGATGCTTCGATAATGGCCGTTTCGTGCTCGGAGTTCACTACCGGCGGCACTCCCCTGGTGTGCTCGAGGCGGACATCAACGCCGTATGGGGCAGCCACCTGGTGGACCACCTCATCGAGCAGTTCACCGGCGGCGTGCCATGCCTCGCGGTCCAGGCAGCGCATGGTCCCGGCCATGTAGCCGGTGCCGGGAATGGCATTGGGGGCGGAGCCGGCCGAAATCTGGCCCCACACCACTGACACTCCGCTGCGGACGTCCACGCGGCGGGACAGGACGGCGGGAACATTGACGGCGATTTGCGCCAGGGCGAACACGAGGTCCTCGGTCAGGTGCGGGCGGGACGTGTGGCCGCCACGGCCGGAGAGTTCGATCCGAATGGTGTCCGAAGCCGAGGTGATGGCACCTATGCGCGTGCCGATCTTCCCCACTTCGATGCGCGGATCACAATGCAGGGCCAGGATCCGGGGAACCCCATCCAGTACACCCTGTTCAATGCACGAGTGCGCGCCGCCCGGCATGGTTTCCTCTGCGGGCTGGAAGATGATGCGGACAGTGGCGCCGAGCGGCTCCTCCTGATGCATCCGGTGCAGCACCAGGGCGATCCCCAGCATGGTGGTGGTATGCACGTCGTGGCCGCACGCGTGGGTGACGCCGTGGTTCTTCGAGGCAAAGGGCAAGCCCGTTTCCTCGATGATGGGCAGCGCATCAATATCGCCGCGGAGGGCAGTGGCGATGGGCCCCTCCCCGACGTCCACGGTGAGACCGGTGCCATCAAGCCGGCGCGGGCTGAGGCCTGCAGCTTCGAGCCTGTCAGCCAGCTTGTCCGTAGTGCGGAATTCCTTAAAGGACAGTTCCGGGTGCGCATGCAGGTCCCGGCGGAAATCGATCAGTTCCGGCAGGAGCGGCTCAAGCCAGGGAGCCACCAGGGCGGTGGGCTCGGCTTCCGTAGTGTAATTGCGCACTGCTTCACTCTAGCGAGGGTCGCTGGAATCCAAGCCATCGCGGTCTCCGCGTTACATCCCGGGACCGCGCCGCCTCAGAGAACGTCGGTATCCCCGCTGGCCTTCAGCGCGTCCACCGCTGCCTTGACCCGCTGCGAGTTGGCCATGGTGGTTACCAGCAGCGCATCGGGGGTGTCCACGATGACAACATCCTGGATCCCGATCAGTGCGATGACGCGTTTGGTGTCGGTGACCACCACACCGCTGGAATTCTCGGTGAAGACGCGCGCGCCCTCCCCCAGCACCGTGACGTCGTCCACTTCCTTGGCACTGTTGAGCCTGCCCACGGAAGCAAAGTCGCCGACGTCGTCCCAGCGGAAGGAGCCAGGTACGACGGCGACGTCCCCGGCTTCGGCGGCAGGTTCGGCCACGGCGTAATCGATGGCAATCTTGGGCAGCGTGGGCCACACCCGGGCTGTCACTTCATCACGGGCGGGGGTGTCCCAAGCACGGGCGATTTCCTGCAGGCCCTGGAACAGTTCGGGCTGGTTGGCTTCAAGGTGCTTGAGCAGCAGTGCGACCGGCGCCACAAACATGCCCGCGTTCCAGACGTAGTTGCCGCTGTCCACGTACTGCTGGGCCACTTCCTCGTTCGGCTTTTCCACGAACTCCACCACATCCTGGGCACTGGGCGCGCCCTCGATGTGCAGGTCCTGACCGGAACGGATGTAGCCGAATCCGGTGGACGGGTGGGTGGGCTTGATGCCGATGGTCACAATCTTGCCGGCGGCAGCTGTGTGGATCGCCTCCCGCACTGCTTCCTGGAAAAGGCGGTCGGGGCTGATCACCTGGTCGGCGGCAAAGGACCCCATGATGGTGTCCGGATCGCGCTCGTGGAGGATGGCGGCGGCAAGGCCGATGGCCGCGGCGGAATCCTTGGGCTCGGACTCCAGGACCAGGTCCGAATCCTGAAGTTCCGGAAGCTGCCGGCACACCGCTTCACGGTGGGCCTTGCCCGTAACCACCAGTACACGGCTTCCGGCAAGCGGGTGCAGCCGGTCGTAGGTGGCGCGCAGCAAGGTGCTGCCCGAACCGGTGAGATCGTGCAGGAATTTGGGAGCTGCGGCTCGCGACAGGGGCCAGAGGCGGGTCCCCACTCCGCCTGCCGGGATCACCGCGATAAAGCGGTCAATGGGTGAAGCCGGGCTTGTCACTTTGTCTGTACTCATCAAGGCCTACTTTAGCCGACGGGCCATAACGGCCCCCTCCGGGCACCAGCTACGTCACACAGTCCAGCGGATGCGCAGGCACCGACTGTGGTGTTTATCTCATTAATAGGCAGAATCCTTGCCACTGCTGGGCACCAAGGAGTTCCTAAATTGAATAAGCTGTTAGCGGAGCCTAGATTTAGGCCCTGAGCTACGAGTGCTCTCGCAGCAGGCGTTCCCCCCGCGTGGATCTCATGCCAGCGCCGCTGTGTTGCAGGGAGGTTTATCAGTGCCGACAAAACCAGCTGGCACCTTGTACCGCGGCCGTGAAGGCATGTGGTCCTGGGTAGGACACCGTATTACCGGTGTAGTGATCTTTTTCTTCTTGTTGGTCCACGTCCTGGACACCTCTCTGGTACGGGTGTCCCCGGAGGCCTACACCGCGGTGATCGGTGCCTACAAGAACCCCCTGATGGCCCTGGGTGAGACCGGACTTGTCGCCGCCATCGTTTTCCACGCCTTCAACGGCCTGCGCATCATCGCGGTGGACTTCTGGAAGAAGGGCGCCAAGTACCAGCGCCAGATGCTTTGGGCAGTCCTGGGCCTCTGGGTGGTCACCATGGTCGCCTTCTCCATCCGCCACCTGTCCCTCGCGCTCGGAGGTCACTAAGCCATGTCAGCAACGATTGAGAGCCCGCGCAGCGGGCGCATCGCCCCCCAGTACCGCCGCACCGGCGGAAGCCGGGGCAACTTCGAGATGATCGCCTGGCTGTTCATGCGGCTCTCCGGCGTGGTGCTGGTGGTCCTCATCTTCGGCCACCTTTTTGTGAACCTCCTCGTGGGCGAAGGCATCCACGCCATCGACTTCGGCTTCGTGGCCGGCAAGTGGGCCGACCCGTTCTGGCAGCTCTGGGACCTCACCATGCTGTGGCTGGCCATGCTGCACGGGACCAACGGCGTACGCACCATCATCAACGACTACGCCGAAAAGGATTCAACCCGCCGCTGGCTGAAGACGGTCCTCTACTCGGCCACCGTCGTCATCATCGTCCTGGGCACCTTGGTGATCTTCACCTTCGATCCCTGCCCCGTGGTGGACGGCGTTCCCCTGCCTGGCGGATTCTGCCCTGCCTAGCACCGGCACCATCCCGGGCCCGCGGGTACAACCGCGGGCCTTGTTTTGCCGGGCGGGCAACGCCCGCCCGTTGTTTTATTGCGAATTTTGAGAGAAAGAGCGTCTGGTATGCAGGTCCATAAGTACGACGTCGTCATCGTCGGTGCCGGTGGCGCTGGCATGCGCGCCGCGATCGAGTCCGGTCAACGCGCCCGCACAGCAGTACTGACCAAGCTCTACCCCACCCGCTCGCACACAGGTGCGGCGCAGGGTGGCATGTGTGCAGCCCTTGCCAACGTCGAGGAAGACAACTGGGAGTGGCACACGTTCGACACCGTCAAGGGCGGCGACTACCTGGTTGACCAGGACGCGGCAGAGGTCATGGCCAAGGAAGCCATCGACGCCGTGCTGGACCTGGAGAAGATGGGCCTGCCGTTCAACCGCACGCCCGAAGGACGGATTGACCAGCGCCGGTTCGGCGGCCACACCCGCGACCACGGCAAGGCCCCCGTTCGCCGCGCATGCTACGCCGCCGACCGCACCGGCCACATGATCCTGCAGACCCTGTACCAGAACTGCGTCAAGCACAACGTGGAGTTCTACAACGAGTACTACGTTCTGGACCTGCTGACGGTGGAAGAGGACGCAGTCCGCGAGGACGGCACGCCGTACAAGCAGAAGCGCGTTGCCGGCGTGGTCTCCTACGACCTCGCATCAGGGGAGCTGCACGTGTTCCAGGCCAAGTCGGTGGTATTCGCCTCCGGCGGTGCCGGCAAGGTCTTCAAGACCACCTCCAACGCCCACACCCTCACCGGTGACGGCATGGGCATCGCATTCCGCCGCGGCATCCCCCTGGAAGACATGGAGTTCTTCCAGTTCCACCCGACCGGCCTGGCAGGCCTGGGCATCCTCCTTTCCGAAGCCGCCCGAGGCGAAGGCGCCATCCTGCGCAACTCCGAGGGTGAACGGTTCATGGAGCGATACGCCCCCACCATCAAGGACCTGGCGCCCCGTGACATCGTGGCCCGCTCCATGGCCAACGAGGTGCGCGAAGGCCGCGGCTGCGGCCCCAACAAGGACTACGTCCTCCTGGACCTCACCCACCTGGAGCCTGCGCACATCGATGCCAAGCTTCCGGACATTACCGAGTTTGCCCGCACCTACCTCGGTGTTGAGCCCTACACGGAGCCCGTCCCGGTGTTCCCGACGGCGCACTACGCCATGGGCGGCATCCCCACCAACATCACCACCGAGGTCCTGCAGGACAACGACACCGTGGTCCCCGGCCTGTACGCAGCCGGCGAGGTCGCGTGCGTCTCCGTCCACGGTTCCAACCGCTTGGGCACCAACTCGCTGCTTGACATCAATGTGTTCGGCAAGCGTGCCGGTATCGCTGCGGCTGAGTACGCCAAGACGGCCGACTTCGTGGAGCTGCCGGAGAACCCCATCGCCTACACCACCGAACTGCTGGACATTGCCCGCAACGGTACCGGTGATGAAAAGGTGGCCGTGATCCGCAAGGAACTGCAGGACACCATGGACGCCAACATGCAGGTGTTCCGCACCGCGGAGACCCTGAACCAGGTGCTGCGCGATATCGCATCCTTCGAGGAGCGCTACAAGCGCATCAATGTCCAGGACAAGGGCAAGCGCTTCAACCTTGACCTGCTCGAGGCCGTTGAGCTGGGCTTCCTGCTGGAACTGGCCAAGGTGATGACCGTGGCGGCCCTGCACCGTGAGGAGTCGCGCGGCGGACACTTCCGCGAGGACTTCCCGGAACGCAACGACGAGAAATTCATGAAGCACTCCATGGCGTACAAGGACGACCACGCCCCGGCGGACGGATCGGCGGAATCAATCGCCGGCATCCGGCTGGCCACCAAGCCGGTTGTCTTTACCCGCTACGAGCCGATGGTGAGGAAGTACTAAGATGACCGCTGAAACCGCTGAGCCAGCCTCAAAGATTGAACTGCCTGCCGGTGTCGGCGGTGGTGGCGAAATCCCCACGTTTGATGTGAACCTGCGGGTGCGCCGTTACAACCCGGAGGTTTCCGAGGACGCCACGTGGGATGACTTCCATCTCACCATGTACGGCACCGACCGTGTCCTCGACGCCCTGCACAAGGTCAAGTGGGAAACGGACGGCAGCCTCTCTTTCCGCCGTTCCTGCGCCCACGGCGTCTGCGGGTCCGATGCAATGCGCATTAACGGCCGCAACCGCCTCGCCTGCAAGACGCTCCTGAAGGATTTGGACACCTCCAAGCCCATCACCGTCGAGCCCATCAAGGGTTTGCCGGTGGAGAAGGACCTCATTGTGGACATGGAGCCGTTCTTCCAGTCCTACCGCGAGGTGATGCCGTTCCTGATCAACAAGGGCCACGAGCCCACCAGGGAACGCCTTCAGTCCGCCGAGGACCGTGAGCGCTTCGACGACACCACCAAGTGCATCCTGTGCGCTGCCTGCACGTCGTCCTGCCCGGTGTTCTGGACGGACGGCCAGTACTTCGGTCCGGCAGCTATCGTCAACGCGCACCGTTTCATCTTTGATTCACGCGACGACGCAGGCGATATGCGCCTGGAAATCCTCAACGACAAGGAAGGCGTGTGGCGTTGCCGCACCACCTTCAACTGCTCGGAA
>NZ_JBNHFF010000165.1:0-7546 GCF_059089965.1 Arthrobacter sp. SPT-J7
CGAGGAGGCCGGTCTGGCGGGCCAGCGCCTCGCCGTCGCGCACTACCCGGACGACGTAACGGCTGGCGCGCCGCAGTCCCCCGGCCGAAACCACGATGATCTCGCTCTGGTGCCCATAGACTTCCGAAATGGCGGCCCGGAGGCGGCGGGCGGTCGAGGCCAGGTCCACTTCGGCCTCGATGACAATCCGGCCGGAGATGATGTGGAGCCCGCCGGCAAAGCGGAGCATGGCAGAGACTTCAGCCTTGCGGACTGATGACTTCTTGATGTCCAGACGGGACAGTTCTTCCTTGACTGATGCTGTCAGTGCCATGGCACCTTCCTAACTGTTCCCAAAAATGTCGTTGTACGCCGTGGCCAGACGCAGGGGGTCATGGACGGGTCGGCGGCCCGACGCCCCTACTTTACCCAAGACCACCTCGGCGCCGATCATCGCGGCAGCCTTCTCGAACTCCTGCCGGTCGGGAACTGAGGCGGGGTCGGCCAGGACGACATCGACGTTGAACCCAGGTGCGTAACGCCGCAGGACATGCAGGTGGTCGGCGGCCGTCATGCCGGATGTTTCCTTGGTGTCCGTGGCCAGGTTCATGGTCAGGCAGCGCTTGGCGGGGGTGTGGCACAATGCCTGCCGCATCTCAGGGAGCAGCAGATGCGGCAGCACGGAGGTGTACCACGAGCCCGGCCCCAGGATCACCCAGTCTGCGAGCTCGATGGCGCTCAATGCTTCGGCGCAGGCGGGCGCTGCCTCGGGCAGGAGGCGCACCTGCTCCAGTGAGCCCGCCACGGCGCAGCGTGCCTGTCCCCGGATGGTCTCCAGTTGCCAGGTGCCGTCGGGAGCAGTGACCCGGACGTCACCCTCGATGGTCAGCGGCTCAGTGGACATGGGCAGGACCTGTCCGCGGGCGCCCAGCAGCGCACCCGCCCACCGCAGTCCGGCGACCGCGTCGCCCAGCAGCTCCCACAGGGTAACGATCAGCAGGTTGCCCGTGGCATGGTCATCGAGCGAGCCGCCGGGTCCCTTTCCGGGGCGGAAGCGGTGCTGCATCACGTCACGCCAGGTGCGCCCCCAGTCGGTGTCGTCGCACAGGGCCGACAGCGCCATCCGGAGGTCCCCCGGCGGAAGGACGCCGTACTCGTCCCGCAGGCGTCCGGAAGAACCGCCGTCGTCCGCTACCGTGACGACCGCAGTGAGCTCCGAGGTGAGCAGGCGCAGTGCCGAGAGCGACGCGGCCAGCCCGTGGCCGCCGCCCAGGGCAACAACAGTCGGCCCCTTGTCCTGCTGGGTGGCCGCCGTCCCGGCAGGCGGAACCAGCGGCAGCGCACCGGTGAAAAGAGACATTACTCGCGGCCCAGGTCCCGGTGGGTGGTGGTCACCGTGACGCGGGGGTACTGGGCCAGCTTTTTGGAGAGTTCGACGGCGACTGCCACGGAGCGGTGCTTGCCGCCGGTGCAGCCCACGGCGATGGTGGCGTAGTGCTTGTTCTCGCGTCGGTAACCATCCAGCACCGGTTCCAGTGCCATGACATAGCGGTCCACGAAATTCTTGACGCCCTCGGCTTCGAGCACGTAGTCGCTGACGTCTTTGTCCAGCCCCGTGTGCGGGCGCAACTGCGGCACCCAGTGCGGGTTGGGGATGAACCGGACGTCCGCCACGTAGTTTGAGTCCACGGGAAGGCCGTACTTGAAGCCGAAGCTCATTACGTTCAGCCGCAGGGCCACGGGCCCTGTTTCGCTGAAGAGTTCGGTAATGGCGGTGGCGAGGCCATGGACGTTGTAGCCCGAGGTATCCAGTACGACGTCGGAGCTGTCGCGCAGTTCCTGCAGCAGGTCGCGTTCGGCGGCGATGCCGTCGAGGATGCGGCCGCCGCCTTGCAGGGGATGAGGCCGGCGCCCCTGTTCGAACCGCCGGACCAGGACGTCGTCGCTGGCGTCGAGGAAAAGGACCCGGAAGGTCACGCCGCTGGCGGCCAGTGCGCCGAGTGCGGCGCGGATGTCCGCGAACAAACCCTTGCTGCGGACGTCTACGACCACTGCGAGCCGGGGAATGGACTGGGGCGCGTGGGAGACGAGCTCGGCGAGGGTGCCCAGCATCTGCGGCGGAAGGTTCTCCACGACGTACCAGCCGTGGTCCTCAAGCGCGTCAGCCGCTGTGCTTCGCCCTGCTCCGGACATCCCGGTGACCACCAGCAGTTCCGCTTCGAGCGGCTTGACCGGGAGCATCCCGTCCTGCCCTGCTCCGGATTCCGCCGTTGTGTCTGCCATTAAGTCCGCCCCGTTTCTGCTCTTGGTTTGTGGGCGGGCCGCATCGGCCGGCACCCCGCCCTCAACCCTAGCTAAGATTCTTTGAACTCCGCTAAGTTTCAGCAGAGTCTGCTAGGTTTCGATGACTTCACCGGTGGTCATGTTGATGGCGGGTACGGTGGCTGCCTCCGGTCCGCTGGCGGAGAAATGGTTGACGATGGCGCTGGCAAGGGCAGGCCCGATCCCCTTGGCTTCGGAAAGTTCTGCCATGGAAGCCGCCTTGACTCCCTTCACAGACCCAAAGTGCGCCAAAAGAGCCTTGCGCTTGGAGGCGCCGAGGCCCGGCACCCCGTCCAGGGCGGAAACAGTCATGGCCTTCCCGCGCTTCTGCCGGTGGAACGAGATGGCGAACCTGTGGGCCTCGTCGCGGATCCGCTGCAGCAGGTACAGCCCCTGGGATGTCCGGGGCAGGATCACCGGGAAGTCGCTCTCCGGCAGCCAGACTTCCTCCAAACGTTTGGCCAGGCCCACAACGTACACGTCCTCGATGCCCAGATCTGCCAGCGCCCGGGCGGCGGCGTTGACCTGGGGCTTGCCGCCGTCCACCACCACGAGGTTCGGCGGGTAGGCGAACTTGGCGCGCGGCGCCGGCGTGGTGGTGTCCAGCAATGCGGCGTCCCTAACCGGTTCCTGCTGCCCCGGCTCCACCTGCCCGGGTTCAACCGAGTCCGCTTCTTCGGCGCTCAAGTTGAGCACGGCTTCGTCCACCTGCGCCGACTTGTCCTGCAGGTAATGGCGGAACCGCCTGGTCAGGACGTCGTGCATGGCGGCAGTATCGTCGGTGGCCGCGGCGCCTGTGATGGAAAACTTCCGGTAGTCGGACTTCTTGGGGAGGCCGTCCTCCACTACCACCATCGAGGCCACCACATTGGTGCCCTGGACGTGGGAGACGTCAAAGCATTCAATACGCAGCAAGGGAACCGGAAGGTCCAGTGCTTCCTGCAGTTCCTGGAGCGCCTGCGACCGCACTGTAATGTCCCCCGCCCGGCGGGTTTTGTGCAGCTTCAATGCGTGCTCGGCGTTCTCGCGCACAGTGGACATGAGGGCGGCTTTGTCCCCGCGCTGCGGTACCCGGATGTCAACCTTGGCCCCGCGCAAACCGCCCAGCCACTCGGTCAGTTCCGCGGCGTTGCTGGGCTCGACCGGCACCAGGACTTCGCGGGGCAGCCTGCCGTGGCCGTGCCCCTCATCTCCGTAGACCTGCTGCAGGAGGTGTTCCACGAGGTCTGGGGTGGTGGAATCCTCCACCTTCTCAACCACCCAGCCGCGCTGGCCGCGGACCCGGCCCCCGCGGACGTGGAACACCTGCACGGCGGCTTCCAGTTCGTCCTCATGCAGGGCGAAAATATCGGCGTCGGTGTCTTCCGCCAGCACCACGGCATTCCGCTCGAAGACCTTGCGCAGCGCAGCGATGTCGTCGCGCAGCCGGGCCGCCCGCTCGTAATTCAGCTCGGCTACCGCTTCCGCCATCTGCTTTTCGAGTTTGGCGATGAAGCGCTTGGCCTCTCCGCCCATAAAAGCGCAGAAATCGTCGGCAAGGGCGCGGTGGTCTTCCGGGGCAATCCGGCCCACGCAGGGTGCCGAGCACTTGTCGATGTACCCCAACAGGCAGGGCCGGCCGCTTGCTTCGGCGCGCTTGAAGACACCCGCGCTGCAGCTGCGCACCGGAAAGACACGGAGCAGCGTGTCCATGGTTTCCCGGATGGCACCGGCGGTGTAGGGGCCGAAGTAGCGGGTGCCCTTCCTCCGGTCGCCACGCATCACCTGCACGCGCGGGTACTTTTCGCCCATGGTCACCGCGAGGTAGGGGTAGGTCTTGTCGTCCCGGAAGACGACGTTGAACCGTGGCTTAAATTCCTTGATCCAGGTGTATTCCAGCTGCAGCGATTCCAGCTCGCTGCCGACCACGGTCCATTCCACACTGCTGGCCGCGTGGACCATCGCATAGGTCTTGGGCAGGAGTCCGGCAGGGTTGGCGAAATACGAATTCAACCGGGAGCGGAGGCTTTTTGCCTTACCGACGTAGATGACCCGCCCGTTGGGGTCACGGAACCGGTAAACCCCCGGGTTGGTGGGAATCTCGCCCGTCTGGGGGCGGTAACTTGCTGGATTTGCCACCTATCCATTCTACTGAGGCGCACCGGTACCTCTGCACGAGGAGGCTTCCCAGCGCTCCTCCGGGCCTCAACAGCTGGTCAAGCGGTTCCTACTCGGTGATCTTGCTCTGGTTGTAGCTGGTGGAGCGTTCCTGGCCGCTGAGTTCGGCTATGGCGTCCATGATGCGGTCGGTGACTTGCCTGCGCGCCGGCAGCGAGTGGTCCGGTCCCGTCTTGTCGAAGTACAACGGCTCCCCCACTTTCATGGTGAAGTGCTGCGGCCGGACGCCCTTTTCGCCTGCGCGCTGGAGATTTTCCGTTCCGATCAGGCCCACCGGGATAACCGGAGCTCCGGTGGTCAGCGCCAGCCAGCCCACGCCGGTGCGTCCGCGGTAAAGGACGCCGTCCCGGGAGCGGGTGCCTTCCGGATAGATCCCTATGCCCTTGCCTGACTCGAGGATGTCCAGAAGGGTCTTGAGGGCCTGGACGCTGGCGGCCTGCTCACCACGTTCCACCGGGATGGAGCCCACGGACTCGAAGAATGACTTCATGGCCTTGCCCTTGACGCCGCCGGTGGTGAAGTACTCGGCTTTGGCGAAAAAGGCCACGGGGCGTGGCATCAGCGCCTGGACAATGACGCTGTCAAAAAAGGAGAGGTGGTTGGGCGCCACAATGAACGGACCGTCGGTGGGAACGTTTTCCAGTCCCACGACGGTGGGCCGGCAGGAACCGGAGATCAGGCTTCGCGTCGTCCAGCGGACAGCATCAAAAAGTGCCATCGTTCGTCACCTCGCTCATGGCGGCCGTGTGAATGGCCTGCAACCGGTCGATGGTGGCAACCAGCTCCGCAGCCGTTTCCACCACAGCCACGGCTCCCGCGGTTTCCAGTTCACCATCCGGGGCAAAGCCCCAGGCGACTCCTATGCAGTCCAGGCCGTTCGCAATGGCGCCGGCGACATCCTGGGCCCGGTCACCGACCATCAACGCGTGCTCCGTACCCAGTTCTTTCAAGGCGGCCGCGATGATCTCCGTCTTTCCCAGCGGAACGCCTTCCACTGCGGACTCGTTGTCCGCCGATCCGTGGATGCCATGGAACAAACCGTCGATCCCATGGTGTTCCAGCACCGTGCGGGCCAGCCCCAGGGGTTTCTGGGTTGCCACAGCGATGGGCCGGCCTGCGGCATTGAAGGACTCCAGGACCTCACGGACACCCGGGTACAGCCGGCTCTGGGCGATTCCCGTCGCCACGTAATACTCGCGGTAGCGGCGGATGACGTCATCCAGCAGCTCGGCCGGTACCTGGGCCACGTTGAGCAGTGAGTCACTCAGCTTGGGGCCGATCATCGCTTCGAGCAGGTCCTGGCCGGGAACCGGAAGCCCCAGCCCGCGAAGGGCCGAAGCAATTCCGTCTGTTATCCCACCGGCCGGGTCGACAAGAGTGCCGTCCAGGTCAAAGATCACGGGCACTGTTGTTTGAGTCACCGGGTTAGTTTCTCACGACAGAACGCATGCCTGAAACTCGCATACCCGCCACGGAATACTTCGCTCCTTACGGCAGGATTTCTGCGAGGAAAGTGGCAGTGTGGCTGGTAGTGGACTTGGCCAGCTGCTCAGGAGTACCGGAAGCGACGACCTGTCCGCCTCCCGAGCCACCGTCAGGACCGAGGTCAACGATCCAGTCGGCACTCTTAATGACGTCCAGGTTGTGTTCGATGGTGATCACCGTGTTGCCTTTGTCCACCAGGCCCTGCAGGACCATCAGCAGCTTGCGGATGTCCTCGAAGTGGAGGCCCGTCGTGGGCTCGTCCAGGACATAGACGCTGCGGCCGTTCGAACGCTTCTGCAGTTCCGCCGCCAGTTTGACGCGCTGGGCCTCGCCGCCGGACAGCGTGGTTGCCGGCTGGCCAAGTCGGACGTAACCCAACCCTACGTCCACAAGCGTGTTCAAGTGGCGCGCAATCGGAGAAAAGGCGGCAAAGAACTCCGCGCCCTCCTCGATCGGCATGTTGAGCACGTCCGCGATGGTCTTGCCCTTGTAGTGCACTTCCAGGGTCTCGCGGTTGTACCGGGCACCGTGGCACACCTCGCAGGGTACATATACGTCCGGCAGGAAGTTCATCTCGATCTTCAGTGTGCCGTCACCGGAGCAGGCTTCGCAGCGCCCACCCTTGACGTTGAAGGAGAACCGGCCCGGAAGGTAGCCGCGGACCTTTGCTTCGGTGGTCTCCGCGAAAAGCTTGCGGATGTTGTCGAAGACGCCCGTGTACGTGGCAGGGTTGGAGCGCGGCGTGCGGCCGATAGGGCTCTGGTCAACGTGCACCACCTTGTCCAGGTGTTCCAGGCCCTGGACGGTCTTGTGCCGGCCGGCCACCTGCTTGGCACCGTTGAGCTTGTTGGCCAGCACCTTGTACAGGATTTCGTTCACCAAGGTGGACTTGCCGGAGCCGCTCACGCCGGTCACGGCCGTGAAGAGGCCCAACGGGAACGCGGCATCAACGTTGAGGAGGTTATTCTCCCGGGCGCCGACCACCTTCAATTCACGTTTCTTATCATACTTCCGGCGCTTCTTCGGAACCTCGATCTTCTTGCGCCCGGACAGGTAGTCGCCCGTCAGTGACGAGGTGTTTTCCAGCAGATCCTTGTATGAGCCGGAGTGGACCACCTGGCCGCCGTGTTCGCCGGCGCCGGGTCCGATGTCCACCACCCAGTCCGCCACGTGGATGGTGTCTTCGTCGTGCTCCACCACGATCAGTGTGTTGCCCATGTCCCGGAGCCGGGTGAGGGTGTCGATCAGGCGCCGGTTGTCGCGCTGGTGCAGCCCGATGGAGGGTTCGTCGAGGACATACAGGACACCCACCAGACCGGAGCCGATCTGGGTGGCAAGCCGAATGCGCTGGGCTTCGCCGCCGGAGAGCGTGGCGGACGGCCGTTCAAGGTTCAGGTATTCCAGTCCGACGTCGAGCAGGAAGGTCAGCCGCGCCTGAATTTCCTTGAGCACCTGGTGCGCAATCTGCGCCTCACGGCCGGTGAGCACCAGGTTGTTCAGGAAGTCAGCGCAGTCGCGCATGGGGAGCGCTGCGACGTCGGCAATGGACTTGCCGTTGATGAGTACCGACAGGGAAGCCGGGTTGAGGCGGGCGCCCTTGCAC
>NZ_JBNHFF010000166.1:0-7519 GCF_059089965.1 Arthrobacter sp. SPT-J7
GCTGCTGGCCGCCGCGGCCCCGCCGCCGTTTGCGGTCCGGGCGTGCGCCGGGCTGGTTGTTGTCGATGCGCTGAGCATCGCTGCGGTGGCCTTCGCTACGGGCTTCCGGCCGGCTGTCGGTCCGCTGGACGTGGTGCTCGGCGGCCACAATGTTGGCACGCCGGTGCTCCACGGGGTCGTCGTAGGTGACCACGCCGCGGCCGGCGCACGCTTCGCACTGCTCGCCGAAGACTTCGAGGAGCCCGGTGCCCATCCGTTTACGGGTCATCTGCACCAGGCCGAGTGACGTAACTTCGGCCACCTGGTGCTTGGTCCGGTCGCGTCCCAGGCATTCCACCATGCGGCGGAGAACGAGGTCGCGGTTGGATTCGAGGACCATGTCGATGAAGTCGATGACGATGATGCCGCCGATATCGCGGAGGCGGAGCTGGCGGACAACTTCTTCGGCAGCCTCAAGGTTGTTTTTGGTCACCGTCTCTTCGAGGTTGCCGCCGCTGCCGGTGAACTTGCCGGTGTTGACGTCCACCACGGTCATCGCTTCGGTGCGGTCAATCACCAGCGAACCGCCGGAGGGCAGGAAGACCTTCCGCTCCAGTGCCTTGTGAATCTGCTCGTCGATGCGCCAGGCAGCGAAGATGTCCTGGTCCTTGGTCCATTTCTCGAGGCGGCCCACCAGGTCCGGCGCTACGTAGGTAACGTACGCCTCGATGGTGTCCCAAGCTTCCTCGCCCGAGACGATCAGCTTGGAGAAGTCCTCGTTGAAGACGTCACGGACCACCTTGATGGTGAGGTCCGGTTCGCCATAGAGCAGCTCAGGGGCAAGGATCTTGGTGGACTTTGACTGGCTCTCGATGCCCTCCCACTGCGCGCGCAACCGGTTGATGTCGTGCGTCAGCTCTTCCTCGGAAGCACCCTCGGCGGCGGTGCGGACAATGACGCCGGCCTGCTCGGGGAGGCGGTCCTTGAGGATGCGCTTGAGGCGGTTGCGTTCGACGTCGGGCAGCTTGCGGGAGATGCCGGTCATGGAACCACCGGGTACGTACACCAGGTAGCGGCCGGGCAGCGAGATCTGGCTGGTCAGGCGGGCGCCCTTGTGTCCCACGGGGTCCTTGGTCACCTGGACCAAAACGGTATCGCCGGACTTGAGGGCGTTTTCGATGCGCCGCTGCTTGCCCTCGAGGTTCACGGCTTCCCAGTTCACCTCACCGGCGTACAGGACGGCGTTGCGGCCGCGGCCGATGTCCACGAAAGCGGCTTCCATGGAAGGCAGCACGTTCTGGACCTTGCCCAGGTACACGTTGCCGATCAGGGAATCCTGCTGGGTCTTAGACACGAAGTGCTCAGCCAGGACACCGTCTTCGAGGACGGCGATCTGGATTCTGTCATCGCGCTGGCGCACGATCATTTGCCGGTCAACCGACTCGCGGCGGGCCAGGAACTCGGCTTCAGTAATGACGGTGCGGCGGCGGCCGGTGTCGCGGGACTCGCGCCGGCGCTGCTTCTTCGCCTCCAGGCGGGTGGATCCCTTGACGCTGGTCACCCGGTTGCTGACGGCTGGCTCAGTGACGGCCCGGGGCGCGCGGACGCGGGTAACGGTGTTGGGCGGATCATCATCCCCGCCGCCGGTAAGCTCAAGGTCCTGGTCACCGCGGCGGCGGCGACGGCGACGGCGGGATGTCACGCCTTCTTCGACCTGCCCTGCAGAGTCGGCGTCGGCGTCGTCGGAGGCATCTGCGTCGGCACCTTCGCCGGCCTCGAGGTCGGTGTCAGCTTCACGCTCGTCGAGGCGGCTGCGTCCACGGCGGCCCCGGCCACGGCGCCTGCGGCGGCCGTTGGCATCCTCCGCATCCACCTCGTCGGAGTCGTCCTCCCCTGCTTCTTCCACAGCGGCGGGAACCGGGCGCACCACCGTGCTCAGGTCCGGTGCCTGGAACAGCACGGATGTGGGAGACGCCGGTTCCATGAACAGGGTGCCGAAGGGGCTGGAAGAAGCCGCGGACGCCTGCTCCGCGGAAGGTGCCTCTTCGGACACCTCTTCTTCCGTGGTGTCCGCGGCAGCCACTTCAGGTGGAGCTTCTGCTGGTGCCGTACCGGTGCCTGCTGCTGCAGGGATGGCAGCTGCCTCAACCGTTTCGAGCTTCCCGGCCGGAAGCACGCCGGCCTCTTCGGCAGGCGGCTCATCGGCTGCCTGGATGTTTGCCGGTTCCGCTGCGGCGGCCGGTGCGGAGGTCTTCCGGGTGGCGACCCGACGGCGGCGGACCGGCTTCGTTTCGGCGGGTTCTCCGGCCTGCTCCCCAGTCGGGACCTCAGGAGTGCCGGCGCCAGTGGCCCCGACGCCGGGTACTGCTTCCGGTTCTGCCACTGCGGATTCCACCTCTGCGGCGAAAGCCGGGAGCGGTTCGGCGGTGTCCGCCTTCTTCCGGGCGCGGGTCCGCCGGACGGGAGCCTTGGCCTCCGCGGCGCCGGAATCCGCAGTACCGGCATCGGCAGCGTCGACTTCCGAAGCATCAATGCGCGCCGGGGCGCCTTCCGGAGTGCCGGCCCCGGTGACGTCGGCTTCCGGGATCAGGGCCTCGGCCTTGGGTGCAGCCTTCCGGCGCGTCCTCGTGGCCTTCTTGGGTGCAGCGTCTGCCTCCGCGGCCGCTGCTTCGTCGTTAACGGCTAAGACTTGTTCATTATCCATATGTGGCAACACTCCTGCCCCTGACGTACCGCCACATCCGGCACCCGTTGGGGCACATATTGTCAAAACCCGCAGGCGTTGACAGAAGTCAAGTGGATACCCCCAGGTTCGCACCGGCAGTGGGGTGCGGCAGCCCGTGGGGGCCGGCGGGATGTTCTGAAACCCGTTGTTCTACGTACCACAACCAGGTGCCGCTCAATGGAGTCGCGGGAGACTGCGTCGGTGGAACCGATGCCTGCCCTGCTCGTCATTGGCGGTCTTGGGAACAAGCCACCGGACCGGAGTCCGAATGTGGTTCGGCTTCCAGCCACGTTCATTCTCTCATACCCGGGCTAAATCCCGGCGGAGGCAGCACCAAACGCGCTGGCCCCTTCCACTCGTCTGGACAGTCCTTCCAGCCGCCGGCGTTACAATCAGGCAAGGAGCACCGGATGAAAAGGACGCCACACCAATGCCCAGCATCTCCCCCCTCAGCGGCACCCCTGCCCAGGAACGGAGCCTGAACCAGGACAGCGACCCGGCGGGCAGGACCGCAGGAAGTGTCCCGGCGATGACCCGCAACCGACCCTTCGGCTGGCTGCTGGTCATCACTGGGGCCATCGGCTGGCTCGCCTCCGGAACCCTGGTGCTGGAAAAGCTCGCGGTGCTCCAGGATCCCAACCACACCACGGTGTGCGACGTGAATCCCTGGATTTCCTGCGGCGACGTGATGAAAACCTGGCAGAGTTCCCTGTTCGGCTTCCCGAACATGTTCATCGGCATCGTGGCCTTCGCCGTCATCATCACCGTGGGTATGTCACTACTCGCCGGCGCAACTTTCGCCCGTTGGTACTGGCTGGGCCTGCAGGCCGGGGTCACGCTTGGTTTCGCCTTCGTGGTGTGGCTGTGGTCCCAGGCTCTCTACGACATCCGCATCCTCTGCCCATTCTGCATGATCGTCTGGGCGGCCATGATTCCCCTCTTCGTCTGGGTGACCGTCAGGAACGTCACCGCCGGAGTGATTCCGATGCCGGAAAACGCCGCCCGGATCCTGGGCGACTCCGGGTGGATCATCACCGCGTTGCTTTATGTGGCGGTCATCGCCACGATCTTCTTCGCCTTTATCCAGGTTTTCGCCGGCACCTCGGGCTTTTAAAGCCCCGCCAGACCTCACGAAGTAACTGATAAGGCCGATGTTCTTCAGGAACATCGGCCTTATCAGTCATACCGGTGAAAGCTACGCCTGGAACCAGATCTTGATCTCGCGTTCGGCGGAATCGGCGGAGTCGGAACCGTGAACCAGGTTTTGCTGGACCTTCAGGCCCCAGTCGCGTCCGAAGTCGCCGCGGATAGTTCCGGGGGCTGCCGTGGTGGGGTCGGTGGTGCCGGCCAGGGAACGGAAGCCTTCAATGACCCGGTGGCCTTCAAAGATAGCTGCCACCACAGGGCCGGATAGCATGAATTCCACCAGGGGCTCGTAGAAGGGCTTACCTACGTGCTCCTCGTAGTGCTGCTCCAGCAGCTCGCGGGACGCGTCCACCTTCTTCAGCTCAACCAGGGTGTAGCCCTTGGCTTCGATCCGGGCCAGGATGGCCCCGGTGAGGTTGCGTGCGACGCCGTCGGGCTTGACCAGGACGAGGGTGCGCTCAGTAGTCACAACTGCTCCAATGCGTTGGTAAGGGATTTCGGATCAAGTCTACGGGGACTGCGGCTGCTGGCCTGGCCCGGCCGCCTCGTCCGGATGGGCGGCTTCCCATTCAGCCTGCTCTCGGGCCCGCTCCCCTGCTTCCCGGTCCAGCCGTATACCGGTGCGGATTCCGTACCACCAGGCCACTGCGAACAGCCCGCCCACCAGGAACATGGCGGGCTCAAAGATGCCGGTAAGGATCAGGACGAGCTGCAGGATCCACCCGAGGCCGATGCCCCAGGGCTTGGAGAGGAAGGCGCAGGCCACGATCATCACGACGCTCAGAGCGATGCCCACGCCGAGGATAAGGGCCGGGGGGAACTCCCCGCGGCGCAGCCCGAACACCGCGAGGGTGGCGAAAAACATCACAAAGGCTTCAAGCAGCAGCACGGTGGAAGCGAACATCACCTTGGTGGATCGCCGCTTTTTGGGCATGCCCGGCCGCCATTCGCGCTGGGCTTTGGTCAGCTTGGCCACAGCCTTACGCCTCCGTCTTCCCGAGCAGGATCCGCGCCTCGGCCACCAAAGTGATGGACCCGGTCACCAGCACGCCGCCGGAAAGGTCGTCATTTGCTTCGGCGCGTTCGACGGCCCACTCGAGGGCGTCGTCGAGTTTCTCCTCGACGTGCACGTTGTCCTCGCCGAAGCCGAGGTCGATGGCGAGTTCGGCGAGTTCGGTCGCAGGGACGGCCCGCGGGGAGTTTGACTGGGTGAAGCAGTACTCCTCAGCCATCCCGCCGAGTGACTCCTTGAGCTGGCGGAGGATCTCCTCGGCGTCCTTCTCCTTGAGGATTCCCACCACCGGTACCAGCCTGGTGAAGGTGAAGGCCTCCTGGAGGGCGGCTGCGGACACTTTGACGCCGTCGGGGTTGTGGGCAGCGTCAACCACAATGGTGGGTGCCGTGCGCACCACCTCAAGCCGGCCCGGGGAGGTGACTTCGGCGAAGCCTTCCTGCAGTACGTCGAAGCCGAGCTCCTTTTCGCCGCCGAAGAACGCTTCCAGCGCAGCCACAGCTACAGCCGCATTCTGCGCCTGATGCGCGCCGTGAAGCGGCACGAGCAGATCCGGGTAGCGTCCCGCGATGCCTTGGATGGTGACCATCTGGCCGCCAACCGCCACGGTCCGTGATTCGACACCGAACTCGACTCCCTCGAACTTGAAGGGCACGCCCACGTCCTTGGCCTTCTCCAGCAGGACCTGGGCCGCATCAAGCGGCTGGGCGGCACTGATGAGGTAGCCGCCGGGCTTGATGATCCCGGCCTTTTCGTAGGCGATGTCTTCGGTGGTGTCGCCGAGGAGGTCCGTATGGTCCAGGGAGATGGGCGTAACCACCGAAACCAGCCCGTCCCCCACGTTGGTGGCGTCCGTGATGCCGCCCAGGCCCACTTCGATGACCGCCACGTTGACGGGCTGGTCGGCGAAAATGGCAAAGCCCAGAATGGTGAGGCATTCGAAATACGTCAGGCGCGGCTGTCCGTCAGCTTCCAGCTCGGAGTCCACAATCTGCAGGTACGGCCGGATTTCGTCCCAAATCCGGACGAAGGTCTCATCGGATACCGGGTGCCCGTCAATGCTGATCCGTTCGGTGACCTTGGACAGGTGCGGGCTGGTGTACCGCCCGGTGCTCAGGCCGTGGGCCCGCAGGACCGATTCGATCATGCGGGCGGTGGACGTTTTGCCGTTGGTCCCGGTGACGTGGATGATCGGGAAGGCCTTGTTCGGCTCCCCCAGCACGTCCATCGCCCGGAACAGCGGCGCAAGCCGCGGTTCCATCTTGTTTTCCGGCGCCCGGCCCAGCAGTTCCGCGTAGACGCTCTCTACGGAAAATTCATCAGTCATGGATTATGCCTCTACTTTTTCGACGGCGATCTGCGGCTCGGTGCCATCGCCGCTGTGATGCAGGCCAAGCTCCACTGTCAGGGTTTCGCTGACAATCAGGCTTTCATGGGCTTTCAAAGCGTCCACAACATCCTGGTCAGCCGTGATGCTCGTCCGGATCCGGTCGCTGACATTCAGTCCGGCATCCTTGCGGGCCTGCTGGATGGAGCGGACCATGTCACGGGCCAGGCCTTCGGCCTCCAGCTCCGGGGTGACCTCAGTGTTGAGGACCACGAACCCGCCCCCGGGCAATACTGCGACAGCAGACGATGCAGAGGCGCTGCCGCTTTCAGACTCCGCCACCACTGTCTCCAGGGTGTATTCCTGCGGTTCCAGCTGGAGCCCGCCTGCGGTGACCACGCCGTCGTCGTCCACTGACCAGTCACCTGACTTGGAGCCCTTGATGGCGGCCTGGACGTTTTTGCCTAGACGGGGACCGGCAGCGCGGGCGTTGACCACCAGCTGCTGCTGGATCCCGAACTCCTCCGGGGAGGCAGTGGCTGCGTCCAGCAGGCGGACCGAGCGGAGGTTGAGCTCGTCGGCCACGACGCCGGCGAAACCGCCCAGCACGTCAGCACCGGGTGCCACTACCGTGAGTTCCTGCAGCGGCAGGCGGACGCGGAGGTTTGCTGCCTTGCGGAGCGAGGAACCGGTGGAGCAGATCTGCTGGACCTTATCCATGGCCTGGACCAGGTCCGGGTTGGCCGGGAACAGGTCTGCATCCGGCCAGTCGGCCAGGTGCACGGAACGGCCGCCGGTGAGCCCGCGCCAGATCTCCTCGGAGACCAGCGGCAGGAGGGACGCCGCTGCGCGGGACACGGTTTCCAGTGCAGTGAACAGGGCGTCGAAGGCATCCTGGTCCTCGTCGAAGAACCGCTGGCGGCTCCGGCGGACATACCAGTTAGTGAGCATGTCCAGGTAGCTGCGCAGTTCATCGCAGGCGCCGGAGATGTCATAGGTGTCCAGCTGCACCGTCATATTGCGGACCAGCTCGCCGGTGTTGGCCAGCAGGTACTGGTCCAGCGTGTCGGCGTAGCCGTTATAGCGGAGCTTCGCGTCATAGCCTGCCCCGCCGTTGGAGGCGTTGGTGTAGAGCGTGAAGAAGCTGTACACGTTCCACAGCGGCAGGATGACCTGGCGGACGCCGTCGCGGATTCCCTGCTCGGTGACCACCAGGTTGCCGCCCCGGAGGATGGGGCTGGACATCAGGAACCAGCGCATGGCGTCCGAGCCGTCGCGGTCCAGCACCTCGGAGACGTCCGGGTAGTTGCGCAGGCTCTTGGACATCTTC
>NZ_JBNHFF010000167.1:0-7499 GCF_059089965.1 Arthrobacter sp. SPT-J7
AACCGGAAGGGCCCCGGTGGTGGTGGCGACGGTTTTGGAAGGGGACGGGCCCGGCCGGCTGATCAGGCAGGCGGACGACGGCGGTGCTGCCCGCCGTCGTCGGCCTGGTTTTTGGCGGGTGCTTTGCGTTGGTGGGGTGCTTTCGCCTCGAAAAGCTCACAGAGTGCGTTGTAGTACCTGTCGGTCTGGCCCAGGTGGGTCATGCCGATCCGTGAGCAGACCCGCTGCGAAGCGGTGTTGGCCGGGGCCGTGACCGCTACAACTCTGTCCAGCCCGCTGTCCAAAGCGTAGCCAAGGACCGCGGCTGCCGCCTCTGTTGCGTAGCCGTTTCCCCAGTGGTCGGGGTGGAAGTGCCAGCCAATCTCGGTATCACCGGAAGGCTGCAGCGGCAGCGATCCGCTGGACGCCGGGATGGATTTCAGGAGCAGGGTCCCCGCCAGGGGCGCCGGCGTGGCCGGTTCCTTCAGCTCCACTGCAGTCAGCGGCTCGGGGTGGGCGGAGGGTTCGGGCTCGACATGGACGGCGGAGGCCCAGGGAACGGCGCGGCCGGATATAGCGGTGCCACATTCACCATGTAGTTGGCCCACTGCGGCCCGGCGATCATAAAACCATCCAGGCGCGGGTAGAAGGTGCCGTTGATGGTGACGTTCTGCCCTGGGCGCTTCTGGCCTTCCAGTGCGTCCCCGAAGAAGGAAGCAGTGGAAAGGCCTGTGGTGTAGCCGACCACCCAGGTGGCCCCGTTGTTGTTTGAGGTTCCGGTCTTGGCCGCTACGGGAACTTTGTCGTGGACCTTCGGGTTGATCCAGACCCCGGAACCCAGCTTCATCACGTCCTGCAACACCGAGTTCACGCCACGGGCGACGTCGGGCTTTACTGCATCCCGGCACTCGACGGGCTGGACCGGCAGCTTCCCGCCGGCAGCGTCAGTGACTTCCAGCAGAGCGATGGGTGTGCAGTACTTTCCGTCATTGGCGAAGGTGGCAAAGGCGTTCGCCATATGGAGGGGCGCCACATTGGTGGCACCCAGGAGGTTGCCCAGCTGGTGCATGTTGATCGGGGAACCGTCATGGCCGCTGTGCAGGCCCACGGCGTCCACCATCTTCTGGATGCCGCAGAAGTCCAGCTGCGTAGCCGAAGCGAAGGTAGCTGTATTGATGGAGTTGTAGAGGCCGTAGTTGATGGGCATCTTCTGGTAGAAGCCCTCCTCGGCGTTCTGGAGGTCATCTGCGGCGCCCAGTTCAGGGTTGTTTTGGGCTGTGCTGTAGGCGCCCAGCACCTTTCCGCAACTGGACCGCCAGGGGAATCCCAGGGGGTAGACGCGCTTCGAGGCGTCCACCTCGGCGTTCAGCAGCTTGCCCTCATTCAGCCACTGGGCGAAGGTGAATGGCTTCATCGTGGATCCGGTCTGGAAGCCGCCGGCCCCGTTCAGGTCATTGCCCTGCGGGTCCTTTGCATCCACGTTAAAGTTCAGGTGGGTATCGAACTTGCCCGGCTCGGCCAGGAACACCGTATTCTGCGCCATTGAAAGAATTCTCCCGCTGCCGGGTTGGACGGACACCAGGGCTGCTCCCCACCGGTCCGGATTCGGCCCTGCCGTGCCGTCCACCTGCGACTGGGCTGCGGCCTGCAGCCTGCTGTCCAGGGTTGTGGTGATGGTGAGGCCACCACGGTAGAGCTTCCTCTCCCGTTCCTTCAGGGTAGGCCCGTACGCGGGGTTGTTCAGGATGAGGCGCGAGATGTAGTCACAGAAATACGGCGCCATGGTGGCATTCGCGCAACCCTGCCGCTCCGGGCTGATCTTCAGCTCGATTGGGGTGGCTACTGCCTGATCATGCTCTTCCTGGGTGATCTTTTCCTGCCGGAGCATCTCGCCGAGCACCTGGTCGCGGCGGACCACTGACTTTTCCGGATTAAGCGCTGGGTTGTAGAACGTGGGGCTGTTCACCAGTCCTGCCAGCAGGGCGGCCTGGGGCAGGTTGAGGTCCTTGGCGGTAGTGCTGAAGAAGTAGCGGGCGGCCGCCTCGATCCCGTAGGCGTCGCTGTTGAAGAACACAATGTTCAGGTATCCCTCAAGGATCTGCTCTTTGGTGAACTTCTTCTCCAGGGCAACAGCCAGCTTCATCTCCCGCAGTTTGTCCCCGATGTCCTTCTGTCCGCTGAGGATCACCTCATCAGGCCGCTCCTGCGAGAGCTTCGCCTCGTTGATCACGTTGGTGACGTACTGCTGGGTGATGGTGGATGCGCCCTGCTGGTCACCCTTCGTCAGGTTCGCCACCACGGCCCGGAGGATGCCTTGGGGATCGAGGCCGGCATGTTCATAGAACCTGCTGTCCTCAATCGCTATGACGGCGTCCTTGATGTAGGGCGACATCTGGTCAAGCGGAATTCTGACCCGGTTCTCGGCATAGAACGTGGCGATGGGCTGGCCGTCGGAGGTGAGGACCTTGGTGGATTGCGACGGCGGCTGGACCGTCAGCTCCTCGGGCAGGTTTTCGAAAAAGCCGATGGAAGTGCTGACCCCGTAACCGGCAGCGGCAACGGAGGGCACCACCAGGCTGGCTGCAAGCACTCCGCACATGGCGCTCGCCGCGAGGAATCCAAAAATGCTTCCCAGAACAGAACCGCGACCACGCCGTCGCTTCTTTTTCGCCATTTTTCAGCCCTCAAGCTTGAAGAGTGCCACAAGACTACGCCCCTGCCGAGGCTATGAACCAGACGTGAAAGATCATATTTTGGTCAATTCTTTTATTGACTCAACGATAGTTAACGACATATCGTTAACTATCGGCGACCAAGAAAGCGAAGAGCAATAAGAAGAAAGGACGATGCCATGATTAAGGGCATTTCCCATGACGAATTTTCAGGCCTCCAGCCTGATCGGAGCCGGTTTGAAAGCGGCCGCGGCAGGCGGGGACCGCACGGGCACCGGGGCGGTGGCTTTGGGCCCGCGTTCGGAGCAGGGTTCGGCGGCGGCTTTGGACCTGGTCTTGGCCCGGGCTTTGGACCCGGATTTGGGCGCGGTCCACGAAGGGCAAGCCGGGGCGACGTCCGCTCGGCCATCCTCTCGCTCCTGGCCGAAGCGCCCTCTAATGGTTACGGACTGATCAAGGCGATTGCCGAAAAAACCGGCGGAGCGTGGCGGCCGAGTCCGGGATCCATTTATCCCACGCTGCAGCAGCTCGTGGACGAGGAGCTCATTACCGCGCTCAGCGAGGGCCGCGGAACCGAGTTCACGCTCACGGATGCCGGAAGGGCCTGGGTGGCAGAGCATGCAGAGGAGCTGGAAGCTGCATGGAACGCCGGACCGGACAGCCCGGACCGGGACTTCCACCAGAGCATCGGGAAGCTGATGGGCGCTATTCACCAGTTCCGCACCGGTGTCACTGAAGAGCAGCGGGCAGCAGCCATTGAGAAGCTTGACGAGACCCGCAGGGCCCTTTACAAGATCCTGGCTGACTGACCGGCAGGGGCCCGCTGGCTTGCCTGGTGCCGGGCGGTGGGCCCGGGTGTTTAAGTGAGAAGCGGCCGTCGCCCCCTCTGGCCGGCACTTCCAGGAGGATCAGAACGGGCGGGCGTTCGCCAGCACGGGCAACTTGGTGCGCACGTCGTCCACCATGGTGGGATCGATGTCGACGATGGCGAGTTCCGGCTTTCCACCCAACGCGGCTACGGCTGAGCCCAGGGGGGTGATGACGGCACTGTGGCCGATGCCCGTGGGGGCCGTTCCTGCCGGTCCCGCGCCGATGGTCTGGGGGTCGCCCTGGCCGCAGGCCACCACGAAGGTGGTGCTGTCCAGGGCGCGTGCCCGCACCAGCAGGTCCCACTGCTCCGCCTTGCCTTCGCCGGCGCCCCACGAGGCGCAGACGATGTTGACCTGCGCACCGGCGCGGGCGTTGGCCGTGAAGAGGGCGGGGAAGCGGATGTCGTAGCACGTGGCCAGGCCGAACATGGTGCCGTTGATTTCGAAGGTCACCGGGCTGGTTCCCGGGTCCACGGTCCTGGATTCCTGGAAGCCGAAAGCGTCGAAGAGGTGCACCTTGTCATAGGACGTGTCCACGCCCGGACCGGTGACCAGCAGCGTGTTGCGGACCCTGCCGTCCTTCCCGGGAGTGAACATTCCCGCGACGATCGTGATGTCCAGTTCCTTGGACAGTGCTCGTACCTTTTCCGCCCATGGGCCGTTCAGCGGTTCAGCGATGTCCGTCAGTGAGTTCCCGAAGGCGCGCATGGCGGCTTCGGGGAACACCACCAGCTCCGCGCCGGCAGCCTTGGCTTGGGTGGCGTAGTTCCGGATCAGCTCCAGGTTGGCGGCAGGGTCCGCACTGCTGATGATTTGGGCGACTGCCAAACGCATGGGTGGCTCCAATCTGTCTTCGATATCGCTCTGGCGCAACGATACCGCCCGGGGCTTCCGCCCCGGTCAGTGGCCAGCCCGGCTGCGAAGTAGAAGCTACTGCTTGTAGCCCTCTACTTCGCTGACGGGACGGGCTTCGGCTTCGTTGGGGTTTTCGCCTGACTCCGCTTTTGCCCTGCGCTGGCGCAGCAGGTCCCAGCACTGGTCAAGGCTTTCCTCCACCTGCCTCAGCCTTGCCCGGTCCGGCGCCTGGCCGTCTCCGGATCCCTCGCGGAGTGTATGCTCCTCCTCCACCAGGGCCTGGATGCGGGCCAAAAGCTCCTCGTTGTTCATGTCTACCCCTTTCGCCGGAAACGATTCCCTCAGGGTACGCCTGTACCATCAGAATCATGCCCACTGTGCTTGATATGGCAGGTCCCATCCTGGAAATGCTCACTTGGTTGTGCCTGCCCGCCGGGCTGGGATTGCTCTTCTACACCGGCTTCCTGCGCCGCTTCGTGCACCCGTGGGCGGTGGCAGAAGCCGTGGTGTACTCGGACAGCAGCGGCGTGGGCTTCCGCTGGTTCGACCGGAAATACCAGGTGCACCATGCGCCGATGTCGCCGTATGACATCAGGGACCTTGCCGTGGGCGATACCCTTCCCATCTACTACCACCCCAAGCGGCCCACGCAGTGGCAGGTGGCGGCTCCGGAAGAGGCTGGAAAGACAGCTGCGGTGTTGGGCCGTTGCCTCACCGGTATCGGCGCCGTGGCGTTGCTCGCCGGGTTTGTCCTGCCGATGTTCTAGGGCGGGATCGCCAGGGTCCGTTCAGCCGGCAAGGACGACGCCGATGCCGAGGCCGCCCAGCGCCACTCCCGCACAAGCCGTCCAGAGCACGGCGGTGATGTCGGCGTCGACACGTTCCTCTGCAATGCCGCGGGAGCTGGCGCTGTAGCGGCGGCGCTGCGTGAAGTAGATCGCTGCAGCCGCCCCGGCCGAGACGGCGAACAGCAACAGGATGGGCAACCCGTGGGCAGGAAGCCAACGCAGGAAGATCGCGCTGACCGTCACCAGTGCCATCATTGTCCTGCCCCAGGCGAGTGTGGTGCGCTCAGGCTGGAGGCCAGGATCGCTGTGGCTGCCGGCGGGGTGTGTGGCCGTCACTGGCGCCAGAGGATGAAGATCAGCACGACGGCGGCCGCGAGCGCCCCTGCCCCGGCAAGCAGCGGGACAATCAGCGGCAGCGGCAGCGGGGCCTTGTTGCGCATGCTGCGTTCCACCCGCAGCCACCGCACTGCTGCCCCCGCGCTCAGCAGCATGCCCAGCAGGAGCAGAACCACCGCCAGTCCTTTTCTGACGGGCTCCAGGAAAAGGTCCGCGGTGAAGGCCTCGATGGCAATGCCGCCGGCCAGGAGCGCCAGGGACGTACGGATCCAGGCAAGGAAGGTGCGTTCGTTCGCAAGGGTGAACCGCGGGTCCGGTTCCTCACCGCCGGGCAGCAGTCGCTCCGCAATTTTCCCCCGCGGCGGGGTGTTGGCGCTGGCGGGCTGCTCGCTGTTGGTCACGCTGCCAGTTTAGCCAGCAGCGTTGCCCTGGCCGCTTGTGGTGCCGGGCCCAGGCCCGCTTACCTTCATGCCGTGCGGGCGCCCGGACCGGAGGAGAGTACTGGAATCAGCCTGCGCTTCGGGGCGCGAACATAATCACCGCAACCCCCAGCAGGCAGATGAGGGACCCGGCCACGTCCCAGCGGTCGGGGCGGAAGCCGTCGAAGATCATGCCCCAGGCCAGCGAACCGGCAACGAACACCCCGCCGTAGGCTGCCAGGATCCGGCCGAAGTGGGCATCCGGCTGAAGGGTTGCGACAAAACCGTAAAGGCCCAGGGCTATCACGCCCAGGCCCGCCCACCACCAGTCCTTGCCTTCCCGGACCGACTGCCAGACCAGCCAGGCGCCGCCGATTTCCGCGGCCGCTGCCAGTGTAAACAGCACAACTGTTTTGGTGATGGTTGCAGCTTCTTCAGAGATACCCACCCGGCCATCATGCCAGCCGGGAATGCCTGCTGCCCCGCTGCAGTTGGGGCTGGTATGGAGCGCATCGGATTCCTTTCTTTCGGTCATTGGGGCCCCGGCCACGGTTCCCGCACCCGGACCGCGGGGGACGCCCTCCTCCAGGCCATTGACCTTGCAGTCGCTGCCGAGGAACTGGGGGTCAACGGGGCATTCTTCCGGGTCCACCATTTCGCCCGGCAACAGGCCTCGCCGTTTCCCCTGTTGTCTGCCATTGGTGCACGGACGAGCCGGATCGAAATCGGCACCGGCGTGATCGACATGCGGTACGAGAATCCCTTGTATATGGCAGAGGAAGCCGCTGCGGCCGATCTCATCAGCGGCGGCCGGCTCCAGCTGGGGATCAGCCGCGGTTCGCCGGAGCCGGCCCGGGAAGGGGCGGTTGCTTTCGGATACCGCCCGCAGCCAGGGGAGACGGACGCGGACATGGCGCGCCGCCATACAGCTCTGTTCCGGAAAGCCATCAGCGGTGCCGGAGTGGCGGAAGCGGATCCCCGATATGCCGGCGGTGCCACCGGGCTGCTGCCCGTCCAACCGCAATCGCCAGGCCTGGCCGAGCGCATCTGGTGGGGAGCCGGCAACAGGAAGACAGCCGTCTGGGCCGCGGAACTGGGCATGAACCTGATGAGTTCCACCCTGCTGACAGAGGACACCGGCGTACCCTTCCACGAACTCCAGGCGGAGCAAATCCAGTTGTTCCGGGACGCCTGGGCCGCAGCCGGACACCAGCACACACCCCGTATTTCGGTCAGCCGCAGTGTACTTCCCATCGTGGATGAGGAGGACAGCCGCTATTTCGCGGGCAGTGCCCTGCGTGACAGCCGGGACCAGGTGGGCGTCATCGACGGTCTGACCGCCCGGTTCGGGAAAAGCTACGTAGGCGCCCCGGACTTCCTGGCCGAAGAACTCGCTGCGGACACAGCGGTCCAGGCCGCAGACACCCTGCTGCTCACCGTACCGAACCAGCTCGGCGTCGAGTTCAATGCAAAGCTTCTGGGAAACGTCACCCGGTATATCGCACCGGCACTACGATGGCGGCCGGCGTCCTCCTGACCGGCCGTAACGCCTCCGGTCATAAAAGAAATTTGTCGGCGGAA
>NZ_JBNHFF010000168.1:0-7492 GCF_059089965.1 Arthrobacter sp. SPT-J7
ACCCGCAAGCACATCCTTTCGGCGCTTTCTCAGGTTTGGGGTCTGCGTCCGGTCAAGATTGCGTCAATTCCGCTTCCAGGCATGCCTGCCCGACATCAGGCACGCAGCGCCCGGGTGAGCTCCGCACGGGCCAGGAGTTCGTCGTCGGACGGGTAAGCCACTTCCTCCAGCACCAGCGGGTGCGGCGCGGCCAGCACGGACTTGGCATCCCGCTTCCTGGCGAGCAGCCGTTCGTGGAGCCAGCCCGGTTCCTCAACGCCCTCCCCCACGTACAGGGCGGAGCCGATCAGGGCGCGCACCATGTTGTGGCAGAAAGCGTCGGCCTGGACCGTGGCCACGATGACGCCGTCTTCCGCCCGGGCGAACTCAAAGCGCTGGAGCTCGCGGATGGTGGTGGCTCCCTCGCGGGGCTTGCAGAAGGACAGGAAGTTCTGCAGCCCTAGGAGCTTGGCAGCGCCCTCGTTCAGCAGGGAGACGTCCAGGGGGTTCTTGTGCCACAGGGTGGAGTACCGGCCCAGCGGGTCCCACAGGGCGGGACCGTCGGCGATGCGGTAGCTGTAGCGCCGCCACAACGCGGAGAAGCGGGCGTCGAAGCCGGGGGGTGCCAGCGAGATCCGATGCACCTCCACTGCTCCGGTGAGGTCGCCTAGCATCCGGCTGAGGGCGCCGCGGATCCTGCGGAGCATGGCGACGGCGGGATCCAGCTCGTGCCCGCGCGGCAGGCCCTGCCACTCGGCTTCCGTGAGGTCCAGGTGGACCACTTGGCCGCGGGCATGAACGCCGGCGTCGGTGCGGCCAGCAACAGTCACGCGGACAGTACGCCGAAGGATCATGTGCAGGGCCTCCTCCAGGACGCCCTGGACTGTCCGAAGGCCCGGTTGCAGGGCCCACCCGCTGAAGGGGCCGCCGTCGTACGACACGTCAAGCCGGACACGCAAAAACCCGCCGCCCCCCATTACGGGGGCCGCGGGTTTTTGGTCGTTCATAGACTTAAGTCTAAGCGAAGAAAATCAGCGAATTACTTCGCGTCCTTTTCCTCGGCTTCGGGAGCTTCCTCAGCGGCCGGAGCCTCTTCGGTTGCAGCCTCTTCAGTTGCAGCGTCCTCGGCAGGAGCCTCGGCCGAAGCCTCAGTTGCTTCGGTCTCGGCAACCTCAGCCTCGGGAGCTTCCTCGGCCGCCGGAGCAGCCTTGTCTGCATCGCGCTTGGCAGCCGCGGTGGCCTCAGCGACTACGGCCTGCTTAGCGGAAACCGGCTCGAGAACCAGTTCGATGACAGCCATGGGAGCGTTGTCGCCCTTGCGGTTGCCGATCTTGGTGATGCGGGTGTAGCCGCCGTCGCGGTTCTCCACAGCCTGGGCGATGTCGGTGAACAGCTCGTGGACTACGCCCTTGTTGCTGATCAGGCCGAGCACGCGGCGGCGGGAAGCGAGGTCGCCACGCTTGGCGAAAGTCACCAGGCGCTCTGCGTACGGCTTCAGGCGCTTGGCCTTGGTCACGGTGGTGGTGATCCGCTTGTGCTCGAACAGGGATGCTGCCAGGTTCGCGAGCATGAGGCGCTCGTGAGCCGGGCCGCCTCCGAGGCGCGGACCCTTAGTGGGGGTAGGCATAATTGTTTCTCCTCAAATGGAAGCCGTGGGCCGGGCACACCATGGTGCCCTGCCCGCCGGCCAAGGTCTGGTTTAGAGTTCGTCGTCGCCGAAGGCGGCGTCGTCCTCTTCGATTGCTGCGGCGCGTGCTGCGAGGTCAAAACCGGGAGGCGAGTCCTTGAGGGACAGGCCCAGTTCAACCAGCTTTGCCTTGACCTCGTCAATGGACTTGGCACCGAAGTTGCGGATGTCCATCAGGTCAGCCTCGGAGCGGGCAACGAGTTCACCCACGGTGTGGATGCCCTCACGCTTGAGGCAGTTGTAGGAGCGGACGGTGAGGTCCAGATCCTCGATCGGCAGGGCCATGTCGGCTGCCAGGGCAGCGTCGGTGGGCGACGGGCCGATCTCGATACCTTCAGCTGCGGTGTTCAGCTCACGTGCCAGACCGAAGAGCTCCACCAGGGTGGTGCCTGCGGAAGCAACAGCATCGCGCGGAGCGATGGCCTGCTTGGTCTCGACGTCGACAATCAGCTTGTCGAAGTCGGTGCGCTGCTCAACACGGGTTGCTTCCACGCGGAAAGTAACCTTCAGGACCGGCGAGTAGATGGAATCGACCGGGATACGGCCGATCTCTGCGTCGCCGGACTTGTTCTGAGCTGCCGAAACGTAGCCGCGGCCGCGCTCGATGGTCAGTTCGAGTTCGAACTTGCCCTTCGAGTTCAGCGTGGCGATGTGCAGATCCGGGTTGTGGAATTCGACGCCGGCCGGCGGAGCGATGTCCGCGGCGGTGACGACTCCGGGGCCCTGCTTGCGCAGGTAAGCGACAACCGGCTCATCGTGCTCGGAGGAAACCGAGAGGCTCTTGATGTTCAGGATGATCTCAGTGACATCTTCCTTGACACCCGGAACCGTGGTGAACTCGTGCAGCACGCCATCGATCCGGATGCTGGTTACAGCAGCACCGGGGATGGAGGAGAGCAGGGTACGGCGGAGGGAGTTTCCGAGGGTGTAGCCGAAGCCCGGTTCCAGCGGTTCAATGATGAAACGCGAACGGTTTTCTGAAACTACCTCTTCGGAGAGGGTGGGGCGCTGTGCAATGAGCACTTAGGTTTCCTTTCGGCGAGCATCCGCTATATGACGCAACACAGGTGGTGGAAATTCGGTCTGAAGACTTAACGCGCTGGGCTTGCCCGGACCATCGACGGTCCGGGCAAGCTCATGCAGCGTGGAAAGCCTTAGACGCGGCGGCGCTTCGGCGGGCGGCAGCCGTTGTGCGCAGCGGGGGTGACGTCCTGGATGGAGCCAACCTCGAGGCCTGCGGCCTGCAGCGAACGGATCGCGGTCTCGCGTCCGGATCCCGGTCCCTTGACGAAAACGTCAACCTTGCGCATGCCGTGCTCCTGGGCGCGCTTGGCAGCGGCTTCGGCAGCCATCTGGGCAGCGAACGGAGTGGACTTACGCGAGCCCTTGAAGCCAACCTCACCTGAGGAAGCCCAAGAGATAACAGCGCCGTTCGGATCCGTGATGGAAACGATGGTGTTGTTAAAGGTGCTCTTGATGTGCGCCTGGCCAAGCGCGATATTCTTCTTGTCCTTCTTACGCGGCTTGCGAACCGCGCCACGAGTCTTCGGGGGCATTATTTCTCCTACAGAAAGTTATTGGGGAAGGCCGTTGAATGGGCCCACACTTGCGGGGTTCCCCGAAATCGCGCCAGCGGTTTCGAGGGGCAAGCGGGGAGGAATTTAACGGGCCTTCTTCTTGCCGGCGACGGTGCGCTTCGGGCCCTTGCGGGTACGGGCGTTGGTCTTCGTACGCTGTCCGCGTACGGGCAGGCCCTTGCGGTGGCGCAGGCCTTCGTAGCTGCCGATTTCAACCTTGCGGCGGATATCTGCTGCTACTTCGCGGCGAAGGTCACCCTCAACCTTGTAGTTGCCTTCAATGTAGTCACGCAGCTCAACCAGCTGGGCATCAGTCAGGTCCTTGACGCGAACGTCAGCGCTGATGCCAGTGGCAGCCAGGGTTTCGTGTGCACGGGTCTTGCCCACGCCGTAGATGTAAGTAAGCGCAATTTCCAGCCGCTTTTCGCGGGGAATGTCTACGCCAGCGAGACGAGCCATAGTGGCAGTACTCCTTGATAAACCGGAGGTCGTAGGCAGTACACCCGCACGTTCTGTACGGCCCCAGCCTCCGACCGGGGGTTAGCTGTCCGGACTCTTTCGAGCTTAATGTTCCAGATCAGCTTGTGCTGCCTTTATTTACTTGCGTGGGTTAGCAACCCAGGATTTCCCATGAAGGGAAATTAGCCCTGGCGCTGCTTGTGGCGCGGGTTCTCGCAGATCACCATGACCCGGCCATTACGGCGGATCACTTTGCACTTTTCGCAGATCTGCTTGACGCTCGGCTTGACCTTCATGGCATTCCTTTGCGTGTAACAGTTGGTCAACTGGAGCGGACATCAGTTCGCACTGAAGCCGCCCAGCAATTTACTTGTAGCGGTAGACGATACGACCACGGGTGAGGTCGTACGGGCTCAGCTCCACCACTACGCGGTCCTCAGGGAGAATCCTGATGTAGTGCTGACGCATCTTTCCAGAGATGTGTGCCAGTACGATGTGCTTGTTGGTGAGCTCAACGCGAAACATCGCGTTAGGCAGCGCCTCAGTCACAACGCCTTCGATCTCAATGACCCCGTCCTTCTTGGCCATACCCTCCGCTAACTGTTGTTGCCGCAGTCCTGCCGGATTGCACCGGGCATGACCACGAACGTTTTTGTTGGATCGATTATCAGTTCCAGGCCCCAAAAGGGCGTGGCAGTCCAGACAACCAACAAGCAACACTACTCCGAATCGCTGCAAAAGTTAAATCGGCAATAGTAACCTACTGGGCGCCGTACACACCATAATCGCCGGCCGGAGTACTTACGGCTTCCGCGCTGGCTACGCCATCGAGGATGGCCAAACGGACGACGTCGGCTGCTGCGCTTTGCAGCGTAATGAGGCTTACCTGCCGGGCGGCTTCGTCCCTGCGGTCCAGCGGAAGGGCCCCGGTTGCGAGGCAAAAGACAATATCACCATCACCGAGAGTGTGGCTGGGACTAAGCGCCCGCGCGATACCAGCATGTGATGCAGCTGCGGTGCGCTTACATTCCGCAACGTCCAAGAAGCCGTTCGTTGCCACAACAACCAGCGTGGTGTTCGTCGTGGTGGCTGCTTTCACCGGCGCTGGTCCTGCAGGTTTGGTCTGGTCAAATGGCAGTCCCAACGCATTCACAACAGCAATGGCCCCCACAACAACGCCGTGTTCGAGCGTGATCGATGCCGTACCTATTCCGCCTTTATAGGTGCGAGCCAGCAACGCACCGGTGCCGGCACCCACGTTGCCGCGTCCGACGTCGTGCCCGTCCTTCTCTGCAGCGGCGGCGGCGGTTGCAGCGTAACCCATGTCCGCCGTCGGGCGTGCTGAGAAGTCACCGCCGCGGCCGAGGTCGAAGATCGCAGCTGCCGGGACGATGGGGACTACTCCCCCGGGCACTGCAAAGCCCCGGCTGTTTTCCTCGCACCACCGCTGGGCGCCGGACGCGGACACCAGGCCGTACGCGCTGCCGCCGGTAAGCACCACGGCGTCCACAGCGCTGACCAGGGTGGTGGGATCAAGGGCGTCCGTTTCGTGGGTAGCCGGTCCGCCGCCTTGGACGTCCACCGACCCAACCGTGCCAGGCGGGGGCAGCACCACCGTCACGCCACTCAGCCAGCCGGCGTCGGTCCTGTGGGCGTGGCCAACCCGGATGCCGGGTACGTCAGTGATTGCTCCCATAGGCTTCATTGTGCCTGCCGGGAGGGCCGTCCGACGCGAAGTCCGCCAGAACGCTCCAGTCGCCGGTCCCGTCCAGCGGCATCACACGTTTCCGCGAACCCGAAGCCCTGCTACGGAACCGGGACGGGGGTGACGCCGAGGGGCACCAGGTGCTCCGCGCCCCCGTCGGGCGCTGACAGCACCCAGATGCCCTTGTCGTGGACGGCTACGGAGTGCTCCCACTGGCACGAGCGCTGGCCGTCCGTGGTGACAACAGTCCAGTCGTCCTCCAGCACTGCGGTGTCGATGCTGCCACGGACCAGCATGGGCTCGATTGCCAGGCAAAGGCCGGGACGGATCTTGGGGCCCCGGTGGTTGGTGCGGTAGTTGAGCACGTCCGGCGCCATGTGCATTTCCGAGCCGATGCCGTGGCCAACATAGTCCTCGAGGATGCCCAGCGGCTTACCCGGCACGGAGGAAACGTAGTCGTCGATGGCTGCGCCGATGTCGCCCACGTGTTTGCCGGTGGCCAATGCGGCGATGCCCCGCCACATGGCTGCCCGGGTGACGTCGGAAAGGCGCTGGTCCTCGGGGTCGGCGGTGCCCACGATAACTGTGCGCGCCGAGTCCGAGTGCCAGCCGTTCACAATTGCGCCGCCGTCGATCGAGATGATGTCACCGTCGCGGAGCACGCGGCTGCCGGGGATGCCGTGCACCACTTCCTCATTCACGGAGGTGCAGATGGTGGCAGGGAAACCGTGGTAGCCGAGGAAGTTGGACTTTGCGCCAGCTTCGTTCAGGACAGCAGCGAACACGTCGTCCAGGTGTTTGGTGGTGACACCGGGAACGGCTGCTGCAACGGCTGCATCCAGGGCACGGCTCAGGACCAGGCCTGCCTCGTGCATGGTGCGCATCTGGGCGTTGGTCTTGTATTCGATGCGGGGCTGGCCAAAGGCCATGGTGTTTCCTTTCAAATAGCTGAGGCTCCTCCCGTCTACCGGGAGGAGCCTCAGAAATGCTTTGCCTGAATCAGGCAGCCTGCGCGGCCTTGATGGCCTGCATTACGCGCTCAGTGACCTCGTCAATGGGGCCGATCCCGTCCACCTGGGTGAGGATGCCGCGCTCGGCATACTTGGCCACCACGGCTTCGGTCTGCTCGTGGTAGAGGTCAAGGCGGTGGCGGATGACGGCTTCGTTGTCGTCGCTCCGTCCCGTTTCCTTGGCCCGGCCGAGAAGGCGGTGTACCAGTTCCTCATCGTCGGCAGTGAGCTGGAGGACGACGTCGAGCTTCTCGTCGCCCTTGGCGAGGATCTCGTCGAGGTAATCCACCTGCGCGGTGGTGCGGGGGTAGCCGTCCAGCAGGAAGCCGTTTTCGACGTCGGACTCGCTGAGCCGGTCGCGCACCATCTTGTTGGTCACGCTGTCCGGAACGAAGTCGCCGGCATCCATGTACTTCTTGGCTTCAATGCCAAGCGGCGTTTCGCCCTTTACGTTTGCACGGAAGATATCGCCGGTGGAGATCGCCACAACGCCGAGGCGCTCCGAGATCCGCTCTGCCTGCGTTCCTTTTCCGGAACCGGGAGGTCCAATAATCAGCATTCTCGTCATCGCAAAAGCCCTTCGTAGTGACGTTGTTGTAGCTGCGCATCAATCTGCTTGACGGTCTCCAAACCAACGCCCACCATGATCAGGATCGAGGTGCCACCGAACGGGAAGTTCTGGTTCGCGTTGATCAGTACCAGTGCCACCAGCGGAATCAGCGCCACGAAGCCCAGGTACAGGGCGCCTGGCAGGGTGATCCGGGACAGCACGTACTGCAGGTAGTCGGCGGTCGGTTTGCCCGCACGGATACCCGGGATGAAGCCGCCGTACTTCTTCATGTTGTCCGAGACCTCTTCAGGGTTGAAGGTGATCGCGACGTAGAAGTAGGTGAAAAAAACGATCATGGCGAAGTAAAGCACCATATAGATCGGCTGGTCACCACGGACCAGGTTGTTGTTGATCCATTCCACCCAAGGCTGGATCTGCTCGCCTTGCCGGGGCTGGTTGAACTGGGAAATCAAGCCCGGCAGGTACAGCATGGAGGACGCGAAGATCACGGGGATAACGCCGGCC
>NZ_JBNHFF010000169.1:0-7470 GCF_059089965.1 Arthrobacter sp. SPT-J7
CCGCCCCACCTCTTCCCCGCCCCACCTCCCCCACACTCCGCCGTCGGGCCCCGCCGGCGCGCGCAGCGCACCCATGACGCCCGCCACCACGTCGCCGCTGCCGGCAGGGGCGAGCCAGCGCGTGCCGTCCGCCTGGCTGTACACGTCCCCGGGCGGGGCAGCGACCAGGGTCGTTGCGCCCTTGAGCAGGACCGTGGCTCCGGTCAGTTTGGCGGCTCGGCGGACGGCGCTCAGGGTTCCGGCCTCCACTGCGGCGCGGTCCACCTCAACCCCCAACCGCTTCAGCAGTGCGGCCAGCTCACCGGCGTGCGGAGTCAGCACCACATGCGGGGCCAGCACAGCGGGAAGGGCGGGTAGCGCACCGGCATCGGCCACCACGGGCAAGCCAGACTCCACGGCCTCACGCGCACGCTGCAGCTGTTCGTGGTCCTCGGGCCCCATGCCGGAACCCACCAGCCACGCCTGGACCCTGTTCTCAGCCACGGCCCCGGTACTGCAGACCACTTCCGGGCAGGATTGGCGGATCAAATCCGCGACTTCGGGCGGCCCAAGGTACCGGACCATCCCGACTCCCGCGGCAAGAGCGCCGCGGCATGCGAGGACGGCCGCGCCGGGATAATCTGCAGATCCCGCCACCACTCCCAGGACTCCGCGTGAGTACTTGTGGGCGCGCCGGGCAGGGCCGGGGAGGAGGCCCGCGATGTCTGCGTTGCCCAGCCGGCGAAGGGCAGGATGGCCGAAATTATCCTCGATGCCGATGCGCACCACGTCCACCCTGCCGGCGTGGTCCGCTCCAGGATCCACCAGCAGGCCGGCTTTGGCCGCTCCGAACGTCACCGTCACATCCGCCGAGAGCACCGGTTCTGCCACTTCGCCGGTATCCGCGTCGACGCCGCTGGGCAGGTCGCATGCGACCACGAAACCGGGGGTAGGGTGTCCGGCCCGGGCATCGGCAATGGCCTCGACCAGCGTTGCCGCACTCCCCCGCAGCCCGCCTTTCGCGCCGGTTCCCAGCACAGCGTCGATAACGACGTCGGCGCGCGCCGTTTCTGCGGCCAGCTGACTGGATGCCGCGTCCGTAAGACGATGTACCCTGCCGCCGGCACGCTCGAAAGCAGCCAGCGCCTTCGCATGGGCTGATTCAGTGGTAAGCACCGCCGTCGTACGCATCCCGCGGGCGGCGAGGAAAGCGGCGGCGTAAAGCCCGTCCCCGCCGTTGTTGCCCTTGCCGGCGAGCACCACAAGGCTGGAGCCGTAGATCCGGCGGCCGCGGGACCGGAGCTCCCGGATGATGGTGTTGGCCAGCCCGTGGGCTGCGCGCTGCATCAGGACGTCACCCAGGCCGGCGGCCAGGAGGGGCTCCTCGGCTTCCCGCACCTGGGCTCCGGTGTAGGCGCTGATCATGGTGGTCAGGGGCTCAGGCGGGCCGCTTGGCCGGTTCAGCCTTCGGCCAGGACCGTAGCCGTAGCGATGCCGCCGTCGTGGCTGATGGAGAGATGCCAGCGTTTGACGCCCTTGGACTCAGCGACGGCCAGCACGGTGCCCTTGACCTGGACGGTGGGGCCGTTGTGGTCCAGGCCGATCCAGCAGTCCTGCCAGTTCATGCCGGCCGGCGCGCCGAGGACTTTGGCCACAGCTTCCTTCGCGGCGAACCTTGCAGCCAGCGACCGGGTGTTCAGCTCGCGCTCAGCGGGGACGAACAGCCGGTCCCGGAGGCCGGGGGTGCGCTCAAGCTGGCGGCCGAACCGCTCGATGTCTACTACGTCTACGCCTATGCCAACAATCATGCGGCTTATTCTACGATGACGCCTGGAACGGGAAGTTACAGAGGAAGCCCCGAGCCGTGGGCCCGGGGCTTCCTCTTGATACGACCAGACTGGCGTGTCGCCGGCCTGCAGCAGTTACTCGACGGTGACGCTCTTGGCGAGGTTGCGGGGCTGGTCCACGTCGTAGCCCTTGGCTGCGGCGAGTTCCGCGGCGAAGATCTGCAGCGGGACCGTGGTCAGCAGCGGCATCAGCAGGGTGGGGGTCTCCGGGACGTAGAAGACGTACTCGGCGTAGGCCTTCACGGCTTCGTCGCCTTCCTCGGCGATCACCAGGGTGCGGGCGCCGCGGGCGCGGACTTCCTGGATGTTGGAGACCACCTTGGCGTGCAGCGAGTCGCGGCCGCGCGGGGACGGGACCACCACGAACACCGGCTTGCCCTCATCGATCAGGGCGATCGGGCCGTGCTTGAGTTCACCGGCGGCGAAGCCCTCGGCGTGGATGTACGCGATTTCCTTCAGCTTCAGCGCGCCCTCGAGCGCTACCGGGTAGCCCACGTGCCGGCCCAGGAACAGCACCGAGTTCTCGTTGGCCATGCTGCGGGCCAGTTCGCGCAAGGGTCCGGCGTTGTCCAGGATGGTCTGGATCTTCGCCGGGATCTTGTTCAGGTCCGCGAGGACGTCCTTGATCTGGCCGGAGAAGATGTTCCCCCGCAGCTGCGCCAGGTACAGACCCAGCAGGTACGCCGCGGTGATCTGGGCCAGGAACGCCTTCGTGGACGCCACCGCGATCTCCGGGCCCGCGTGCGTGTAGAGCACGGCGTCGGACTCGCGCGGGATGGTGGAGCCGTTGGTGTTGCAGATCGAGATGGTCTTCGCGCCCTGTTCCCGGGCGTACCGGACGGCCATCAGGGTGTCCATGGTCTCACCGGACTGGCTGATGGACACCACCAGGGTGTTCTCATCCAGGATCGGGTCGCGGTAGCGGAACTCGTGCGCGAGCTCCACCTCGGTGGGGATCCGGCACCAGTTCTCGATCGCGTACTTCGCCACGGTCCCGGCGTACGCGGCGGTGCCGCAGGCCAGGACGATGATCTTGTTGACCTGCTTGAGCAGCTCCGGGTCGATCCGGAGCTCGTCAAGGGTCAGCATGCCGTTCAGGTCCGAACGCCCCAGCAGGGTCTGCGCCACGGCGTCGGGCTGGTCATGGATTTCCTTCTCCATGAACGAGCTGAAGCCGCCCTTTTCAGCCGAGGCCGGGTCCCAGTCCACGTGGTATTCCTTGCCCGCGGCCGGGTTACCGAAGAAATCGGTGATCTCCACCGTGTCCGCGGTGATGGTGACAATCTGGTCCTGGCCCAGCTCCACCGCACGGCGGGTGTAATCAATGAACCCGGACACGTCCGAGCCCAGGAAGTTCTCGCCCTCGCCCAGACCAACCACCAGGGGTGAGTTGCGGCGGGCAGCCACCACCGTGTCGGGCTGGTCAGCGTGGACCGCGAGCAGCGTAAAGGCGCCCTCCAGGCGCTGGCAGGCCAGCTCCATCGCCCGGGTCAGGCCACCGTTCGCGGCGTCCCCGCCCAGCTTGTTCCGGAAGATGTCCGCCAGCAGCGCCGCGGCCACCTCGGTGTCCGTCTCGGACAGGAACTCCACGCCCTTCTCCACCAGCTCAAGCTTCAGCTCGGCGAAATTTTCAATGATGCCGTTGTGGATCACGGCGAGCCTGCCCTCATCGGCCAGGTGCGGGTGCGCGTTCCGGTCCGTCGGCCCGCCATGGGTCGCCCAGCGGGTGTGGCCGATCCCGGTGACCGTCTCCGGCAACGGTCGGGCTTCCAGCTCGGCAATCAGGTTGCTCAGCTTCCCCGACTTCTTCCGCGACTCGATCAAGCCCTGGCACACCACCGCGACCCCCGCGGAGTCGTAGCCCCGGTACTCCAGGCGGCGCAGTCCCTCAAGGACAACATCCAGCGCACTGTGACTTCCGCCGTTATTAGAACGGCCCACGTATCCCACGATTCCACACATAGGCTCAAGACTATCGGCAGGGGTGCCTTAGATCTAAACCGGGACGTGGCGCTCAAGTGCCGCTTCTGTTGCGCGCTCACCCGCATCAGCGTTCGCCAGCATTTCGCTCTCAGCCGGGCTGGGGGCAGAATCTCTAAAGTGACTGTGCAACGCAATGACGCGAACGGCGAAGGCGTCTCCCCGTTCGTCGAGCTGGACCGGCAGACCTGGTCCCGGCTCGCAGATGAGATGGAACAGCCTCTTAATGAGGAGGACATTGTCCGTCTCCGCGGCCTTGGCGACCCGCTGGATATCAACGAAGTCCGGGAGGTCTACCTTCCACTCTCAAGGCTCCTGCACCTGTATGTTGAAGCCGCCGGCCAGCTTCACGCCGCCACCACCACCTTCCTGGGCGAGCAGACCCAGCGCACCCCGTTTGTGATTGGCGTGGCGGGATCGGTCGCTGTCGGCAAATCCACCATCGCCCGCGTACTCCGTGAAATGCTGCGCCGCTGGCCTGGGACCCCCAATGTGGAACTGATCACCACCGACGGTTTCCTGTACCCGCTGGCCGAGCTGAAGCGGCGGCAGCTGCTGGAGCGCAAGGGCTTCCCCGAATCCTACGACCGCCGGGCTTTGCTCCGCTTTGTGAGTGAAATCAAGAGCGGTGCCGAGGAAGTCCGCGCTCCCTGGTACTCCCACGTCACATATGACATCGTTCCCGGCAAGGAAGTGGTGGTCCGCCGTCCCGACGTGCTGATCGTGGAAGGGCTGAACGTACTGGCCCCGGCGCGGCCCCGCCATGACGGCCGGCAGGGGCTGGCATTGAGCGACTTCTTCGATTTCTCCATCTACGTGGATGCCAAGACGTCCTACATCGAGGAATGGTACGTGGACAGGTTCCGCAAGCTCCGCACTACGGCGTTCGCGCAGCCCGAGTCCTATTTCCACCGGTATGCGGCACTGTCCGATGACGAGGCTGAGAGCACTGCCCGGGACATCTGGAGGCGCATCAACGAGCCGAACCTGGAGGAGAACGTCCTCCCCACGCGTGGCCGCGCCCAGCTGGTGCTGACTAAAGACGCGGACCATTCCATCCGCCGCATGCTCCTTCGGAAGGTTTAGCACAGGTGTGCTACGACTGCGCTCCCTTCGACGCTTCCGGGCCGACGGCGACCAGCCGGCGCACCTTCGCCCGCTTCCTGGCAGCGGGGGCAGGACTCACTGTGCTGGCCGCCTGCACGCCGGAGGCACCCGGGGCGGCGGTTCCGTCGTCGGGCACCGCGTCTGCTTCACCGATCCCCAGTGCTGTCACCGATTCAGCGACCCCGGCGGCGGAAGCCACGACGGCGGCTCCCCCGCCTCCGGAACCGTCCCCGGCGCCGTCGCCCTCCTCAGCCCTGCCGCGGCAGTTCTCCCTCACTGACCCGGCGAGCCCCTGGCTGGTGGTCAACAAGCATCGGCCGCTGGTCCCGGCTCACTATGTGCCCGCTGACCTGGTCCGGCCCGCGGTCGCGACGACCGTCTCCGGCGAGGCGGCGCTGCTGAACAGTACGACGGCGGCCGCCGCCGAGGCGATGTTCGCAGCGGCGGCGCGGGACGGGGTAGCGATGGTGCTGGCAAGCGGCTACCGCTCCTACGGCACGCAGGCGGCCACCTACAACAGCTACGTTGCCTCGCGTGGGCAGGCCGACGCCGACACCGCAAGCGCCCGCCCCGGCTACTCGGAACACCAGACGGGCTGGGCTTTCGACATAGCCGACGGCAACGGCGTATGCGGTTTCCAGCCGTGCTTCGCAGATCAGCCCGCTGCAGTGTGGGCGAAGGCCAACGGACACCGGTTCGGGTTCGTGGTGCGGTACCCGTGGATGTTCCACCCAATTACCGGGTACTACTACGAACCGTGGCACCTGCGGTATATCGGCGTGGAAGCGGCGACGGACATGGCGAACCGCGGCATCTTCACCCTCGAGGAGTACTTCGGCGTGGAGGCCGCTCCCGGGTACCTGTAGGGCGATGCGCTAGCTTGGTTCCTATGCTGACTGGATTTAAGAATTTCATTATGAAAGGCAACGTCGTTGACCTTGCCGTCGCCGTCGTGATCGGCACCGCTTTTGGTGCCGTGGTGACCGCGCTCGTGAACAAGGTACTGATGCCCTTCATCGCCGGGCTGACCGGTTCGCCGAACTTCGACAGCTTCGCCAAAGTGAATTTCAACGGCAACGCCCTTGAGTTTGGCGTATTGCTGACAGCAATCGTCAATTTCCTGCTGATCTCCGCGGCCATCTACTTCGTTGTGGTAATGCCGATGAACCTCATGATCGAACGCCGCAACCGCAGGCTTGGTATCGGCCAGGACGTGAAGAAGGAGTCCGCGGAGGACCCACAGATCGCTCTGCTCACCGAAATTCGGGACACGCTCAAAAGCCGCACGCCCTAACCCCTCGGAATAACGCCAGTGGCCCGCCTCCTGATGGAGGCGGGCCACTTTGCTGTTCAGTGAACTATTCGGAGACAAGCTCCAGTGCGAGCTCTGCCCGGACAACCTGCGCAAGGTGTTCGGCGATGGAATGTGCTGTCTCTTCATCCGCTGCCTCTACCATCACGCGCACCACTGGCTCAGTGCCGGAGGGACGCAGCAGGACGCGGCCGGTGTCACCCAGGGCAGCCTCAGCTGCGGCCACAGCCTGGGCGAGGACCTCGTTGCTCTTGACGCCGGCCCGGTCCACACCCTTGACGTTGATAAGTACCTGAGGCAGCTTGGTCATCACCGCGGCGAGTTCCTTGAGCGGCTTTCCTGTCAGCGCAACCTGGGCTGCGAGCTGCAGTCCAGTGAGCACGCCGTCACCGGTAGTGGCATGGTCTGCAAAAATCACGTGGCCGGACTGTTCCCCACCCAGGTTGAAACCACCGTTACGCATCTCCTCAAGGACGTAACGGTCACCCACGGCGGTTTCGCGGATGTTGATGCCCGCTTCGCGGAGCGCGATCTTGAGGCCCAGGTTGCTCATGACGGTGGCTACCAGGACATCGTCCTTGAGCTTGCCTGACGACTTCAGCGCAACTGCAAGGATGGCCATGATCTGGTCGCCGTCCACCTCGTTGCCTTCGTGGTCCACAGCAAGGCACCGGTCGGCGTCGCCGTCGTGGGCAATCCCCAGGTCTGCGCCGTGTTTGACCACAGCTTCCTTGAGAAACTCCAAGTGGGTGGAGCCCACGCCGTCGTTGATGTTATGGCCGTCCGGGTCTGCGCCGATGACCACCACGTCCGCCCCGGCATCCTTGAACACGTGGGGCGAGCAGCCGCTGGCGGCACCGTGGGCGCAATCCAGGACAACCTTGAGGCCGTCCAGCCGGTGCGGCAGGGTCTGGAGGAGGTGGACGATGTAGCGGTCCTCCGCGTCGGAGAAACGCTGGATGCGGCCAACGTCGGCGCCTACCGGGCGCTGCGCTTCCCGGGACATCTGGGCCTCGATGGCGTTCTCGACGTCGTCAGGCAGCTTTTGCCCGCCGCGGGCAAAGAACTTGATGCCGTTGTCCGGTGCCGGGTTGTGGGAGGCGGAGATCATCACGCCGAAGTCTGCGTCCAGGTCAGCGACCAGGTAGGCAGCCGCGGGCGTGGGTAGAACGCCGGCGTCGTAGACGTCGACGCCGGAGCTGGAGAGCCCGGCTTCCACTGCAGCGGCGATGAATTCGCCGCTGG
>NZ_JBNHFF010000170.1:0-7455 GCF_059089965.1 Arthrobacter sp. SPT-J7
CACCCCGGACCTGGAACTGGCCCGCAAGTTCGCCGAGGCCGTCAAGGCCGAGTTCCCTGACCAGATGCTCTCCTACAACTGCTCGCCCTCGTTCAACTGGCGCAAGCACCTGGACGACGCCACGATCGCAAAGTTCCAGCGTGAACTTGGCGCCATGGGCTTCACGTTCCAGTTCATCACCCTGGCCGGCTTCCACGCCCTGAACTACTCGATGTTCGACCTCGCCCATGGCTACGCCCGGGAAGGCATGAGCGCCTACGTCGAGCTCCAGGAAAAGGAATTCGCCTCCGAATCGCGCGGCTACACCGCAACCAAGCACCAGCGCGAAGTCGGCACCGGCTACTTCGACGACATCGCCACAGCACTCAACCCGAATGCATCCACCCTGGCCCTGGTGGGATCCACCGAAGAAGGCCAGTTCCACTAAAACTTAGCGTTCGACGGCGGTTGTCGCCTCCGGCCTCCGGACCGGCATCGCTCTGCCTGCTATTCCCCCCGTCCCGGTTTCGACCTCGCTGAGCGAGGACGGACCGGGACGCGGGGCCCCTTTTACGCAGGCTGCCGCGACGCCGGCTCCTCGGCCTCGTGCCTCAGCTGCCACCCTGCCGCCACCCGCCGTCGAACTTCCCTTCTTGCTTTAAGGAGCAATTGAAATGAACAGTTTCACTGACAGCTTCACCATCAATGGCATAACCCTGACCGCGCAGCCCATTTGCCGGCAGAACGAGGTGCTTACTCCGGACGCGCTGGAGTTCGTGGCCAGGCTGCATCGGGCGACGGCCGCCCGGCGCCAGGAACTGCTGCAGGCGCGGCGGAGCCGGCGTGCTGAGATTGCCGCAGGTGCTGATCCCAGGTTCCTCAGGGAAACCGAGCACATCCGCAACGATCCGTCGTGGCGGGTCGCTCCGCCGGCGCCGGGCTTGGAGGACCGGCGGGTGGAGATCACCGGGCCGGTGGACAAGAAGATGACCATCAACGCCCTGAATTCCGGTGCGAAGGTGTGGCTCGCGGACATGGAGGACTCCTCCACCCCCACCTGGCGCAACGTGATCAAGGGCCAGCTGAACCTCACCGACGCCCTGGAGCGGCGGATCGACTTCATCAGCCCGGAGGGCAAGGAATATAAGCTGCGCCCCGCCGGCGAACTGCCCACCATTGTGGTCCGGCCCCGCGGCTGGCACCTGCCCGAAAAGCACATGCTGATCGACGGCGCCCCGGTGGCCGGCGGGATCGTGGACTTCGGCCTGTTCTTCTTCCACAACGCCCGCCGCCTCCTGGCCCAGGGCAAGGGCCCGTACTTCTACCTGCCCAAGATCGAGAACCACCTCGAAGCCCGGCTCTGGAACGACATCTTCATCCTCGCCCAGGACCTGCTCGGCATCCCGCAGGGCACCATCCGCGCCACCGTGCTGATCGAAACCATCACCGCGGCCTTCGAGATGGAGGAGATCCTCTACGAGCTGCGGGACCACGCCGCCGGCCTGAACGCCGGCCGCTGGGACTACATCTTCTCCCTGATCAAGAACTTCCGCACCCGCGGCCCGCGCTTCGTCCTCCCCGACCGGGGCCAGGTGACCATGACCCAGCCGTTCATGCGCGCCTACACCGAACAACTCGTCCGCGCCTGCCACAAACGCGGCGCCATGGCCATCGGCGGCATGGCAGCAGCCGTCCCCAACCGCAAGGACCCCGAAGCCAACACCAACGCCCTCGAAAAGGTCCGCGCAGACAAGACCCGCGAGGCCAACGACGGCTTCGACGGCTCCTGGGTGGCCCACCCGGACCTGGTGCCCGTCTGCCGTGAAGTGTTCGACACCGTCCTGGGCGACAAGCCCAACCAGCTGGATAAGCTCCGCGAGGACGTCATCCCGGACGACCGCGCACTGATCAACGTGGCCGCCACTGAGGGCACCATCACCGAACAGGGTATCCGGAACAACATCGAAGTGGGGATCCGCTACATCGAATCCTGGCTCCGCGGCAACGGCGCAGTAGCCATCCATAACCTCATGGAAGACGCAGCCACAGCCGAGATCTCCCGCTCCCAGCTCTGGCAATGGATCTACGCCCGCGCCATCACCGACCACGGCGAAATCATCACCCACCACTGGGTAGAGGAGCTCCTCGACGAGGAATTCGCACGGCTCGAACGCTTCGACGGCGACCGCTTTGAAGACGCCCGCGACATCTTCGAAGAAGTCACCCTGGCCCACGACTTCCCGTCCTTCCTCACCCTCCCCGCCTACGCCCGCTACCTCACCGAAGCCCGTGAACGCGCATCGGTTGAGGAGCTGGCTGCAGCATAACCAGACTTCCGTCTGCCGGGCCGGCACGCCCTCCCGCAACAGGCACCTCCGAAATCCGGAGGGCCGGCCCGGCGACGGACACATCGCACGACGACGGCGGGCTGCCGCTACGCCTTAGCGCCCCTTGGGAACCCGCCGCACGGAGAGGGTGGCAGCAAGGAAGAACGTCAGCACCGACGCCAGAATAAGGAGCAGGGCCGGTGTCCAGGATCCGGAGACGTCGTGCACGTACCCCACCAATGGCGGAGCGACGGCGCCGAAGCAGTAACCCAGTCCCTGGACGGTAGCGGACATACGGCCGGCCGCCACCTGGTCGCGGGCCAGTTTGATGATGGCGATGAAGATCAGCGTGATCCCGCCGCCCTGGGCAACGCCGCCAAGAACGGACCACAGCCACCAAAGCTCCGGAGCCAGCAGGAGGCCCGCGGGTACGGCCGTCCACAGGAGCCCCAAGGTGACTGCCACCGTCGTCGTACTGAAGTATTTGGCAGCGAACGGCACGCCGAGGCCGCCCACTATCGCAAACACCTGGAACAACGAGGACCCCGCTCCCGCCTCAGCAGCGGACATTCCAAGTTCGTCGTTGAGGTAGCTGGGAAGCCACGCCGTGACGGCGTAGTAGGAGAAGGCTTGGCCCGCGAACGCGGCCGTCAGCCCCGCCGTGGTCCATGCTGATCCTGCACCAGCTCCGTCCCTGGGGCCGTCCGGAACAACAACCGCGGACGGCACGAAGGCTTTGCGGAGTCCGACGGCGAGCGCCCAGCACACCATGGCCGCTACGGTGAAGATCCCTACCGATGCGAGCGCCAGTTGCCACCCCGCCAGTTCGGCCAGCGGCGCCGTGACCATCGAGGTCAGGAAGGATCCAACGTTCAGCGCGGCCGTGTAAACGCCCATGGCCGTTCCCTGCCGCACGGGCGGGAAGTCGCGGCGGATGATGAGGGGCGCGGCGATATTGCCGATGGTGATGGCAAGGCCAATCACCACTGTCCCGGCCAGGACCAGCGCCGGGCCGCCAGCCGAACGGATGATGACGCCGGCCAGCACGCCCAGGATGGTGAGGGTGACTGCGAACTCGGCGCCAAACCCGCGGGCCACCAGCGACGCCAGGGGTGCTGCGAGCGCAAAGCACAGGACCGGAATGCTGGTCAGCAGCCCCAGCACCACCGGGGAAAAGCCCAGGTCGGCCTGCATAACATCCACCACCGGGGCCACGGCCACAAAGGGGCCGCGAAGGTTCAGCGCCAGCAGCCCTATGCAGGCCAGCAGGATCCAGGTGTTCGGAATCCTGGCGAGGAAGCGGGCGCTCACCAGCAGGGCTTGGGGGTTGGATCTCTTTTCATTACCCCCATTGCTATCACGGGCACGACACCACAGTTTCCGGTGGCGCGTGCCGGTCCTGCCTTAGGATGAACATCACTGCCGAAGACTCCGGGACGAAGGACACACCATGCAGCACCGGCTTGCCATCCTTGACGACTACCAGGACGTGGCGCATGGTTTCGCGGACTGGTCCTCCCTCGAGTCCGACGGCGTGACGGTCACCTCCTACCGGGAACCGTTCGCATCGCAGGACGCGCTGGTGTCTGCCCTGGCAGGTGTAACCATCATCATTGCCATGCGGGAGCGGGCGGCCTTCCCGCGGGAGGTGCTCGAGAAGCTCCCCGCCCTTCAGCTCCTGGTGACCACCGGCATGGCGAACGCGTCCATTGACGTGGAGGCGGCAACTGAGCTCGGGATGACCGTCTGCGGTACTCCCGGATCGCCCACCGCCGCCCCTGAACTGACGTGGGCACTGCTCCTGGCCATCGCACGCAACATCCCCGCCGAGGACGGCTCGCTCCGCTCCGGCGGCTGGCAGAACACAGTGGGGTTCGAACTCGCGGGCAAGACCTTGGGCGTGGTGGGCCTGGGCAAAATAGGTCGCAGGATTGCCGCGTACGGCCAGGCTTTCGGTATGGACGTCCTCGCGTGGAGCCAGAACCTGACAGACGAGGACGCAGCGGAGGCCGGGGCGCGGAAAGTGTCCAAGGCGGACCTTTTTCGAAATTCCGACGTCGCCACGCTCCACCTGCGCCTGTCTCCCCGTTCCGAGGGCATAGTGGGCGAACCGGAGCTGCGGCTCCTGGGGCCCGACGGCGTCCTGGTGAACACCGCAAGAGGGCCTCTGGTAGACCAGGACGCCCTGGTGCGTGCCCTGTCCGAAGGCTGGATCGCCGGCGCCGCGCTGGATGTCTTCGACCATGAACCCCTGCCGGCAGGCCACCCGCTCCTCAATGCCCCCAACACGGTGCTGTCCCCGCACTTGGGCTACGTCACGCGGGAGAGCTACCGGCAGTTTTACGGGGGAGCGCTGGAGGATGTGAAGGCCTGGCTCGCCGGCTCACCTGTGCGCGTCATTTCGGCCTGAACCAGTTTCAGTCTGTCCTCCGGCAGGGCTGAAAAGGGTTGCGGCGGCCTACCCGGCCGCCTGAAGCGTGGCCTCGATCGCTGCCGGGGACAACACATGCTGGGTCACCATCTGGCTTGCGCCCAGGATGGCAGCCCGGTCGCCGGCAAGGGACAGTGCAATCCGGAGCTGGGCTGTGGCCAGCGGCAGCGAGCGCCGGTAGACCACCTCTCGTACGCCCGCCATCAGATGTTCCCCGGCCTGGCCCAGGCTTCCGCCCATCACCACGACAGACGGATTGAGCAGATTGACCACGGTGGCCAGAACGTCGCCCACGTCCCTGCCCGCCTGGCGCAACACCTGGATGGCCTGCAGGTTCCCTTGGGCAACAAGCCGCACTACGTCACTGCCCTTCGCCGCCTGCACGCCCTGCCGGTTCAGTTCCGCTGCCAATGCCGGACCGGATGCCAAAGCCTCAAGGCAGCCGTAGTTGCCGCAGCGGCACAGCACGTCGTCGCCGCGCGGCACGCGCACATGGCCCAGGTCACCGGCTGTACCGTTTGCACCGCGCTGCAGCGTTCCGCTGCTGATGATCCCGGAGCCGATTCCGGTGGCAACCTTGATGAAAAGGAAATTGTCGTCTTCGGGCCAGTGGGCGGTCCGCTCCCCCAGCGCCATGATGTTCACGTCGTTGTCCACCAGCACCGGGACCGGCAGGGAGCGCTGTACGTAAGAGACGACGTCGAACCCGTCCCAGCCCGGCATGATGGGCGGCTTGACGGGCTGCCCGGTGGAGTGCTCTACCGGGCCCGGCACGCCGACCCCGACACCTGCCAGGTCAGCCGATTCCCGTCCGGCCGCGGCGAGCAACGACACCCCTTCCTTCACCACCCGGCCCAGGACAGCCTCAGGCCCGTCCGCCACATCCTGCGCCAGGCTCTGTTCGGCAAGGATGTTGCCATTGAGGTCCGTCACGGCCACGATCACGTGGGTGGCCCCTACATCCACTGCAAGCACAACGCGCACGGCGGGATTGAATGCAAAGCGCGACGGCGGCCTTCCACCGCTCGAGTTCGCTTCGCCGGCAGGGCCCACCAGTCCTGAAGCGATGAGCGCGTCGATGCGTGTTGCCACCGTGGAGCGCGCCAGTCCGGTGGCTAACGCCAATTCAGCCCGCGTCCTTGCCTTACCGTCCCGCAAGAGCTGGAACAGGTCGCCGGCTCCGCCTTGGGCTGTGGCAGGCTCAGACGCTGCGGCGCTGCTGCCTGCTGTCTTGGTCATAGGACATAGATAGCACGGCCACTTCTGCGTGTCACCCTTTCAACTTTTGCTTGACGCCCAGCAAAAGTAGACCTAGCTTTGCAGTAGACGAAAGAGGTGTGGCCGAGACCACTGCCGGCAGCCCGGAACCGAGTTGAAACCCAGGAGACCAATGTCCTACTCCCTCCAGCTCTATACGGTGCGGAACGCGATCCAGGAGGATCTTTCCGGCACCATCCGGAAAGTCGCAGAGATCGGCTTTGCCCAGGTGGAGCCGTACAACTTCGTAGCCACAGCCCGCGAACTGGGTGAGGCACTGCGGGAGAACGGCCTCACCGCGCCTTCCGGCCATGCTCCGCTGTTGAGCCAGGACCAGGACGAGATCTTCGCAGCAGCCAGGGAATTAGGGATCACCACCGTGATCGATCCGTTCATTCCAGCGGACCGCTGGCAGTCCGCCCGGGACGTCCAGGCTACGGCCGCCCAGCTGAATGAAGCAGCAAAAAAGGGTGCAGGGTACGGCGTCCGTGTGGGTTACCACAACCACCAGTGGGAGCTGGAGTCCATCATCGAGGGCCGGACCGCCCTGGAGTACTTCGCGGACCTGCTGGACCCCGAACTGGTTCTGGAGGTGGACACGTACTGGGTGGCCGTCGGCGGCCAGGATCCGGTGGAGATCCTTGCGAAGCTCGGTGACCGGGTGAAGTTCATCCACATCAAGGACGGGCCACTGACCACAGACCCCAAGGCCCAACTGCCGGCCGGACAGGGCGAGGTCCAGATCCTGGACGTGATCGCAGCAGCCAAGTCGCTGGAGGTGGGAGTGGTGGAGTTTGATGACTACGCCGGGGACATCTTTGAAGGCATCAACGAGAGCCTGTCATTCCTGATCGCCTCCGGCGAAGGCATCAAGGCATGAACACCCCTTTGCCCGCGACGTCGTCCCGCAAGGGCCCGGTGGGCGTTGCCGTGATCGGCGCCGGGAACATCAGCAAGCAGTACCTGGACAACCTCACCGTTTTCCCGGACCTCACGGTGCACGTCATCGCCGACCTGGTCGAGGAAGCGGCGGAAGCCCGAGCCACGGAGTACGGCATCCCCGGGTGGGGTGGAGTGGAAAAAGCCCTGAACCACCCCGACGTCGAAATCATCGTCAACCTGACCATTCCTGCCGCCCACGTGGAGGTAGCCACAGCGGCGGTGAACGCGGGCAAGCACGTTTGGACCGAGAAGCCCTTCTCGCTGGACCGCGACTCCGGCCTTGGTCTGCTCAAAACCGCTGACGCCGCAGGAATCCGCCTCGGCTGCGCCCCGGACACGTTCCTCGGCGCCGGCCTGCAGACCGCACTGCGCCTGATCCGGCGCGGTGACATCGGCACACCCCTGACCGCGATGACCACGTTCCAGACGCCGGGCCCGGAATCCTGGCACCCCAACCCGGCATTCCTCTTCCAGCACGGGGCCGGCCCCCTGTTCGACAAGGGTCCCTACTACCGCCCC
>NZ_JBNHFF010000171.1:0-7268 GCF_059089965.1 Arthrobacter sp. SPT-J7
ATGCCAGCGCCGGCGGCTTCTAGCCCCCCCAAGGCCGAGCCACCGTTCCGAGATATATTTCACAGTAATATCGCTTCATAAGGCAGTCCGCTTTCGGTTTGCGAGGATTCGCTGCGGAGGCTACTCACGGCTCATCACGGCGGACAAAGTAGCCTCAGGGCGAATTTTGTTCGCAAAGGCGCGAGTCCCGTCCGCGCTTCTTCACGATCCGGACCGGAAACGCCCGAGTGAGACAATAAAGTTTTGCGGTCACCCCTGCACTGGCCTTGCCTGACCAGCACCTGGCAGGTGCCAGGCGCCACCAGCGCAGCCTTGCGGCCCGGTTGACTTATGACTCAATGAAAGTGACAACCTGATGAAAATCAAAGCGATGAAGTGGCTGACAACCGCTCCCGTGGCAATAGCCCTCGCGGTTTCCCTCGCAGCATGCGGCTCAGGATCTGCCGAGCCCGCCGGAACGCCCACGGATGCCCTCGCCGGCAGTGACCAGCAGACGCTGGACAAGTACACCACCGCCGACGTCACCCCGCTCGATCAAATCGACAAGACCAAGCTCGGCCTCAACACTGAAGGCAAGCTCGAGGTGGGCACCCTGTCGGACGCCCCGCCGAACATCTTCATTGACCCCTCCGGAAAGTTCACCGGCTACGACAACGAACTGCTGCGCGCCATCGCCGGCAAGCTCGGCCTTGAGGTCGAATTCGTTGCAACGGACTTCTCGGCACTCCTCTCCCAGGTGCAGACCAAGCAGTTCGACGTCGGCTCCTCCTCCATCTCCACCACGGACGCCCGCCGTGAGAACGTCGGATTCACCAACGGCTACGACTTCGGCTTCATGGCAGTAGTTGCCAAGACCGACAGCGGCGTCAAGGGCTTCGCCGACCTCACCGGCGACCTCCGCATCGGCGTCGTCCAAGGCACCGTCCAGGACGACTACGTCACCAACACCCTGAAGCTGGAGCCGATCCGCTTCCCGGATTACGCCACCGTGTACGCCAACGTGCGCAACGGCCAGGTGGACGCCTGGGTCGCTCCGTCCCAGCAGGCCACCGGCCAGGTGAAGGAAGGCGACGGCACCGTCATCGCCGAGTCCGTTGTCAACACGCAGAACTTCACCGCCTACGCCGTGGCCAAGGACAACCAGCCGCTGATCGACGCGCTGAACTCCGGCCTCGACGCCGTTATCGCTGACGGAACCTGGTCCAAGCTGACCAAGGAGTGGTACCCGGACCGCGAGATGCCGAGCGACTGGAAGCCGGGCAGCAAGGCCGCCACGGTTCCCCAAAGCTGACTGAGCCGCAACGTCTATGGATCTCTTGGATCAGCTGGCTGACACCTTCTTCAACTGGGAGGAAATGGCTAAAGTCATTCCCGCCCTGCTTATGGTCGGTTTGCCCAACACCCTGATATTGGCTGTGGCGTCCGGCGTCTTTGGTTCCCTGTTGGGGCTGGCGCTGGCCATGATGGGGATCTCGCGCAACGCGGGGGCCCGTTGGGTTGCACGCATCTACACCGATATCTTCCGTGGGCTCCCCGCCATCCTGGTGATCCTGGTCATCGGTATCGGGCTCAGTCCCATCGCCCGGGAAATTACCGGGTCCCGGAACCCGTACCCCCTGGGCATCCTGGCCTTGACGCTCATCGCGGCAGCCTACATCGGTGAAATCTTCCGCTCCGGCATCCAGAGCGTGGAGAAGGGGCAGTTGGAGGCGTCCCGGGCCTTGGGCTTCAGCTACGGCAGTTCCATGCGCCTGGTGGTGGTTCCGCAGGGTATCCGGCGGGTCCTTCCCGCGCTGGTAAACCAGTTCATCTCGCTGTTGAAGGATTCCTCGTTGGTGTTCATGCTTGGCCTGGCCGCCTCGGACCGGGAGATCTTCCGGATCGGAAACGACGCCATGGCCAACACGGGCAACCTCTCTCCGCTGGTGGCCGCAGGTGTGCTGTACCTGATCCTGACCGTTCCGCTGACGCACTTCGTGAACTTCATCGACAACCGGCTGCGTACCGGCAAGCCGGAAAAGAAGGAACCGGATGAGCTGGCAGCACCTATCGGCAAGGGGGCACACGCATGACGGAATTCGCGTCCGGAACCCTGACCGGCAAGAACCTGCACCTGTCCTTCGGGCACAACCACGTTCTCCGCGGCATTGACCTGCACGTGGAAAAGGGCACTACTGCCTCGGTGATCGGCCCTTCGGGATCCGGCAAGTCCACACTGCTGCGCGTGATGAACCGGCTGATTGAACCCCATCAGGGCGACATCCTCCTGGATGGCCGTTCGGTCCTGAAGGATAACCCGGACGAGCTCCGGCAGCGGATCGGCATGGTGTTCCAGCAGTTCAACCTGTTCCCGCACAAAACCGTGGTGGACAACGTGTCGCTGGCCCTGAGGAAGCTGCGCAAGCTGCCGCAGGACCAGGCCCGCGCAGAAGCCCTGGAGCAGCTGGACCTGGTGGGCCTGAAGCACAAGGCCGATGCCCGCCCCGCCAACCTCTCCGGAGGCCAGCAGCAGCGCGTGGCGATCGCCCGGGCACTGGCCATGAAGCCGGAAGTCATGTTTTTTGACGAGGCTACCTCCGCGCTGGATCCCGAGCTCGTCAAAGGCGTTCTGGCGCTTATGACGGACCTCGCAAAGGGCGGGATGACCATGGTGGTGGTGACTCACGAAATGGGCTTCTCCCGCAACGTGTCGGACACGGTGACGTTTATGGACGCTGGAGTAGTGGTGGAATCCGGTCCTCCCCAGCAGATCTTCAGTGAGCCCCGCACGGACCGCCTGAGGAACTTCCTCTCGGACGTTCTGTAGCTCCTGGGCAATGCACAAAGAAATCCCCGGTTGCGTAATGCAACCGGGGATTTTTGTGTCCGGCGCGGGGATGTACCCCGGGGATGTTAACGCCCGACGGCGGAACTAGCCTTGGGCGGCTGCTGCCGCCTTTGCTGCGGCCGGAAGTGCATCGAAAATCCGGTTCATGGCAGTGTCGTCGTGCGCGGCGGACAGGAACCATGCCTCGAAGACGGATGGCGGGAGGTAGACCCCGGACTCCAGCATCGAGTGGAAGAACGGCGCGTAGCGGAAGCTCTCCTGCGCCTGGGCGTCGGCGTAGTTATGCACGCCCTTGGCCGAGGTGCCGAAAGCCACCGAGAAAAGGTTCCCGGCGAACTGGATGGAGTGGTCAACCCCGGCGCCATCCAGTGCAGCGGACAGGGCCGAGGAGAGCTCCAGGGAGCGGACGTCGATAAAGGAGTAGACGTCCCGGGTGGCGTGCGTCAGGGTTGCAACACCCGCAGCCATCGCAACCGGGTTCCCGGAGAGCGTCCCGGCCTGGTACACCGGACCCGTGGGGGCAAGATGGTCCATGATGTCGGCACGTCCGCCCAGGGCCGCCGTCGGCATTCCCCCGCCGATGACCTTGCCGAAGGTGAGCAGGTCCGGTGTCCAGGGTTCAGCGGCGTCCGGCGCGCCGCCGGTGAGGCCCCAATAGCCGGAGTAGCCGGTGCGGAACCCGGTGAGCACCTCGTCCACGATGAGCAACGCCCCGTGTTCCCGGGTGATGCGGGACAGGCCGAGGTTGAAGCCGTCCTCCGGAGTTACCACGCCCATGTTGGCCGGCGCCGCTTCAGTGATGACGGCTGCGATGTTGGGTCCGTGGGCGGCGAAGGCTTCCTTCACGGCGGTGAGGTCGTTGTACGGCAGCACAAGGGTTTCGGCCGTCGTGGCCTCGGTGACACCGGCTGAGCCTGGCAGGGCGAGCGTTGCCACGCCCGAACCTGCCGACGCCAGGAGGCTGTCCAGATGCCCGTGGTAGCAACCTGCGAACTTGATGATCAGGTTTCGGCCGGTGAAGCCGCGGGCCAGGCGGACGGCAGTCATGGTTGCTTCAGTGCCGGTGGAAACCATCCGGAGCCGCTCGACCGCGGGCACGCGGTCCTGCACGATCGCAGCAAGGTTTGCCTCATCAGGGGTGGAGGCGCCGAAGGACAGGCCGCGGTCCACGGCCGCGTGGACGGCCTCCAGCACGGCCGGGTGTGCGTGGCCCAGCAGTGCCGGCCCCCAGGAGCAGACCAGGTCCACGTATTCCTTGCCGTCGGCGTCCGTCAGGTACGGGCCTTTGGCGGAGACCATAAAGCGCGGAGTTCCGCCCACGGACCCGAAGGCCCTTACGGGTGAGTTGACTCCGCCCGGCATCAGCTGGCGGGCGCGGTCGAAAAGTGCCTGGTTGCGAGGATTGCTGGAAGTCATGGTTCCCATTCTCTCAGTTAGCCGGTGCGTCAGGTGCCAAGCAATTCAGCCACACGGGGCGCCACCGCTGTCCCCAGCAGCTCGATGGACCGCATCATGGCGGAGTGCGGCAATGGGCCGTTGCTGTACTTGAAGTCGCAACGATCCACACCCAGGTTTCGCTTGAGCAGGACAATCTTCCGGGCAACGGTTTCCGGCGATCCCACGTAAAGGGCGCCTTCAGGAGCGCACAGGGCGTCGAACTCCCCCCGTCCGGCAGGCCCCCAGCCACGCTCGGCCCCGATCTTGTTCCGCAGCTTTAACCAGTGCGGGAAGAGTTCCTCGCGGGCCTGCTCGTCGGTATCCGCCACGTGGCCGGGCGAATGGGTGGCCACCTGCTGCATTGGATGGCCGTACTTGGCCATGGCTTCCCGGTACAGGTCAACCAGCGGACGGAAACCGCGCGGCTGTCCGCCAATGATGGCGAAGATGATCGGATACCCGTACTGGGCGCAGCGGAGAACGGACTCGGGTGTTCCGCCGACGCCTATCCAGGTGGGCAGCAGGTGGCGTTCCAGGGGCGGGTATACGCTCAGGCCGGAAAGGGCCGGCCTGGTGCGGCCTTCCCAGTGGACTGGCTTCTGCGCCCTGACCTTGTCGAACAGCTCCAGCTTCTCCTCGAACAGGACGTCATAGTCTGCGAGGTCCAGCCCGAACAGCGGGAAGGATTCGATAAACGATCCGCGGCCCAGCATCACTTCCGCCCGGCCGTTCGAGAGGGCGTCCACAGTGGAGAACCGCTGGAAAACCCGGATGGGATCATCCGAACTCAGGACCGTGACTGCGGAGCCGAGGCGGATCCTCGTGGTGCGGGCGGCAGCGGCAGCGAGGAAAACCTCGGGCGCGGATACCGCGTAGTCCTTGCGGTGGTGTTCGCCCACACCAAAGGCGTGGAGTCCGACGGCGTCCGCCAGCTCAGCCTGTTCGAGCAGCTGGCGCAGCACCTGGGCATGCGGCTGCGGGCTGCCGTCCGGGTGCTCGCCGACGTCGCCGAAGGTGTTCAGTCCGATCAGGATCCGGTCCGCGCCGACCGGGGCCGTGGGAAGGGGCGGGATCTCGCTCATTGTGACTCCTTCAGCCAGCCGGCCAGTTCAGCTGCCCAGTACGTCAGCACCATGTGGGCGCCGGCACGGCGGATGCCGAGCACGGATTCGGTGATGGCCGCACGCCGGTCAATCCAGCCGTTCCCGGCGGCAGCCTCGATCATGGCGTACTCCCCCGAGATCTGGTAGGCCGCCACCGGGACCGCGCTCATCGCGGCCACATCGGCGACGATATCCAGGTAGCTCATGGCCGGCTTCACCATCACCACGTCCGCCCCCTCGGCGAGGTCCAGTTCAACCTCGCGAAGGGCTTCAGTGCGGTTGCCCGCGTCCATCTGGTACGTGCGCCGGTCCCCCTTGAGCTGGGAGTCGACGGCTTCCCGGAACGGACCGTAGAAGGCCGACGCGTACTTGGCCGCATAGGCAATAACGGAGGTATTGGTGTGCCCTGCCTGGTCCAAGGCGCCGCGGATGGCCCCAACCTGGCCGTCCATCATGCCCGACGGGCCCAGCATGTGGGCACCGGCGTCGGCCTGTGCCACGGCCATCCGGGCGTAAATCTCAACGGTGCGGTCGTTGTCCACATAGCCTTCGGCGTCCAGTACGCCGCAGTGCCCGTGATCGGTGAACTCGTCCAGGCAAACATCGCTCATGATCACCAGGTCGTCGCCGACCTCTGAGCGCACATCCCGGATGGCCTTGTTCAAGACGCCGTCAGGGTCAAGGGAGGCGGTGCCCTCGGCGTCCCTCGTCTCCGGGATGCCGAACAGCATGATGCCGCCAAGGCCAAGCTCAACGGCTTCTGCTGCGGCCCGCTTGAGCGTCTCCGTGGTGTGCTGGACGACTCCGGGCATCGACGTGATCGGGTTCGGCTCGGTGAGGCCTTCCCGGATGAAGGCCGGCAGGATCAGCTCGGCCGGGGCCAGCCGGGTTTCAGCTGTCAGCCGGCGCATGGCCGGGGTGGTGCGGAGGCGGCGGGGGCGTTGGCTCGGAAAAGTCATGGTCCTGTCCTTGGGATTGGTTCGAGGGGTGGCCGGAAGTTCCGGCTGGCTGCGTAGAGGCAGGTCAGGGTGGTTGCCGGCCGGCACTCCCACCGGTGCCAAGTGCCGCTCCGACGGCCGCCACCAGCCCTTGCGGTGTCGGCTCTCCGGCAATTGCTGCCACGGGCAGGCCCAGGGCGGCGGCCTGTTCCGCCGTCGACCGTCCGATCACCACGAGGCGGCACCCGTGCAAGGGCGAGAGCTGATGGATTCGCCGGACGGCGCTGGGCGACGCCGCGACTACGGCCTGGATGCGTCCGGCCGCGATGTCGTCAGCAGCCGCTTCCGGTGCAAGAAGGGAATACGACGGCGTACCCCGCCCCGGTCCCGCATCCTCCGGCGGTATGGACAGCCTGCGCTCCGCTGCCGCTGGATAGTCGACGGTGCGGTAGGCGGTCACAGCCGTGACGGCGCTGCCTGCCGCCGTCAGCCCTTCGGCGAGTCGTGCAGGCGCGATGTCCGCTTGGGGAAGAAGTACCTTGCCGGTGCCAGGGGGCCACACCTCGAGCAGTCCCGAGGCGGACTGTTCGTCCCGGGGCGTGAGATCCACCGGCAGTCCGGCGGCTTCGAGGAGACGCCGGCAGGCCGGTCCGATCGCAGCGATCCGGGTGGCGGCGGGGATCCACTGGCGCAGCGTAAGGCCTTGTTCGGTTGCCTTGGCGGCGAGCACATGGACTGTTGTGGCGCTGCTGATGATCAGCCACTCGAACCCGCCGGCACCGAGCGCATCGCAGGCCACGTCCAGCGAGTGCTGGTCACCGGCACGTTCAAAATCGATCAACGGCAGCAGAAGCGCCTCGGCGCCGGCCTCCTCGAGTGCCGCCACCAGGGGCAGTGAGCGTTCCGGGCTGCGGGTAATCAGTACCCGGGCCCCGCGCAGCGCCATAACCCGGATCCCACCCC
>NZ_JBNHFF010000172.1:0-7200 GCF_059089965.1 Arthrobacter sp. SPT-J7
ACGTAGTCGTCGGCGCCCAGTTCCAGGCCTACCACTTTGTCGATTTCGGAATCCTTGGCCGTCAGCATAATCACCGGGACGCTGGAGCGCTGGCGCAGCTGGCGGCATACCTCGGTGCCGGAGAGCCCGGGAAGCTGGAGGTCCAGCAGCACCAGGTCCGCCCCGTTCCGGTCGAATTCGGTGATGGCGTCCAGGCCGTTGTCCACGACCTCCACCTCGAACCCTTCCTTGCCCAGCAAATAGGACAAGGGATCGCTGAACGATTCCTCGTCCTCCACAATCAAAATCCTGCTCAAGCGTTTGCTCCTCGTTCTTTTGCGCCTGCGGCGCGGGGTACTTGGGTGGCAGTTGGTTTCCGGTGTGGATGTCCCGTCAGTCCGGGGGCGGCGGCATGCGCTATCTCGTCCTCGCCGTCCTGCCCTTCCATTTCCGGGAGGCGGAGCGTGAAGGTGGACCCTTGGCCCGGCTGGGACCAGAGTGTCACTTCCCCGCCGTGGTTGGAGGCGACATGTTTGACGATGCTCAGTCCGAGGCCGGTGCCCCCGGTGTGGCGGGAACGGGCGGAATCCACACGGTAGAAGCGCTCGAAGACGCGTTCCTGGTCTTCGGGGCTGAGTCCCTCGCCCTGGTCGGTCACCGAGATTGAGACGAGCCCATCCCGGGAGCGGACGCCGATGCCCACCCGGGTGTTGGCCGGCGAGTAGCGGATGGCGTTGTCAATCAAGTTGCGCAGTGCGGTGACCAGGAGGTCCTGGTCGCCAAAGACCTTGCCCTCTATCCGGCCGCCAACAACAATGCGGATGTTCTTGCTCTCCGCCGGGAGTTGGGACCGGTCCACGGCCTCGGCAATGACGGCGTTCACGTCGACCGGGCGGCCCTCCTGGGCCACGCTTGCACCCTGCAGCCGGGAGAGCTCAATGATGTCCTGCACCAAGGCAGCCAGCCGGCCGGATTCCTTGTGCATGCGCTTGGCGAAGCGGCGCACTGCCTGTTCGTCGTCGGCGGAGGACTCCAAAGCCTCGGCGAGCAGGGAAATCGCGCCGACAGGGGTTTTTAGTTCGTGGGAGACGTTGGCCACGAAGTCGTTCCGGATCTCTTCCGTGCGGGTGATCTCCGTACGGTCGTCCGCGAGCAGGAGGATGTATTCCTCCCCCAGCATGGCTGCCCGCACCTGGACGATGATGGTGCCCTGACCCAACGGGCCGCGCGGAAGCTCCAGCTGTTTCTCCAGGATGACGCCGTCCCGGCGGACTCCTGCCGTCATGTCCAGCAGTTCCTTATGGACCACGGTGTGCCCACGCACCAGGCCATAGGCGTAGGCCGCGGGGCTGGCGCGGACCACGCCGTCCACGGCGTCCACCACCACAAAGGCGCGTCCGACGACGGCCAGCACCTCGGCGGCGCCGGCCGGCAGCGCGATGTCATCGGCGTCGACGTCGAGCAGGTGCCGCTGCTTTTCGCTGACCCTGTAGGCCAGCACGCCGAAGGTGCCGAGCGCCAGGCCGATGAGGCCGGCGACCAGACCGATGAGCATAGGATCCACAGCTCCACCTTATGCGCTGGCAGGTGGCCGTCGGCGCGTCCGGGACTGCTGCACCGACGGTTCAACTAACGTTCATCTTCAAGGACTTAACCGTTTACCGGATACTGGCAGAGTAACGAGTTGGACTGCCGAACGGCGACACGAATTCCTGCTGCCCTGGAGCGGGCGGGACGGAGTTCCAAGGAAAGGACGCCTAAGTGCGTAAGGTTTTTCAGGAAGAGCTCACCCAGGTCGGTGACCAGCTGGTGGAGATCTCCCGGCTGGTCAGCGAAGCCATGGATAAGGCCACAACATCCTTCGAGGTGGCGGACGTCGACCTCGCCCAGGACGTCATCGCCGCGGATGCCCGCATCGACTTCCTGCAGAACAGCCTGGATGAACGGGCCATCGACATCCTGGCGCTGCAGGGACCGGTTGCCAGCGACCTGCGGATGATCGTGGGGTCCCTGCGGATGAGCGCCTCGCTCGAGCGGATGGGCGACCTTGCCCGGCATATCGCGCAGCTGGCCCGCCTCCGTTTCCCCTCCGTCGTTATTCCGGAGTCCATGACCGGAACGTTCAAGAGCATGGCGGAGCTGGACCAGGAGATCGCCGACAAGCTCACTGTGCTGCTGGAGACCCGCGACCTTGAGGTGGCCCGGGACATCCTGAAGGCAAACACCGCCATCAACGATCTGCACCTCAGCGTCTTCAAGGCCATCGCCGCCCCGGAGTGGGCCGAGTCACCGGCTACCACAGTGGACGTGGCCTTGGCCAGCCGGTACTTCGAGCGCTTTGCGGACCACGGCGTCTCGGTCGCGCAGAAGGTCACCTACCTGGTGACCGGTGCGTGGCAGCCGAACGGCACCGAGCACAGCTGACTGCAGCAGGGTTCCTGACAGACGACGGCGGGCCCGTCACCACAAGTGACCGGCCCGCCGTCGAGCGTGTGTAGGTTTACTTTTTGCCCTGGTTCGCCACTGCCATGATGGCTTCTGCGGCTGCTTCAGGATCCAGGTAGGTGCCGCCCGGCTTGACGGGCTGGAAGTCCTCGTCGAGGTCGTAGACCAGCGGGATGCCCGTGGGGATGTTCAGGCCGGCGATGGCTTCATCGCTGATGCCGTCGAGGTGCTTGACCAGGGCACGGAGCGAGTTACCGTGGGCCGTCACCAGGACAGTCTTTCCTGACTTCAGGTCTGCCTTGATGTCCGATTCCCAGTACGGCAGCAGCCTGACCAGGACATCCTTCAGGCATTCCGTGCGGGGAATGGCATCCCCGAGATCCGCATAGCGGGGGTCCCCCACCTGGGAGAATTCGGAGTTGTCGTCCAGGGGTGGCGGCGGAGTGTCGTAGGAACGGCGCCACTCCATGAACTGCTCTTCGCCGTATTCGGCGAGGGTCTGGGCCTTGTCCTTGCCCTGCAGTGCCCCGTAGTGGCGTTCGTTCAGGCGCCAGTCGCGCTTGACCGGAATCCAGCCGCGGTCGGCCTTGTCCAGGGAGATGTTTGCGGTGTTGATGGCCCGCTTCAACAGGGAGGTGTAAAGGATGTCCGGGAGAACATTGTTTTCAACCAGGAGCTCACCGCCCCTTGCTGCTTCCGTACGGCCCTGGTCGTTGAGGTCTACGTCCACCCATCCGGTGAACAGGTTCTTGGCGTTCCATTCGCTGTGGCCGTGGCGCAGCAGAATCAGCTTGTAAGTCATGATTTTCATCCTAACTGAGCGCCGCGGCCGGCCGCCCAGCGTTACAAAGGACACCATCCCCCGGGATAGCTCAGTGATAGGGCAGGGACCGCGCGAGGATAAGGTTGGGCGGTGGTGCAAAAAGCTGAACGGGTGGCCGCCCGGCAGATATCTGGCGGGAGGCCGCGCGGCATGCAGGGCCGGCCGGTAGGCAACGTAACCCGCGGCACCACCAATCCCAACCGCATGCGCCGGGTGGACCGCTGGTTGACCGGACCTCAGGGCTGGCGTCTTCGGTCCGCCGCCAGTCCCCTGGTGGTGGATCTGGGCTACGGCGCCACCCCGGCCACCGCCGTCGAGCTCTTTGAGCGGCTGTCCGCCGTGCGTCCGGATGTCCAGGTGCGCGGCATCGAAATTGAACCGGACCGGGTCCAGGCCGCCTTGCCATTGCAGCGGCCAGGTTTGAGCTTCCATGTTGGCGGCTTCGAAATCCCCGTTTCCGGGCGTCCCGTACTGGTGCGGGCGTTCAACGTCCTGCGGCAGTACGAGGAAGCCGATGTAGCCGGGATCTGGCGGCTGGTGCAGGACCGCCTGTCGGCGGACGGCCTGTTTATCGACGGCACGTGCGACGAGATCGGGCGGCGGGTGACGTGGGTGGCGCTGGATGCCGAACGTCCGCTCTCACTCAGTATTTCAGTCCGGTTTGGGAGCTTTGAACTGCCTTCGGAGGTTGCGGAGCGGCTCCCCAAGGCCTTGATCCACCGCAACGTCCCCGGGGAACCTGTGCACGCCCTGATGCAGGCCATGGACAGGGCCTGGCTGGAAGCGGCCCCGCTGGCCGCTTTTGGCAACAGGCAGCGCTGGCAGTCCATGGCCCGGATCCTGCGCGACGCCGGCTGGCCGGTTCAGGATGGTCCGGCCAGATGGCGGCTGGGCGAGCTGACGGTGGACTGGGAAGCGGTGGCCCCGCGGGGTTGGGCCAGCAGGGTTAGGTCAAGGGGCCAGGTAAGCCAGCAGGGTTAGGTCAGGGGACCAGGTCAGCTGGGGTTAGCTCAGCGCAGCCTCGTCACCATGGTCCGTAGGGCCCCGTGTTGCGGCTGCCGCCGCGTCCGGCATCCTTCACGGCTGGCCTGACGTCTGCCAGGTAGACGGATGCCGCGACCACTGCCGCAAGGCCGAACAGGCCAAGGGTGCCGAAGAATCCGCCACCGCTGCTGAAGAACGAGATGATGCCGACGAAGGCGGCTCCGCCTGTCAGGGCCATCCAAAAGGTCTTGGTCCTCTTTCCGGTTGCCTCGAAGGCATTGGCGCGGTGCCGCGCGCAGTCCACAACAGCCCACAATTCAAGCCCAAGGGCCACCAGGGCAAGAATAAAGAACACTGCCTGCTCTACAGGCCGAATAATGAGTTCACCGTCCACAAGCCCAGCCTAGCCGCCCAGCGCGTCCAGCGCCTGCTTCAGGTCCGCCCAGAGGTCCTCAACATTCTCGATGCCCACGCTGAGGCGGATCAGGTTTTCGGGCACGTCTGAAGGTTCGGCAGGGTGCCGGCGCCGGCGTTCGATCAGCGATTCGACCCCGCCCAGCGATGTTGCGGGCAGCCACAGCTTCACTGCACGCACCACCGCGTCCGCGGCGTCGGCGCCGCTCATCCCGCCCACAGGCGCTACCTGGATGCAGATGATTGAACCGAAACCCTTCATCTGAGCCTTGGCCCGTTCATGTCCCGGATCGGCGGAAAGGCCCGGGAACCGGAGCGATTCCAGCCGCGGATGGGCCCCAAGCCGCTCCGCCAGGACCATTGCGGTGGCCTGGGACCGTTCAATGCGGAGCGCCAGCGTCCGCAGCCCGCGCAGTGCCAGCCACGATTCGAAGGGCCCGGCAATGCCGCCATGAATGGTCCGGTGATGGAGCAGCGCCGAACGGATATCGGAGTTGGACGTCACCAGGGCGCCAAGGACGACGTCGGAGTGGCCCGCCAGGTACTTGGTCACCGAATGCAGGACCACGTCGGAGCCCAGGCGCAGCGGCTGCTGGACCAAGGGGGTGGAAAAGGTGTTGTCCGTGACCACGATGGCTCCGGCGGCGTGCGCCGCGGATGTGACAGCCGGCATGTCCGTGATGCTGAGCATGGGGTTCGTGGGGCTCTCAAGCCACAGCATGGAAGCGGCGCGCCCGGCAGGGCCTCTGGGCGCGAGTGCCTCCTTGACGGCGTCGGTATCCGCGATGTCCACGGTCCGGAGTTCGATGAAGCCCTTCTGGGCCAGCTCGGCGGCCATCACCAGCGAGCCCGAATAGCACAGTGTGGGCATGACCAGCGCTCCACCGGAGGGAATGAGGGATAGGGCAGAACTGACCGCCGCGAGGCCGGATGCATAAAGGAGGCCGGGCAGTTCCGCCCCTTCGAGCTGCCCCAGCGCTTCCTCAAAGGGATCCCAGGTGGGGTTGGAGTACCTGCCGTAGCCTCGGTCCCCGTCAGCAAGGGCACCAATGCCGAAGAATGTGGAAGACAGGACGATGGGCGGGTTGACCGGCTGGTCCCTTTCCCGGGGCGGACGCCCGGCCGCCACCACGACCGTTTCGGCTGCAAGGGAAGCGGCTTGCTGTTCGGAAAGGCTCATGCAGGAAAGCCTACTGTCCGCCCCAGGCACCCGGGAAAGGCGTTACCTGGGGGCTAATACTGTCCACATGTCGCCTCCGGCGGTCTGCGATTGCGGGTGAGGATCGGTAGGCTTGACCGGTGAGTAAACAACGGGCGGGCCTTTTCATCGCATTCGAGGGCGGGGATGGCGCCGGCAAGTCCACCCAGGCAGCCCTACTTGCAGATGCCCTTGAAGCGCGCGGCCTCACCGTCCTGCGGACCCGGGAACCCGGCGGAACGCCCATCGGCGAGAAACTTCGCTCCCTGGTCCTTGACCACGGCCACGGCCACATTGACGCCCATACCGAAGCCCTGATCTTCGCAGCGTCCAGGGCCGCCCACGCCAGCCAGGTCATCCGGCCGGCACTTGAGCGCGGCCAGATCGTTTTGACGGACCGGTACATTGACTCGTCCGTTGCGTACCAAGGCGCCGGACGGGACCTCGGCAAGGATGCAGTCCGGTCAATCAATGCGTGGGCCACCTCGGGCCTGGAGCCCCACCTCACCGTCCTGCTGGATGTTGACCCAGCAGTGGGCCGGCAACGCCGGACCGCCGGTGATTCCGGGGAGGACCGACTGGAAGCCGAAGCTGACGAGTTCCACGTCCGGATTCGGGATGCGTTCCTGGAACTGGCCGCCACCCGCGCCGGTTCCTACCTTGTGCTGGCCGCCCATCTCCCCGTGGGAGACCTTGCGGCGCAGATCCTCCAGCGCGTGGACGGCCTGTTGGCGGCCGCGGAAGAAGACAGCGCATGACGGTGTGGGACGACCTGCAGGGCCAGGCCGCCGTCGTCGAACAACTGCGCCAGGCCGCAAGCGGCGAAAACCTCACGCACGCCTGGCTGTTTACCGGACCCCCCGGATCGGGCCGCTCAAATGCTGCCAAGGCGTTCGCAGCAGCGTTGAACTGCGACCAGGAAGACATGGTTCGGCGCGGGTGTGGGCAATGCCCTGCCTGCCTGACCATCTTGGGGGAAACCCACTCTGACGTCACTTTCGTCCGGACCGAAAAAGTCACTATCACCATCGATGAGGCGCGTGAACTGGTGGCAACTGCGGGCAACCGGCCGTCCTCCGGACGCTGGCGCATCATCGTGGTGGAGGACGCAGACCGAATGGCCGAGCGCACCACCAACGTCCTGCTCAAGGCCATCGAGGAGCCGACTCCCCGCACGGTGTGGATGCTGTGCGCGCCTTCCCCTGCAGATGTGCTGGTAACTATCCGCTCGCGCTGCCGGAGCGTGGCCTTGCGGCTGCCGCCCGCCGCCGATGTGGCTGCCCTGTGGGTGAAGCGTGCCGGCGTGGAGCCGGCGCTGGCGGAGCGCGCGGCCCGGCCGGCCCAAAGCCACGTCGGG
>NZ_JBNHFF010000173.1:0-7192 GCF_059089965.1 Arthrobacter sp. SPT-J7
TCGAGGTGGACCGGCAGACGCTCCGGCATATCCGGTTCCACAACGTCTGGTCCCTTGGCGACGCGGCCGGGACCACCAACTCCAAGTCCGGCGGTGCCCTGCGCAAGCAGACCATGGTACTGGCCAAGAACCTGGTGGCCGCCCGCAAGGGGAAACCGCTGCCGGCCAAGTACAACGGCTACTCCGTGTGCCCGTTCACGGTATCGCGCAACAGCGTGGTTTTTGCCGAGTTCGACGACCGCTACCGGCCCATGCCCACGATTCCCCGCGTCCCGACGTGGAATGAGAGCAAGCTGTCCTGGGTGGTGGACCGGGACATTTTCCCGCAGGTGTACTGGAGCCTGATCCTCAAGGGCCGCGCCTGAGAGGTGAGAGAGGGTCTCAGGAAAACGCGCAGTAAGTGAGAGAGGGTCGCTAGGGGTCTCGGCGTTTGAGGGCCTGGTCGATGCGCCACTCGTCGGCCAGGACCGCGTAGATCAACTCGGTGGCCCACTGGCCCTTGTAGTGCCACTTGTCCACGTGCCGCGCTTCCTGCCGCATGCCCAACCGGCAGCAGAGCTCGGCTGACGCCGTGTTGAGTTCATCCAGGCGCGCCTCGACCCGGTGCAGGCCCAGTTCCTCAAAGCCAAGCCGGAGCATCGCCGCCGCGGCCTCGGTGGCGTAGCCCTTGCCCCTGGCACCGGGCGCCAGGACCCAGCCCACCTCGCCCTGCCCGCGGCCCGGCAGCCATTTCAGCACCACCTCGCCCTGCACGCCGGCCTGGTCCGCCGACTCGATGGCGAGCGCTACCCAGTCGCCCTCCTTCTCGAAAACGAAGTTGGCGTACCGGCCCACCCGCTCCATCGACTGTGTGTAGCTCTTGGCCGGTCCAGGCAGGAACCGGGCCGTCTCCGCCAGCGAATGGTACGCGTGGAAGGCGTCCAGGTCGCTGCCCTCGAAGCGGCGCAGGACCAGCCGCTGGGTGCGGATCGGCAGGGTGATCTCAGGCATGGGAAGGAGGCTACTGCGCAGATCCGGATCCTACGACAGCGGCCGTCGCCTCCGCGATGGCGCGTTCCTCATCGGTGGGAACCACCAGGACAGGGATGGCGGACTGCGGGGTGGAAATCACGCGGGGTTCCTTGGACCGCTCGGCGTTCAGGCCGGCGTCGAGCTCCATGCCCAGCGCGCCCAGCTTCTCCACCACCAAGGAGCGGAACTGGTGTGAGTTCTCGCCAATGCCGGCGGTGAACACCAGCGCCTTGGCCCCGCCCACTGCCACATGGTAGCCCCCGATGTATTTGGCCAGCCGGTAGGACGTGACCCCCAGCGCAGTGGCCGCCTTGGCATCGCCGGCTTCGGACGCTTCGACCACCGACCGCATGTCGTTGTTGCCGGCCAGGCCCTTCAGTCCGGATTCGCGGTTGAGCATGGTGTCGATGTCTTCAGGCGTCCAGCCGGCCCGGCCGAGGAACACCAGGATGGAGGGGTCCAGGTCGCCCGAACGGGTGCCCATCACCAGGCCTTCCAGTGGGGTGAAGCCCATGGACGTGTCCACGGAATGGCCTCCCCGGATGGCGGTGACGGAGGCGCCGTTGCCCAGGTGGGCGATGACGCCGTCGAACTCCTCAACCCGAAGGTCCAGCAGCGCGGCGGCGCGGCGGGTGACGTACTCATGGGACGTGCCGTGGAAGCCGTAGCGGCGGATGCCGTGGTCCGTGTAAAGCTCGTTCGGGACAGCGTAGCGCCACGCGTGCTCAGGAAGGGTGCGGTGGAAAGCTGTGTCAAACACGGCCACCTGCGGCATGTCCGGCCACTTTTTGGTGATGGCCCGGATGCCCAGGACGTTGGCCGGGTTATGGAGAGGGGCCAACGGGTTGAGCCGCTCAATGGCACGGGTGATCTCGTTGTCGACCAGCACCGGCTCGGCGAACCGCTCGCCGCCGTGCACCACGCGGTGCCCCACGGCGGCCAATTCCAGGTCGCCCAGTTCCTGATGGATAGCTGCGTCCACCTGCTCCAATGCCTCGGCGTGGTCCCGCGGGCCCTCGATCTCGCCATCCCCGTCGCCGCCGTTGCCCATGCCGATCTTTTCGATCAGCCCCTCGGTCAATACGCTCCCTGCGGCGACGTCGCGCACCTGGTACTTCAGCGAGGACGAGCCGGAATTGATGACGAGCACGAGCATGCGGGGCCTCCTGAGCCTGGCTTCTGCAGTTCAGACCACACTATAGGGTGCCCCTCGTGCCAAACAGTTTCCTTGCGATTGGGAGCGGCCTGTGCCTAGAGTCGGCAGACAGGCTGGACCACGCCCCGAGAGGACACTTCCATGACGAACGAGCCCGCTTCGATCGACGAGAACGACCCCACCAACACGGGATCCAGCAGCACGGCGCCCCTCAGCCCGCAAGCGGACTCCGACGCCGGCACAGGCTCCGGTACCAAGGATCCCACTGGCGTTGAGGGTGCCAACCCGGCCCTGGACGATACCGGCGACGTCAAGGCCGCCGAGACGGGTGAAGCGCCACAGGCGCCCGAAAACACCGAGGACCTCGACCTGACGCCGCAGGGCCTGTCCGACGAGCCGGCCAAGCAGGAGGACGACCAAAGCCTGGCCAAGCCGGACAACAGCTGATCCCTGCAAAAAGTACGACGTCGGCAGCCAAGCCGGGTGCCGACGTCGTCCTTTTGCGTTCACGGCCTTGGCCGCTCTTACGAGGCCGGCGCCTGCGCCTGGATGGCCGTGATGGCGACGGTGTTCACGATGTCCTCAACCGTGCAGCCGCGGGACAGGTCATTGACCGGCTTCCGCAGCCCCTGCAGGACAGGCCCGACGGCGACTGCACCGGAACTCTGCTGCACCGCCTTGTAGGTGTTGTTGCCGGTGTTGAGGTCCGGGAAGATGAACACGGTGGCCTGGCCGGCCACTGAAGATCCCGGCATTTTGGACTCGGCAATCGAAGCGTCCACCGCGGCGTCGTATTGGATGGGGCCTTCGACGGCGAGGTCTGGCCGGCGCTCGCGGACCAGTTCGGTGGCCTGCCGCACCTGGTCCACCGCTGAGCCGGAGCCCGAGCCGCCGGTGGAGTAGGACAGCATCGCCACCCGCGGCTCCACTCCAAACTGGGCTGCGGTCTCGGCGGAGGCCACTGCAATATCGGCCAGCTGTTCCACATTGGGGTCCGGATTGACGGCGCAGTCGCCGTAGACCAGCACCCGGTCCGGCATCAGCATCAGGAATACGGACGAAACGATCTTCACGCCATCGCGGGTCTTCACGAACTCCAGTGCCGGCCGGATGGTGTGTGCTGTGGTGTGGGCGGCCCCGGACACCATTCCGTCCACCACGCCCAGCTGGACCATCATGGTGCCGAAATAGCTGACATCCTGCATGATTTCCAGGGCTTTGGGCAGGTCCACACCCTTGTGTGCCCGCAGCTCCGAATACTGCTCGGCGAACTTCTGCCGCAGGTCGGAGGTGGCGGGATCCACGATGTTGATTCCGGACAGGTCGATACCGCGGGCCGCGGCCAGCTCCCGGACGTCCGATTCCGGTCCGAGCACGGTCAGGTCGCAGACGTCGCGCCGGTGCAGGATTTCTGCCGCGCGCAGGATCCGTACATCGGTCCCCTCGGGGAGGACTACGTGGCGGCGCTGGGCCCGGGCCCGTTCGATGAGGTCGTGCAGGAAGCGAAGTGGGGTCATCCGTTCGGCCCGCGGCAGGTGCAGCCGCTCCACCAGCTCCGCCTCATCCACGCTGCGGGACCAGAGCCCCAGGGCTGAGGCCACCTTGCGGCGGTGCCCGGACCAGATCTCGCTCCGGACTTCCGAGACGCGGCGGGCCGTGGTGTAGGTGTCCTCCTGCGCGGCGAAAACCGGGAACGGCGCCTGGGCCAGGAGCGGGTAGATGTTCGCGTCCGGCGCCAGCCCGCCGGTGAGGATGAGTGCTGAAGCCACCGGAAACTCCGGCGAGAAGGACGATGCCAGGCATGCCACCATCACGTCCGCGCGGTCCCCTGGCACGATCACCAGGGCGCCCTCGTCCAGCACGTTCAAGAAGTTGCCCACGTTCATGGCAGCCACCTTGATGTCCCGGACGTCCCGCTCCATGTCCGCCCGGCCGGCAATCTGCCGCACGCCCAGGGCGGCAGCCACTTCGCCCGTTGTGGGCCGGGCGATTTCCTCCAACTCCGGCAGGACGTACACCGGCCGCTTGGAGGCGCCGGGCTTCACCTCGGCGGCGATGGCTTCGACGTCGTCCGGATCCGCGCGGTTCACCATGATCGCCAACAGGGCGCATTTCTCGGCGGCGAGCTCCTTGCGGGCAACCTCGACGGCGGCCGCGGCCTCTGCGACGGTCCGGCCCTTGGCGCCAACAACGGCAACCACGGGGGCGGCCAGGTTGTTGGCGAGGCGCGCGTTGAGGTCGAATTCGACGGCGGCGTCCTGGCCGGTGAGGTCCGTGCCCTCCACGATCACCACATCGCAGTGGCGGGAGATCCCGGCGAAGATCTCAACACAGCGGGAGTCGATCTCCTCGCGCTTGCCTTCGGCGAGCAGGGACCGGACCTCCTCGTGGGTGAGGCCGCCGCGGCACCGCTCATCCTCCAGCGCAAACCTCGACTTCATCAGGGCCACCATCGGATCGTCCGCGGCATCCGGTCCGTGCACCACGGGTTTGAAGAAGCCGATCCTGTCGGCGTGGCGGTGCAGGGTGTCCGCCAGGCCCAGGGCCACGAGGGATTTGCCCGATCCGGGGGTGGTTGCGCTGACGTAGATGCTTTTGGCCATGGTCCGCCCTTTTGCTGGTGTGCTGGTGCAGGTCCTCCCATCCTTGCACTTCCCTCTCTCGACATGGCACTTAGAGGTAATCCTGGAAGCCCGGCCATACCGTAACTGCGCTTCCGCGGGAAGGCATTCCCCTTGACACCGGACCCGGTCATGGGATTACCTAATGAACATTCGGTAAATAAAGCTGGAGGCAATGACGCATGGCTGAAACAACAGTTTCCGGGGCGATCCACCCCATCCTGGACAACGACTACGCCTCCATATGGATGGGAATCGAGGTCCTCGCGGTCAGCGAAGGGCACGCAACCATCCGCATGACCCTTCGCCAGGAGATGCTCAACGGCTTCGGCATGGCGCATGGTGGAATGATCTTCGCCTTCGCGGACTCCGCCTTCGCCATGGCCTGCAACCCGGTCCACCCTGCACCCGGCGAGGAAAACAACATCACTGTGGCCGCCGGCGTCGACATCAACTTCCTTAAGCCGGCCTACCGTGACCAGGTGATCACCGCGGTTGCCGACCGCCGCTCCAGCGCCGGGCGCAGCGGCCTGTACGACATCCAGATTTTCGCTGCCGACGCCGGCGCGCCTGCCCCGGGCGAACTCATCGCCGAGTTCCGCGGACGCAGCCGGACCATCCCCAAGAAGTAGGACAACCATGACCCTCCACGCCCCCGAAACCCCCGCCCCGACCGCAGCATCGTCCGCCGCAGCGCCTGACGGCGTCCTGGACCGCGAGGAGACCATCTCCCGTGACGAGCTCGAGGCCCTGCAGCTCAGCCGGCTCCAGCACACAGTGGCCTACGCTTACGAGCGGGTGCCCCTGTACAAGCGCAAGTTCGACGACGCCGGCATCCACCCCAGCGACCTGCGGGAACTCAGCGACCTCGGCAATTTCCCGTTCACCACCAAGGAAGACCTGCGCGCTGAATACCCGTTTGGGATGTTCGCCGTCCCGCAAAGCGAAGTAGCCCGCGTGCACGCCAGCTCGGGCACCACGGGCCGGCCCACCGTCGTCGGCTACACGAAGCAGGACCTTGCGGACTGGGCCAAACTTGTGGCCCGCTGCTTCCGCGCGTCCGGCATACGCCCCGGCATGAAGGTCCACAACGCCTACGGCTACGGCCTGTTCACGGGCGGCCTGGGCGCCCATGCAGGAGCAGAAGCCCTCGGCTGCACCGTCATCCCCATGTCCGGCGGGCAGACCGAACGCCAGATCCAGCTGATCCAGGACTTCGAACCCGACGCCATCCTGGCCACCCCCACCTACCTGCTGACCATCGCCGACGCCATGGCGCACATGGGCATCGACCCTGCCTCCACTTCCTTGAAGTACGCCGTCCTGGGCGCCGAGCCGTGGACCCAGGAGATGCGGCACGAGCTCGAAGTCACCATGAACATCAAGGCGTGCGACATCTACGGGCTCTCCGAAGTGATGGGCCCGGGCGTCGCCGGCGAGGCAGTGGAGACCCAGGACGGCAGCCACATCTGGGAGGACCACTTCCGCCCCGAAATCATCGACGCCTTCAACCCCGTAGTGGGCAAGGATAACGTCATGCGCGACGGCGAACACGGCGAACTCGTCTTCACCTCGCTCACCAAGGAAGCGCTGCCCATCATCCGCTACCGCACCAAGGACCTCACCCGGCTCCTTCCCGGCACGGCCCGGCCCGCGCACCGCAGGATGGGCCGCATCACCGGCCGCAGCGACGACATGATCATCCTCCGCGGCGTGAACCTCTTCCCGTCCCAAATCGAGGAAATCGCCCTGCGGATCCCCGAGCTCAGCCCGCACTTCCAGCTTGAACTCACCCGCCCCAAGGGCCAGCGGATGGACCAGTTGACCGTCCGGATCGAGCGCCGTGACGCCGTTACCTCCGAGCAGAGCACGACGGCGGCCCGCAACCTGCAGGAGCAGATCAAGATCCACGTGGGTTCTTCATGCACGGTGGACGTGGTGGAGCCGGGCTCGCTTGAGCGGTCCAATGGCAAGCTGCGACGGATCTACGACCTGCGGCCTAAGGGCTAGGAGCATGGGCACGCGCAGACTGACCGACCGTTCATGAGAAACTAGGCACCATGCCCAGCACCACTGAAACAGCCAGTACCGCCGCCGGCGCCAAGCGCGGCCGGCCCGGTTACGACCAGCAGTCGGTGCTGCGCATCGCCGTCGACGTTTTCAACCGGCACGGTTACGACGCAACCTCCATGGGTATCCTGGCGGACAACCTGGGCATCTCAAAGTCGGCAATCTACCACCACGTGCCGTCCAAGGGCGACCTCCTCAGGCTGGCCCTTGACCACGCGTTGGGGGGCCTCGAGGCAATACTGGAAGAACCGGGGGCTACGTCCGGCGCAGCCGACGCCCGGCTTGAGTTTGTGCTCCGGCAGACGGTGGCCGTCCTGGTGGAGCGCCTGCCATT
>NZ_JBNHFF010000174.1:0-7151 GCF_059089965.1 Arthrobacter sp. SPT-J7
TTCCGCCGCGGCCGCCAGCTTCGCCCCGGCCTCGGGAACCAGCGGATCGCGGAACGCCAGGTTGAGCTGGACCGGGCCGGGGGCCAGGTCGGGGAACGCACCAGTGGCCGCCGAGAGGCCGGTCCGAATGGCGCGTTCGGGGTCGGTACCGGCGGGGATGTCGACGGCGAAGCGCACCTGTTCCCCGAAGATGTCGGGCTGGATGGTGGTTTGGTTGGCGCCGGTGCCGCGCAGCTCGTCCGGGCGATCAGCCGACAGGACGATGAGGGGGACGGCCGCATGGTTTGCCTCCATCACCGCCGGGAGGAGATTCCCGACGGCGGTCCCGGACGTCGTGAGGACGGCGGCGGGCGAGCCGGTGGAGAGGGCCAGGCCGAGGGCAGTGAAGCCGGCGGAACGCTCGTCGATGCGGACCAGCAGCTCCACCCGTCCCTCCGCCGACGCCTCCGCCAGCGCATAGGCCATAGGAGCGGACCGGGAACCGGGCGAAACCACCACGTGCTGCACGCCGCCGTCCACCAAGACTCCGACGGCAATCCGCGCCGCCGCCACGGCACTTAGGGAGGGCGCGGCGTCGGAAGTGTCTGCGGGGGAAGTGCCTGTGGAGGCAGCGTCTTGGTGGGAAGCATCGGGGGCGGAATCGTTGTGCGAAGTCACCAAACCAGTCTGCCACTACGAACGCGCCATCACCTTCCGCGCCGAAACCCCATACACCCCATCACCCTTGCAGGTGATGGGGTGTTCAGAGGGTAAGGAGGGAATTGCGGTGGGGTTAGCCGCGGAACACCTGGATCACGGACGGGCGCGGCGCGCGTGCCTGGCCGGGAGCCGGCGTCGTGCCTGCCGCAACGTAGTCCGGGAAGAAGGAGACCTGCGCGTCGAACGATCCGTCTTCGCCCGGGTGCTGCACGGCGACGAACACGGTGCGCTCCTCGTCGTGGATGATGGGGCCGCAGGTTTCGCCGTCGCGCGGGACGGCGAGGAACTGCTCCACCTTGCCGCGCTCGGCGCCGTCCAGGGTTACCTTGAACAAACCATCCGCCCTGCCGATGCCGGAGGGGGCGCCGTCGGTGGAGATCCAGAGGTTGCCCACGGAGTCGAACGCGAGGTTGTCCGGGCAGGAGATGGGCGAGACCTTGTCCACCGGGAAGCCGGAGAAGTACGTCACGTCGCCCTGCGCCGGATCGCCACAGACCATCAGCAGGTTCCAGCTGAAGGTGGTGGAGGTCTGGTCGCCCGTCTCGGTGATTTCCACGATGTGGCCGTCGCGGTTCTGGTTGCGCGGGTTAACCTCGGTGGCGCCCTCGTTGGAATCTGTGCCGCGGTTGGAGTTGTTGGTGCAGGCCACGTAGACCTTGCCGGTGTGCAGGCTGGGCTCCACGTCCTCGCAGCGGTCCATTTTGGTGGGGCCAACTTTGTCGGCAGCGAGGCGGGTGTACACCAGGACCTGTTCCACGGACATCCCCGGCACAGCTGACTTGCCGTCCACCACAAGGGGCAGCCACTCGCCGATGCCGTCGAACGCACCATCCGAAGGAACGGCGCCCGTGCCGGTGATTTCAGCGGCAGGCGAATTGCCCGTGAACTTGGCGACGTACAGGTTGCCCGCGGACAGCAGCGTCATGTTGTGCTTGCGGTCGCCCTCGCGGTACTTGTCCTTGGAGACGAACTTGTACAGGTAGTCGAAACGCTCGTCGTCGCCGGAGTAGGCCACCACGTGGCCTGACTTGGCGACGATCACGTTGGCGCCCTCGTGCTTGAAGCGGCCCAGCGAGGAGTGCTTCTTGGGGGTGGAGTCGGGATCGAAGGGGTCAACCTCCACGATCCAGCCGAAGCGATTGGCTTCGTTCTCGTAGCCGGTGTTGTGGGTGTCCCAGCGCTTCTCGTCCAGCTCCCACTTACGTGCGGTGGGCTTGTTGGTCAGGCCGTAGCGCTTGTCCTCGGCGGAGGTACCCGGGGAAACGAAGTAGCCGTTGAAGTTTTCTTCGCCGGAGAGGATGGTGCCCCAAGGGGTGGTGCCGCCGGCGCAGTTGCCCAGCGTGCCCCTGATGAAGCGGCCGGCCGGGTCGGCAACAGTCGTGACCAGCGACGAGCCGGCGGCTGGCCCGGTCAGTTCGTAGACGGTGTTGTTCAGGTAGCGCCGGTTGAGCGGCGCGCCCTTGACGTACGTCCACGGCTTGTTCTTGTTCTGGCGCTCCAGCTCCACGACTGTGAGGCCGTGTGCGGCTGCCCCCACAGCACGCATCTGGTCCGCCGGCATGGTGGCCGGGAACATAATCTTTTCATTCGTGTACTCATGGTTGGAGAAGAGCACTGCACGGCGGCCCTTGCTGCCCGGGATCTCCAGGATGTCCGTGTAGTCGTTGTTGTAACCGAACTGCTTTTCCTGCGCGGCGGCCGTCTGGTTGTTCAGGTCGAACTCCGGCGCGTCGTTGAAGATGGGATCGCCCCAGCGGATGACCGGCTGCCAGGTGAAGCCTTCGGGAACGGTGACGGCGTCCACGGCGGCATCAATCGACGGGATGGCCGTGAACTGCAGTTTGGACTTGCCGAAGCCTTCCTTGGCAGCCTTTGAGAGGCCCGCAGCGCTGGCGGATTCAGGCGATGTGACAGCACTGCCGAGTACGACGGCGAGCGCACCGGCGGCGCCGAAGCCCAGGGCGGCGCGGCGGGACATGGTTGCAGAGGCGATGTCGCGGAAGTAGCTGTTGGAGCTGGTATTGCAGACGTCGCCGGCGCAGGCGTTGTCGCACTTCAGCGCGCAGGTGACGGCACTGCGCTTGCCCTTGGTATGGCCGAGCATCGGCAGCAGGGTGAACTTGCGGGCAGTCGTTTCAGACATTGGGGCCTTCCAAGGTATTTCTATGAGGTCCCGCCCACCCTGTCAGCCGGGTTCTACGGGCAGTAGTCAGCAAGGTGAAGATCCGGTTAACCGCTCGTGACCTCAGGAATATGAGAGAGCGTCCGCCCAAAAGGCCCCGAAAGTGAGAGAGCGTCTAGGCGGGGAGAAGGCTGTGGACGCGATGCAGCCGGGCCACCCACCAGTCACGGCGCTCGGGGGAAGCCGCATACTGCTGGAGCAGCCCGGCGTCGGCGGCCACGTCGCGGAGGCGGATGGCGCCGTCGTCGGCCACCAGCGGATCCATGGTGATATCCGATTCGAACAGGGACACCGTCCCCAGCCCGCAGGCATATGGCAGTTCCGGCAGCGCCGCCGCCAGGGCAAGGCCTGCGCGAATACCCACGGAGGTGTCCAGCGCTGAGCTCACGACGGCAGGAAGCCCGGCCTGCGCCACGATGCCCAGGGCACGCCGTACTCCCCCGAGCGGCGCCACCTTGACAACGATGAGGTCGGCCGCGCCGGCACGCGCCACGCGCAGGGGGTCTGATTCCTTGCGGACACTCTCGTCCGCCGCGATCAGTACGGGTGTTCCAGCAGCCCGTAAGGCACGCCGCACCTCAGCCAGGCCGTCAATGGTGGGCACGGGCTGTTCGGCATACTCCAGCCCGACCTCGGCCAGCCGCGTGAGCGCCTTCACCGCAGCCGGAACATCCCAGCCTCCATTGGCATCCACGCGGATGGCCGCATCCGGCAGGACGGAGCGGACAGCAGCGAGGCGGGCGCCGTCGTCGTCGAGGGTCTGGCCACGCTCGGCAACCTTGACCTTCACGGCGTCCACCCTGCCAAAACGCGCCAAAACCTCCGGCACTCTATCGGCGGGTACGGCAGGAACGGTCGCGTTGACGGGAATCACCGAACGCAGGGGCGCAGGGAACCCCACCCAGGCGGCCTCGATTGCGGCGGCAAGCCACCGGGAGGCCTCGGCGTCGCCATACTCAGGGAACGGGCAGAACTCGCCCCACCCGGCGGGACCCTGCAGCAGCAGGGTCTCGCGTTCCATGATGCCGCGGAACTTCACCCGCATGGGCAGCCTCACCACGTGTGCACCGGCCAGCAGTTCCTCCAGGGTAGGCAAGCGGCGCGGGTCCGTAGGCATGGCCCCACTGTACAAGCGGGGGCGGCAAACCCTTTCAACGCATATCTATGACGTGACGGACTTGATTGCCCAATCGGGCACGGAGGGCAGTGTGCGCGAGCAGTTCGAACTCGTCGAGGAACTTGCCCGGAACCTGAGGTAAATGCCGCAGGGACCCGGCTCACCTTGGCAGCGCCCGGCACATGCGGCGGGATCCCAGCTTTTTGTGACAACCTTGAAGCGATGACTTCTCAACGGCAGGCACAGACCAGGACCCCAGCACGCCCCGCTCCGGGCTCGGGTTTCTTTTTCGTGCTCGCCACGCTGGCCTGCATTGCAGGGCTGATTGCCACCTACAACTACTTCGTCCAGACCACCACGGGCCAGTTCATCGACGAGTCCGCGCTGGTGGAGGCCGTCGATATCCACGGGCCGGCGGGCAAGGCGACCACCAGGTTCCTGGACCTGCTGCCCACCATTTCACTGGTGATGGCCGCCGTCGTGGTGCTCTTTGTCACGGTGATCCGGAGGCACTGGACGGAAGCCGGCATTGCGGTGACGGCCTGCATCGGCGCGAATATTGCCACGCAGGTCCTCAAGGATGTGCTGCCGGCCCGGCCGGACAAGGGCGTGGTGACGCTTGAGCTGAATTCCCTGCCGTCCGGGCACACTACCCTGGCCGCTTCGGCGGCGGCTGCGGTGTTCCTGATGGCCTCGCCCCGGTGGCGCCCGATGGCGGGTTTTGTGGGCGGCACGTTCGCGATTGCCTCAGGCGTGTCCACGTTGATCAACCAGTGGCACCGGCCGGCCGACGTGGTGGCGGCGTTTCTGCTGGTGGGCGCGTTTATGATTCCCGCGGGCTGGCTGATCATCCGCCGCGGGGCCTGGAACGCCTGGGACGGCTTCGGCGGGCACATCGGGTCGGCCCGGATCTGGCTGACGCTGCCGGTGCTGATCGGGCTGGCGTCGGCTGTGGTGGCGATGTATTCGCTGGCCCGGATCGCGCCCAGCCCCTGGCAGGAAGTCAGCACCACCAACTATTTCTGGGCCGGGATCTCGCTGATCGTGATCGCCGGATATCTGGCCACCGTTGCCACCACCGCCCTTTTCGCCTACGCCGCACGACGCCGGGACCCGCCCAGGCGCTGACGGCACCGCGCGTTACCCCACCCCGTGGTGTTGGAGCCATATCTCCAGCAGCGCCAACTGCCAGAGGACGTTGCTGTTGACTGCTGTCCGTTGGGTGTTGGGGTCTGCCAGGAGGCCATCAATGTAGGCGGGCTGGAACAGTCCCCGCTGCTTGGCCTCCGGTGCATGGAGCGCCTCGCGGACGATTGAGATGAACGGTTCCTCCAGGTGCTGCAGGGCAGGGACCGGGAAGTATCCCTTGGGCCGATCCACCACGGCTTTAGGCAGCATCCGCCGGCCCAGGTCTTTCAATATGCCCTTTCCGCCCTGGGACGCCTTGAGCTCCGGCGGGCAGGACGCGGCCAGCTCCACCAGCTCATGGTCCAGGAAAGGTACCCGGGCCTCGATGCCCCAGGCCATACTCATGTTGTCCAGCCGTTTGACGGGGTCGTCCACCATCAGCAGGTGGGTGTCCAACCGGAGCACAGCGTCCAGGGCGGTGTCCGCGCCGGGGGCGTCCAGGTTGGCGGCCAGGACCTGGCTGCTCACATCGGTGACGCAGTACCACTCGGGTTCCAGGATATTCAGGAGTTCTTCATGGCTGTGGTCCACAAACCGTGAGGTGAACGTGGACAGGGCTTCCGGACGGCCCACCGAAGCAAGCGGCTGGTGGTACGCGTACCCGCCAAAGACCTCATCTGCGCCTTGGCCGCACTGCACCACCTTCAAATGCTCGGCAACAGTCCGGGAGAGCAGGTGGAACGCCGTCACATCGTGGCTGGCCATGGGTTCGGCCATTGCCCCCACGGCTCCACCGATGGACGGTGCGAACTCGGACGTGCTGATATGCAGTTGCTCGTGCCGCGTACCGAACTCCCGCGCAACAAGGTCCGAGTAGGCGAACTCGTTCCCTGCGTCCCCGCCGGCGCCGTCAAACCCGATGCTGAACGTGGACAGCCCGTGCTGGCCCTCCTCGGCGAGCAGGGCTACCAGGAGGCTGGAGTCCAGGCCCCCGGAGAGAAGGACACCCACCGGCACGTCGGCGACCATCCGGCGTCGTACTGCCGTTTGGAGGGAACTGCGGACGGCTTCCTGCCAGTCCGCCGCGGTCCAGTCCGCGTGCTCCGGACGGCGCGTGTAGTCAGGTTTCCAGTACTCGCGGTCGTGCCAGGTTCCGTCGGGGCGGACGGTCCGGATGGTTGCGGCCGGCAGCTTCTGGACGCCGCGCAGGATGCTCCTCGGCGCGGGAACGATCGAGTGCCAGCTCAGATAATGGTGCAAGGCCGTCTCGTCAATGGACGTATCCATCCCGCCCGAAGCCACCAGCGCCGGGAGGCTGGAAGCGAAGCGCAACCTTCCCGGGAGTTGGGAGATGTACACCGGCTTGATGCCCAGCCGGTCCCTGATCAGCAGGACTTCCTGCCGCTGCGGATCATAAAGAGCCACCGCGAACATCCCCACCAGATGGTGGACAAAGTCGTCGCCCCACTTGCGGTAGGCCTTCAAGATGACCTCTGTGTCGCTGTTGGACCGGAAGCTGAACTCCGGCTCAAGTTCCCGGCGCAGTTCCTTGTAGTTGTAAATGCAGCCGTTGAACGTGACGGCCAGGCCGCCGTCGTCCAGCATTGGCTGCGCCCCGGCCTCGGAGAGGTCAATGATGCTGAGGCGCTGATGCCCGAGTGCCACCCAGCCCGCCTCCCAGGTCCCCCGCCCGTCAGGCCCCCGCGACGCCATTGCCCCCATCATTTTCAGAACCGACTCTTGGGAGGCCTTTCTCCCGTTGAAGGCGATTTCGCCGGCTATACCGCACATGTTGGAGTCCTCGTTCCTGCACCTGTCTAGAAACTCTGCTCGCTCGCCAGCAGGGGCGGATCAGTCAGCCCGAAACGGCCCGCCTGCCAGGAGACGAGTCGCAGCTGCACTGCAGAGGCGGGCACCAGGGGCACGCCGGCGCACCGCTGCCTGGCCGCGGTCTCCGCCAAGCCGCGCACCAGGGCGGCGAGCAGGGCGGCGTCGTCGGTGATCAGGCACACGTCCGCCACCGGG
>NZ_JBNHFF010000175.1:0-7063 GCF_059089965.1 Arthrobacter sp. SPT-J7
TAACCAGAATCAGGGTTGGCTCAATGCTGGCCGGAGCCAGCCAAAAACCTAGAGAATCGCCGCCCGCAGTTCCTTGGCGGCCACCGCGGGGTCGTCGGCGCTGTAGATGGAACCGCCTACTACGGCAACATCGGCCCCGGCGCGCTGCACGGCCTCGATGGTGGAAAGGTTCACACCACCGGCCACGGAGAAGGGCACGCGGGCTTCTTCGCCGGCGGCCAGCAGCACGTTCAGGTTGTAGCCGGGCTTGGCCTGCTCATCCAGGCCCGCATGGAACTCGATGAACTTTGCGCCCAGGGCACGCGCTTCCTTGGCCCGGGACACCTTGTCCGCCACCCCGATCAGGTCCACCACGATGCCCTTGTTGTGGGCCTTGGCGGCCTTGACGGCACCGGCGATGGTGGAGTCGTCAGCGCCGCCGAGGACTGACACCAGGTCCGCGCCCGCGGTGAAAGCGATCTCGGCCTCCAGCTCGCCGGCATCCATCGTCTTCATGTCCGCGAACACGATCTTGTCCGGGTGGGCCGTCTTGACGGCGGTAACGGCCGACAGCCCGGCATTCTTCACCAGCGGCGTGCCCAGTTCGATGATGTCGACATACTCGGCGACTTTGCCGGCAAGGTCGAGAGCAGCTTCGACGGTGAGGACATCCATTGCTACTTGCAGTTTCATTTTTTCTCTTTCGTTTTTGGATCAATGGGTAGGGAAGTGGCTGGTTTACTCGAGGTTGGCATGCCGTTGCCACAGGTCTTCGGGTGCCGTTGATTCCTCGTCCCAAAGGCTTTGGAATACTGCCTCGGTGGTGGCGAACAGCACCTGCTCGAAGAGGCTCCCGGAGTACTGCCGCGTCAGCGACGAACTGTGGTCCGTCTTCTGCGCAGCAGGGATAAGCACGACGGCGGCAGCAGCGGCTGCAAGCGGGGAACCTTTGCTGGTGGTGTAGGCGGCCACCCTGGCGCCTTGCGCTGTGGCCGTTTCCGCCGCTTTGACCACCCCTGCCGTGGTCCCGGAGCCGGAGGCCGCGAGCAGGAGATCGCCGGCGCGGATGGCCGGCGCCGTGGTTTCACCAACCACATGCACCGTTAGCCCGAGGTGCATCAACCGCATCGCCGCCATCTTCAGGACAAGGCCGCTGCGTCCGGCGCCGATCACGAAGATCCTGTCCGCCAGGCGCAGCTCGGTCACCAGGGCCGCGACCTCTGCCGGGTCCACGCGCTGGAAGACGTCGCTGATCTCGTCCAGGACGAGGATCCGGTTGCGGTCAAATGCGCGCGCTGTTCCGGTCAGGGCAGCCCGATCTGTTTCTGTGATGGCACTCATGGCGTGAACCTCCTTCTCGATGTTGTGACCCATTCATCGTCGCCCGTCCGAGGGGTAGGTGAAACGCCATTATTGAACGGTCATCACTACCCAAAGGGGTAGGTGCTCAACCGCCTGGCCCCTACACTGGGCAGGTGGAACGACCCAATACAGTTCTGTTGAAAGCTGTTTCTGCCCTGGCCACGGCCCCGCTGATGGACATAGCGCACCGGCTGCACGAGGCCATCGACCCCTACCTCACATTCAGCGCCCTGGTGATTTTCACCGAAGACTGCACCGGCAGGCCGCAGAAGAAGGCCGGTGATGAGGCCATCATCAGCCGGGTGTCCATTGCCGAGCTGGATGCCATCAGGGACTCACTCACCGATGACGGAAAGAGCGATACCTGGAGCGGTGAAGCCGCCTTTGGCGGCGTTGTGCGCCCGGTCTTCGCTTTCTCGTCGCCAAGCAATGCGCTACTGGTCCTCTCGAACCCGCAGCCCAGCCGGGACCCGCAGCCCAGCCGGGACCCGCACCCCAGCCCCCGGCGCTCACCGCTCAATCCCGCCGGCGAGGCGGACGCGCAGTGGATCCTTCGCTACCTCTGGACGCTGGCAGCCGAGCGGATCCGCGAAAAGGTGGCTGACGCGCCGCCGTCGTACCTCATCGAATCCCGCGCCGCCTCGGCGGAACGCGTCCGGGTGACGGCCGAACTGGTGGACCAGCACTCCACCACCCTCGAAACCCTGCTCTCGGCGCTAAGGTCACCGGCGCTTGCCGATGCCGCTGCACGGACCGCAGCAACGGACGTCGCCGCCAAGGCGCTGGTAGGCCTCCGAACCCTCAGCGACCGCACCACCGACCTCGTTGAAGAACCCGTGGCTTCCGCTTTCCAACGCCTCCGCGAGGACCTGCGGCCGTTGATGAACTTCAGCGGGATCGACGTACAGTTCGTCGAACCGCCGGTAAACGGCCGGGCGCTCCCCGGCGAGGTGGCGCATGCCGCCAGGGCAATCGTGCGCGGTTTGGTCCTGGCCATGGTGGACCAGGACGGAGTGCGCAGGATCCGCACGCAATGGGATTGCGACGGCGTCAATCTCCTTATCAACGTGCGCGACGACGGACCCGGTGAACTGTCCGCGTCGGCACCGGCCATGGCGCGCCTCGTCCAACGCGTTGAGGTGCTCGACGGCAGCATGGGAGTGGACGTGATGCCCGGCTGGGGCTCCGATGTCGCCGTTACCATTCCGCTTGATCCGCCCGCCAGGCTGCTCGCGGACGTGGCGGGATGGAAGCTTGGGGAGCGGGAACTTGAGGTGCTTCAACTGCTGGCCGCCGGCCAGCGGAACCGCGCCATCGCAGGGCAGCTCCACATCAGTGAAAACACCGTGAAGTTCCATCTCCGGAACATCTTCCGGAAGATCGGGGCGTCCTCACGCACCGAAGCGATTGCGCTGGCCCACAGCAGTGGACTGCGTTGACGACGCCGGCGTTGATACCTTTGATCCGCAACCTACTTGGGAGTATGGACCATGGTTTCGAACAGTGAGCGCGAACCCGATATTGATGGCGAGGCAGGACAGCCCGGCGGGGTGCAGTCCGTGGACCGCGCCCTCGCGGTCCTTGAGATCCTGGCCCGGGACGGCCATGCCGGAGTGAGCGAAATCGCCGAGGAAATGGGCATTCACAAGTCCACGGTGTCCCGCCTGCTCGGTTCCTTGGTCAGTCGCGAGATGGTCCATCAGAACAGCGAACGCGGCAAGTACCAGCTGGGCTTCGGCATCCTGCGCCTGGCCAGTTCCATCCCCGGCAGGCTCAGCCTGGTGCGGGAAGCACGCCCGGTGCTTGAAGCCCTGGCCGAAGAGTTCAAGGAAACCGTCAACCTGGCGGTGCTGCGCTCCAACTTCGCCGTGAACGTGGACCAGGCCATGGGACCTTCAACCCTCGCCACCTACGACTGGGTGGGCAGTTTGACGCCGTTGCACGCGACCAGCAGCGGCAAGGTCCTGCTTGCGGGGCTGCCAGCCGACGAGCGTGCACGGATCCTGAAGGAAACCGGGCTGCCGGCCCGCACGCCGCGCACCATCACGGACAGGAAAGAACTCGAAGCCCAGTTGCTCGAGGTCGCCCGCCAGGGTTATGGCGTAGTCAGGGAGGAATTCGAGATCGGGCTCAATTCGATCTCGGTGCCGGTCTACAACCACCTGGGGGCCGTAATCGGGGCCGTCAGCATTTCCGGACCCGTTTTCCGCTTCGATCCGGAAAGGGAACAGGGACTCCTGGACGGGCTGAAAGAAGCCGGGCTGAGAATCAGCGCGCGGCTGGGCTACGCCCGCCACTAATGCGCCAACGTCCATGTGATTGGACAAGGAAGCTGCCGAACGCCGGGACGCCCCGCGCCGTCAGCGCTCAGAGATCCTCGTCAGGGCGTGCGGTGAGGATCCGATTGGCGTTGACCTGCAGGATGCGCAGCGACTCCTGAATCAGGGGTGAGGCGATGCTGCCTCTGCGCACAGCGGCGACGATGCGGCGCGTGGGTTTTGCCTTACCGGTAATACGGAGCCGAACCACGTTCTCGGCACGATGCAAAGGCGCGAGCCGGGGCAGCAGGCCGACGCCCAGACCCGCACCCACGAACGCGATCTGGGTCTCCCATTCAACGGCCTCATGGGCAATCCGCGGTGTAACCCCCACCGCCGTGAACGCCGCCGTAAAGAGGGAATGGTAGGTGGAACCAGCGGCCTCCGTGATCCATGGTTCCGATGCGAGCTCTTCAAGCGTCGCTGTTTCCCGTGATGCCAGCCGATGGTCACCGGGAATGATCACGTCCAGTGGATCGTCGAGCAGAACTGTCTGCTCGAAGCGCGGGTCGTCCTCACCATAAGTGTCGGACTGCATAGCGACAATAACGGCAAGGTCAATTCGTTCCGCGATCAACAAGTCGAAGCAGCGGGCCGGATCAGCCTCAAGGACCTGCACCTCCAGCAGCGGGCGAGTTGTGCGCAGGGTGGCGGCCAGCGGCGCGAGCAGCTGGGCGGCTGCAGTGGAGAACCCGCCGAGGCCGAAGTGGTGCTGCACCTGGTCGCCGGCCTCCATGGCTGCGGCGCGAAGGCTCTCCCATTGGGCAATGAGGGGATCCGAGCCCGCCACCAGAAACCGACCAGTAGCGGTAAGCCGCACGCCCCGGCCGTCTTTCACCAGCAGCTGCATTCCAAGAACGCGCTGGAGCTCCCGCAGTTGCGCGGAGACGGCAGAGGGAGAATAACCCGTGAGTTCCGCGGTGGCGCCGATGGTGCCGCACCGGGCGAATACGCGGAGTGTGACGAGCCTTGCATCGATCATGCACCTATTCTGCATGGTTATCTTCAAAAGTTTGCGCTTTTATTGCAGCGGATGTGACCCTAATCTCATCAGTACAAGTTCTTCCACTATGCCGCTACCACCCTAGGCACCCGTGGTTTACACGCAACACCCACTTACCCCGCCTCCCGGGAGGAAACCCATGACTGCTTCAGTGAACGTGCCCCTCAATTCACGCGGAAAGATCGCTGCATCACTGCCTGCAGAGCAGCTGGCAGAAATCACCGCGCTGTTTGAGTTCCGGCGCGCCGGCTACTCCCTCGATGCCCCCTTCTACACCGATCGATCGGTCTTCGCCATCGACATGGAGGCCATTTTTGGCCAGCACTGGATCTTTGCCGCCAGCACCGCCGAACTGCCGGAACCGGGCGACTACGTCACCGTCGACTACGGGCCCTACTCCCTGATTGTGCTGCGCAACGACGACGGCGGCGTGAACGTCCTGCACAACGTGTGCCGCCACCGTGGCGCCCGCGTTCTGACCGATGCTGCCGGGTCAACCGGAAACCTGGTCTGCGGCTACCACTCCTGGACCTACTCCCCAGAGGGTAATCTGATCCATGCCTCCGCGCCGGGGGAAACGAAGTTCGACAAGAGCTGCTTCGGCCTCAAGCGCGCCCATGGCCGCGAGGTCGCCGGACTCATCTTCGTCTGCATTGCGGATGAACCGCCAACGGACTTCGACGAAACCGCGAAGATCTTTGAGCCCTACCTCGCGCCCCATGATCTCTCGAAGACAAAGATCGCCTACCAGCAGAACATCATCGAAGAGGGCAACTGGAAGCTCGTCATGGAGAACAACCGTGAGTGCTACCACTGTGACGGCCACCCTGAGCTCGCCTGCTCCCTCTTCCCCACCTGGGGCCTGACGGAGGGCCTGATCCCGACCCATCTTGAGGAAGTGTGGGACCGGAACAAGGAGGCCCAATCCTCCCTCGAAGAGCGTTGCCGCCGCTATAACCTTCCCTATGAGGTGGTCGAGCAGCTTGACACGCGCATCGCGGGAATCCGCATCTCACGGGAATCACTCGATGGAGAGGGTGAATCGTTCTCCGCCGACGGGCGCAGGCTTTCGAAGAAGCTGCTCGGTGACTTGCGCGACTTCCGCCTTGGCCGCTGCTCGATGCACCTGCAGCCCAACAGCTGGTTCCATTTCCTCGGCGACCACGTCATCACGTTCGGTGTCTTCCCCATCAACGAACACCAGAGCCTCGTGCGCACCACGTGGCTGGTGGCTGACGACGCCGTGGAAGGTGTCGACTACGACTTGGAGAAGCTCACCTACACCTGGAAGCAGACGAACCTGCAGGACAAGGCGTTCGTGGAGCTGTGCCAGCAGGGTGCCGGCAGCCCCGCCTACGAGCCCGGTCCCTACATGAAGAGCGAATACCAGGTCGAGGCATTCATCAACTGGTATGTGCAGCGCGTGCAGGAGCACTTGGCATGATTGAACTCCTCACTGAAACGGCAATCCAGGAACCCCAACGTATTCGCGGTCTTGAGATGCCGTGGAACAGGGTGATGGGATGCCCCGAGACACCGGCCCGGGCAGCCCGTGCATTGGGCCCATGGCATCCGCAGGAGTTCATGGCCGAATGCGTCGAGACCATTCCCGAGGCCGGCGCCATGATGACCTTCGTGTTCCGCCGCTCCGACGGTGCGCCCCTGGCCTTCCGTGCGGGCCAGTACGTGAACGTCGCATTCCCGGTGAATGGTGAGGACCAGGATCCGGTGGACCGCAGCTACTCACTGTCGAGTTCGCCCACCGAGCCGTGGACCTTCAGCATCACCGTCAAGTGCGACCCCACGGGACTGGTCTCGCCATGGGTGCACGAGAACGTCAAACCCGGCACCGTTCTCGAGATGCTGGGACCGGTGGGAGCATTCCACCTGCCCGATGCTGACCGGCGGGCACGGTTTCTCTTGCTTGCCGCCGGCGCAGGCATCACTCCCATCATGTCCATGGTGCGGACCATCCACTCCCTGCCCGGACACGCCGATGTTGTGGTGCTCTACCACGGCTCGGATACTGGAGGCTTTGCCTTCCACCGCGAATTGGCCTATATCGCCTCCGTAGACTCACGCGTCAAGGTGTACTACTCCCTGGGCGACCGCAGCATACCGGAGGGGTGGGAAGGGCTCAGTGGAAGGCTGACGGCAGCGATGCTGGAGGAGGTGGCCCCGGACGCGAACGGCCGCCAGGTGTACGCATGTGGTCCCGAGGGCTACCTGAACACCGCCACCGAGCTCCTCAAAAAGGTCGGCGTCGATGACACTTCCATTTACATGGAGTTCTTCTCGGGAGACCGCCAAACGCTCCTTGAATACCAGGCGGAGGTGGCATTTGCAGCTGACGTCGCCGAGGAGATCGCCGAGGAAATTGCCGAATCCGCCGAGGACTACT
>NZ_JBNHFF010000176.1:0-7060 GCF_059089965.1 Arthrobacter sp. SPT-J7
GCCCGGTTCCTGGCCACCGGCGCCATGGGGGACATAGGCATCGGACCGCAGGCCCTTGAGCTGGCTGCGGAATCATTGCAGGCCGGCGATCTCGATGTTTACGGCCGGTTCGACTTCATCTACGACGGGCAGGGCGGGCCCGCCAAGATGCTCGAGTACAACGCGGACACCCCCACTGGCCTGATCGAGGCCGCAGTGGCCCAGTGGTTCTGGCTGCAGGACGTCTTCCCTGCAAAGGACCAGTGGAACGGCATCCATGAAGCGCTGATCCGGCAGTGGAAGAAGATGCAGTACCGCACGGGCATGAGCACCCTGCACGTGGCGCACTCCGAGGTTGAGGAGTCCGGCGAGGACTGGATGACGGCGGCCTACATGCGGGACGTGGCCAGCCAGGCGGGTTGGACCACCATCGGGATCAACATGTCCGATATCGGCTGGGATCCCAACCTGAACCGCTTTGTGGACCTGGACAATTTCATGATCAGCACCATCTTCAAGCTGTACCCGTGGGAGCTGATGATGAAGGAACCTTTCGGACCCCGGCTGCTTGAGCGCGCCCACAATCCCCGCTGGGTTGAACCCGCCTGGAAGATGCTGCTCTCCAACAAGGCACTACTCGCTGCACTGTGGCACCTGTTCCCTGGTCATGCCAACCTGCTGCCCGCGTACCTGAACGAACCGGGGCCGCTCAAGGAATGGGTGGCCAAACCGCTGCACGGCCGCGAAGGCGACAACATCAAGATCCACGCCCAGGGCATCAGCCTGGAACAACCCGGCGGATATGGTCGCGAAGGCTGGTGCTACCAGCAGTACCATCCGCTGCCGGACTTCGACGGCAACCATCCCGTCCTCGGCCTCTGGGTGGTGGACGGTGAGTCGGTGGGCTGCGGGATCCGCGAATCGGATGGCCCCATCACCGACTACTTCTGCAGGTTCGTGCCCAACACCATTGACGCCCCGGCGCCGCTCTCGGCCGCGGCCCACTCCAGCAAAGCAGGTATCGCACTATGAGTCCGGTGACACAATGAGCACAGAAACCACGACGGCGGGAGGACCGGGCGGCGGGCCCGGCACCTCCGTTCCGCCCAAGGGGCTCCGCGCCGGCATCCTGGACCTTGGCGACTCCGTCATGCTGGGCCTGGCTTCGACGGCGCCGGTGTATTCGCTGGCGGCCACGCTGGGCCTTATCGTTGCGGTGAACGGAAATTACACTCCCCTGATCCTGCTGCTTGGCTTTATCCCTGTCCTGTTCATCGCCTACGCATTCCGCGAACTCAACAGCGCCATCCCGGACTGCGGCACCACCTTCACCTGGTCCCGGCGGGCCTTTGGACCCTGGGCCGGTTGGCTGGGTGGCTGGGGTGTTGCGCTCGCCGGCATCGTGGTCCTTGCCAACCTCGCGCAGGTGGCGGGCCAGTACCTGTGGCTTCTGGTCGGTGACGGCTCGCTGGCCGCGAACAAGCTGGTAGTTACCGCCACAGGTGTCCTGTTCATCGCAGTGATGACACTGGTGAACTACCGGGGCATCCGGTTGGGCGAACACGTGCAGCGGGTGCTGACCTACGTGCAGTACATCGCGCTGGGCATTTTTGCGCTGGCCATCGTGATGCGGATTGTTGGTGGCGCACCGGAGGGGCAGCCCTTTGATTTCGAGTGGTTCAACCCCGCAGGGGCTTTCGCCGATCCCGGCGCAGTGGTCCACGGCGCACTGCTTGCCCTCTTTATCTACTGGGGCTGGGACACCTGCCTGGCGGTCAACGAGGAAACCGAAAACCCCTCCACCACCCCCGGCCGCGGTGCAGTGCTCTCCGCCTTCATCCTGGTGGCCATCTACGTCTCCGTGGCGCTCCTGGTGATGATGTACGCAACTGTGGGCACACAGGGCATCGGCCTGGGCAATGAGGCCAACCAGGACGATGTCTTCCTGGCGATGAAGGACGTGGTGCTCGGCCCCTGGGGCTGGCTGATCGTCGTCGCAGTGCTCGCCTCGGTCCTGTCCTCCACCCAGACCACCATCCTGCCCACCGCACGCGGCACCCTGTCCATGGGAGTGCACGGCGCCCTGCCGGCCAAGTTCGGCGAGGTGCACCCGAAGAACCAGACTCCCGGCTTCTCCACCCAGGTCATGGGCGGTGCGGCCGTCACCTACTACGTGGCCATGAGCTTCCTCAGCGAAAATCTGCTCTCTGACTCCATCAGCGCCATCAGCCTCTTCATCGCCTTCTACTACGCCCTCACCGGTTTCGCCTGCTTCTGGTACTTCCGGGATACCTTGCGGCACTCGGCACGTAACCTCTGGTTCCGCGGCATCCTGCCACTGGTGGGCGCGCTGCTGCTGACCGCCGCCTTCTTTATCTCGGCGGTGCAGATGTGGGACCCGGCGTACGGTGACACCCAGATCTTCGGCGTCGGCGGGGCGTTCATCAGCGGTGTGGTGCTTCTGGCACTCGGAGTGGTGCTCGCCATCGTCTGCCGGTTCCTGCCGGCAACCCGCGCCTACTTCACTGGCAGGACTCCCGCCAAGACGAGCTAGGCGGAGAAGCCGCCGTCGGCCTTGATGAGCTGGCCGGAGACCCAGCGGCCGGCAGGCGAAAGCAGGAACGCCGCAGTACCGGCGACGTCGGCAGGAGTGCCCAGGCGGCCGGTGGGCTGCCGGGCGGTTAGGGCCTCCCGCGTGTCGTCATCCATCCAGCCTGTGTCCACCGGCCCCGGGTTGAGGACGTTGGCAGAGATGCCCTGCGGCCCCAGCTCGCGGGCAGCGGCAATGACGATCCTGTCCAGCGCGCCCTTGGAGGCGCCGTAGGGCAGGTTGAACGCTGTGTGGTCGCTGGTCAGCGCAACGATGGCACCGCCGTCCGCCGTTGCCTGCCGCGCGAAAGCGGCAATCAGCTGCCAGCTGGCCCGCGTATTAACCTTAAAGTGGCGCTCAAAGGATTCCAGGCTCGTGTCCAGGACGCCGGAGTCCACCGACTCGGCGTGGCTCAGCACCATTCCCTGCAGCGGACCGGCCAGCCGCACCGCTTCAGCCAACAGGCGATCGGCGGTGCCGGGGTCCTCCAGGTTGGCGGGCAGCGGATGGACGCGGGCGCCGATCGCTTCGAGCTCGGCAGTCAAACGGACGACGTCGTCCGGCTCGCTCCCCCAGGGCATCCGGGCGTCGTAGTCCTGCCAGTACGCCAGCACCAGGTCCCAGCCTTCGGCGGCCAGTTGGCGGGCTATGCCCGCGCCGATGGAGGCAAGCCGGCCTGCACCGGTAATCAGGGCTACGTTACGGACAGGGCCTTCGGCAGCGGTTTCCATGGCGGCTTCAGGGGATGGAGGAGAGTGCCTGGTCGAGATCGGCTACCAGGTCCTCCACGTCCTCGATGCCGCACGACAGGCGGAGGAGGTTCACCGGAACTGCCAGTTCGGTGCCCTTAACCGAGGCGTGCGTCATCTCTGACGGGTAGTTCATGAGTGACTCGATGCCGCCAAGCGACTCCGCCAGCATGAACACCTTGGTGGACTCTGCCACCTTTCTTGCGGCAGCTTCGCCGCCCTTGAACTGCACCGACACCATGCCGCCGAAATTGCGCATCTGCTTCCTGGCCAGCTCATGGCCAGGGTGTGACGGCAGCCCCGGGTAGAGGACGCTTTCAACCTCGGGCCGTTCCAGCAGCCACTCCGCCACCGCCTGGCCGTTGAGGCTGTGCCGGTCCATCCGGACGCCCAGGGTCTTGAGGCCGCGGGTGGTAAGGAAGGCATCCAGGGGACCCGAGACGGCCCCTACGGCAAACTGGAGGAAACCGATCTTCTCCGCCAGCTCCGCGTCCTTGACGACGACGGCGCCGCCCACCACGTCCGAGTGGCCGCCGATGTACTTGGTGGTGGAGTGGACCACGACGTCGGCACCCAGGGCGAGCGGTGTCTGCAGGTAGGGGGACGCGAAGGTGTTGTCGACGACCAGGAGGGCACCGGCGTCGTGGGCTATGCCAGCGAGCGCGGCAATGTCCGTGATCTTCATGAGCGGGTTGGACGGCGTTTCCACCCAAAGCAGGCGTGCCTTGTTGGCCTCAACAGCCTGCCGGACTCTGTCCAGGTCCGCCATGTCCACGGGGGTGTTGCCGATCCCCCATGGACCCAGCACTCGGCTGATGAGCCGGTAGGTCCCGCCATAGGCGTCGTTGCCCAGCACGATGTGATCCCCTGGCCCGGTCAGGGCGCGGATCAGGGAATCCTCCGCCGCGAGGCCGGAGCCGAAGCTGAAGGCATGCGTTCCCAACTCCAGGGCTGCCAGCTGTTCCTGCAGCGCATCCCGGGTAGGGTTGCCGCCACGGCTGTACTCGTACCCTTGGCGGAGGCCACCAATGCCGTCCTGCGCGTAAGTGGTGGCGAAGTGCACGGGCGGCACAACGGCACCGGTACGCGGCTCGAAATCCTGGCCAGCGTGGACGGCGCGGGTGTTGAAACCCTGGTTCTTCGATACGGACATGATGCTCCTTTATCGGCGGTGTTGCAGTTTCAGTTGCTGAGGTAGGCCAGGAGGTCGTGGCGGGTGAGGATCCCCACGGGAGCGCCCACAAAGGTGACCATCACGGTGTCCACGTCCGAGAGCAGCTCCCTCGCGGCGGAGATGGTTTCCAGCGACCCGATCACCGGCAGCTTCGGACCCATGTGTTCGGAGATCTTGTCCGTCAGCTTGGCTTCGCCGCGGAACAGCTTGGCGGTGAGGGTGCGCTCATCCACCGCGCCCAGCACCTCGCCCATCACCACCGGAGGCTCCTGGGACAGGACCGGGATGTGGCTGACACCGAACTCGTTCATGATGTTGATGACATCGCGGACCGACTCGTTGGGGTGGATATGCACCAGGTCCGGCAGTTCGCCGTTCTTGGAGCTGATGACCTCGCCTACGGAGGTCTCCTCACCGCCGGAGAGGAAGCCGTAGGAACGCATCCACTGGTCGTTGAAGATTTTGGCCAGGTAGCCGCGGCCCGAGTCGGGCAGGATCACGACGACGACGGCGCTTTCCGGCAGGTCCCGCGCCGCCTGCAGCGCGGCCACCACAGCCATGCCTGAGGATCCACCCACCAGCAGGCCCTCTTCACGGGCCAGGCGCCGGGTCATGGCGAACGAGTCGGCGTCGCTGACGGCGATCACCTGGTCCGGGACGGACTTGTCGTAGTTGGCGGGCCACATGTCTTCCCCCACGCCCTCCACGAAGTACGGGCGCCCGGTGCCGCCGGAGTAGACCGAACCTTCGGGGTCGGCGCCGATGATCCGGACGGTCCCGCCGTCGGACGCCGGCCGGCCCGCCGAAACTTCCTTGAGGTACCTGCCGGTGCCGGTAATGGTGCCGCCCGTGCCGGCGCCGATGACGCAGTGGGTGACCTTCCCGTCAGTATCCCGCCAGATCTCGGGGCCGGTGGTCAGGTAGTGGCTGCCGGGTGCGGCGGGGTTGGAGAACTGGTCCGGCTTGTACGCCCCGGGCGTCTCGCGGACGATCCGGTCCGAGACACCGTAGTAGCTTTGCGGGCTGTCCGGCGGGACGGCGGTGGGTGTCACCACCACTTCGGCGCCATAGGCCTGCAGCACTGCCCGCTTGTCCTCGCCCACCTTGTCCGGCACCACGAAGATGCACTTGTAGCCCTTTTGCTGCGCCACCAGCGCCAAGCCCACGCCCGTGTTTCCGGACGTGGGTTCAACGATAGTGCCGCCGGGCTGCAGCTTGCCGTCCCGCTCGGCATCCTCCACCATTTTCGCCGCGATGCGGTCTTTGATGGATCCGCCGGGGTTCAGGTACTCCAGTTTGACCAGGACCGTGGCTTTGACGCCCTCCGTCACGTGGTTGAGCTTGATAAGCGGGGTATTGCCGATGAGGTCCAGGACGGACTGGGCGTACTTCATGAGTACAAAGCTACCGCTTCCGCAGGCGCATTCCCCTACCCGGCGCCCTGTGCCTCCCCGTCAGCGGGGAGGTTCTCCCAGAGGCCCATGACGTTGCCTTCGGTGTCCTTGAAGTATGCGAAGGAGCCCATCCCGGGAATGGTTTCCTTGGCCCGCACTACGGCGCCGCCCAAAGACTCCACTGTCTTCAGCGTGGCCTCAATGTCCTCCACGTCCACGGTGAGGACGGGGTTCGCCAGGTCTGCCTCCCGGGCCATCATGCCGCCGTTAATTGCGCCTGCTTCCGTGGGTTGTCCCGTGGACTCGTCCATGGGCGTGGTGACCACCATGTTGTAGTCCATGCCCGGGACGGGATCGATCCGCCAGCCGAGGGCCTCCTTGTAGAAGCTCCTGGCCCGCTCCTGGTCGTCCGCGGGAATTTCGAAATGCACTACTCCACCCATGTTTCCTCCTGGTCTTTCGAGCTTTCGGTGCAGCGTTTCCGCACCACATCTGGGAGTCTAGTCCTCTGCCTGTTGCCCGTTAAGAGCGGGGTGCGAGCGGAGTTTTGGTCCGGATACGCGAGCTCCCGAGACCCGCTGCCCGGGCATATTCGGACAGAAACTCCGGCCCCGGAACCGGCACGGCGGGCACGTTGTCAGCGGCGCGTGGGACGATTGGCGCATGACGATCGTAGAGGCACCTGTGCGGCTGGCGGCCGCCGCGGACGCCTCGCTCCGGTGGTATCCAAACGGCCCTTATGATCTGGCCCGGACCCTCAACCCGCTCCTGCGCGGCACCAGCGATCCTTCCTTCAGCGTCCAGGGAAGCGTCATCTGGAATGCCTTCACCACCGCAGAGGGCCCTGCCACAGTGCGGCTCAGTACGGCCGGCAGCAGCGAGCTGGAGCACCGCGTCGACGTCCAGGCCTGGGGCCCGGGCGCCTCCGCTGCCGTCGGGTCAGCCCCGCGGCTCCTGGGTGCCGACGACGATTGGCGGGCCTTTGATAAACCAGCCTTCCACGCCACCCTCCCCCGCATGGTCCGGGAGGCACGACGGCGAAGCCTGGCCCTGCGGCTTCCGTCCAGCGGGCGCATGGTCGACCAGCTCGTGCCCATCATCCTGGAACAGAAGGTGACGGTCATCGAGGCGCGGCGGGCCTACAGGTACCTTGTGCACCGGTACGGGACACCGG
>NZ_JBNHFF010000177.1:0-7015 GCF_059089965.1 Arthrobacter sp. SPT-J7
CGCCTTCGCCTCCCGCACCAAGCCCGCCGCCGCGCCTGCCGCAGCACCGGTCCCCACGGTTCCGTCCACCTCACTGGCGGAAGCCTCAAAGTGGGGACGCGTCGAAGGCGACGGACACGTCTTCCTCACCATTGACGGCGCCGAGCACCTCGTCGGCCAGTACCCGGACGTCAGCGACGACGAAGCCCTGGCGTACTTTGCCCGCAAATATGACGACGTGGTATCCCAGATTGTCCTGCTTGAGCAGCGCGTCAGCTCCAAGGCTCCAAGCGCCGACATGCAGAAGACCGTCACGCACCTCCGCGAGCAGTTGGCCGAACGGAACATGGTGGGCGACCTCCGGTCGGCCGAGGCGCGCCTCGACGAGCTCTCCACCCAGATCGCGGAGCTGGAAAAGGCGGAAAAGGCAGAGCACGACGCCATCCGCGCTTCCGAGCTCGCCGCACGCGAGGCAATTGTTGCAGAAGCCGAGCAGATTTCCGGGCAGGATCCGGCACAGACGCAGTGGAAGACCTCCAGCGCCAGGATGAATGAGCTCTTCGAGAGCTGGAAGACCGCGCAGAAGAGCGGAGTCCGCCTGGGCCGCAGCAACGAGGACGCCCTGTGGAAGCGCTTCCGTGCCGCCCGCACTGTTTTCGACCGCCACCGCCGGGCCTACTTCTCACAGCTGGACAGCAACAACTCAGCTGCAAAGTCCGCCAAGGAAAAGCTGATCGCAGAAGCGGAAGCCCTGTCCACTTCCACTGACTGGGGTTTCGCCGCCGGCGAGTACCGCCGCCTGATGGACCAGTGGAAGGCCTCCCCGCGGGCCAGCCGCAAGGACGACGACGCCCTCTGGGCGCGGTTCCGTGCCGCCCAGGACGTCTTCTTCACAAACCGCCAGGCTGCCAATGACGAAATCGACCAGGAGTACGCGGCAAACCTCACGGTCAAGGAAGCCCTTCTGACCGAAGCCAACGCGATCCTCCCGGTGAAGGACCTCGCCGCCGCCAAGAAGGCCCTGCAGTCCGTCCGTGACCGCTGGGAAGAGGCCGGCAAGGTCCCGCGGGCAGACATGGGACGCATTGAGGCGGGGCTTCGCAAGGTGGAGGATGCCGTGCGCAACGCTGAGGAAGAACAGTGGCAGCGGTCCAACCCGGAGCGGAAAGCACGCACCAACAGCGCCCTCTCCCAGCTGGAGTCCGCCATTGCCGGGCTGCAGGACGATCTCGCCAAGGCAGAAAAAACCGGCGACCAGCGCCGGATCAAGGCTGCACAGGAAGCTCTCGAAGCACGGCAGGCATGGCTTGACCAGATCCAGCGCTCGGCCAGTGAACTGACCTAGCCTTATCGCCTGACTCATCCAGTCCGGCGTTCTACTGCAGGCCCGGCTCCGGTTATCCACATATCCGGAGCCGGGCCTGTCCCTGTTAAGCGCAGGGGCGGCAGGATGGGTGGATGGCGATTCCATCACCTGCTCCCTCCGCAAACCGCGGCATGGACCCCGGCCAGGGCGGGGAAGCAGCACACCGTTTCCCTGAGCTGTATGCCCCTGGACTGCCTTTTGCGTCGCCGGAGCTGCAATCCCTGGCCTCGGACGGCCTGCTGGAACGTTTCCATCAGCACGGCTACACGCTGCCGGGAGCCACGGCCTCTCCGCAGCTGCGTGCACGGGCTGCAGCGGGGACAGTCCCCGCTGCAATCCGCCAGCGGGTAGTCGCGGGCCGAATGACGGCGGCGTGGATCTACGGCTGCGCCGGCGAACCGGACCGGATTGCCCTCCTGGTGGACGCGAAGCGGCGGGTTTCCAGCCTTCGGAACACCAGGGGCTGCACGCTGCATGAGGTCAAGCTTGGGCCCTTCGACGTGGTCAGCCTCGGCGGCCTGATGGTGTCCAGCCCCCTGCGGACTGCCCTCGATGTCGCCCTGCATGTGGAGGCCGAACGCGCCGTGCCCACGCTCGAGCGGCTGCTCGCCCGGCCGCAGAACGATGTGCGACTGCGTTTGCTCGTGCTTGCCATCGACGCCAGCCCCCGCGTTCCCCATAAGAAAGCAGCGCTGGAAAAGCTGGCCCGTTTAGTTCCGGCGCTTGTTCCCGGTGGTGCGGTAAACGTCGAAAACCCCATCAATGCGGCGGACCGCACTGAGGACGTGGTGCAGGTACTTGGGGTCCCCCATCTCGAAGGCGAACTTTGAGATGGCCACCCGGTCCGTCGAGGTATGGACGCTGGCTGCAAGGATGTTCACGTGGTTTTCGGACAGCACGCGCGTCACATCCGAAAGCAGCGATTTGCGGTCCAGCGCCTCCACCTGTATCTCCACCAGGAACACACTGGACTGGGTGGGCGCCCAGTCAACGTCCACAATCCTGTCCGGTTGGTCCTTCAGGTCGGAGATGTTGGTGCAGTCGGTGCGGTGCACCGAAACCCCTGAGCCCCTGGTCACGAAACCCAGGATGGGATCCGGCGGCACCGGCGTACAGCAGCGGGCAAGCTTTACCCAGACGTCGCCCACGCCGCGGACTACAACGCCGGAATCGGAGAACCGTGCCTTGGTGACCTGGGTGGGGACGCTGACTTCGGTGATGTCGTCGTCGGTGCTTTCATTGCCGCCAAGGCTTTCGACGAGCTTCTCCATGACCGACTGTGCGGAGGTGTGCCCGTCCCCCACCCCGGCGTAGAGACCGGAAATGTCAACATACTTGAATTCCTCGGCTACTGCAGCCAGGGCCTCGTGTGTCATCAGGCGCTGCAAGGGAAGATTCTGCTTCCGCATGGCCCGGGTCAGCAGTTCCTTACCGCGGTCGATCGCCTCTTCACGGCGTTCCTTGCTGAACCACTGCCGGATCTTGTTGCGGGCCCTGGCGCTCTTGACGAAGTGCTGCCAGTCCTGGCTGGGCCCGGCACCTTCGGCCTTGGAGGTGAAGATCTCCACCCAGTCGCCGTGGTTCAACTCGCTGTTGAGCGGAACCAGCTTTCCATTGACCCGGGCGCCGATGGTCCGGTGCCCCACCTCAGTATGGACCGCATACGCGAAGTCCACCGGAGTTGACCCTGCCGGCAAAGCCATAACCTCACCCTTGGGGGTGAAAACGAATACCTCACGGGCGTTGATCTCGAACCGCAGCGAATCAAGGAACTCGCCGGGATCCGACGTCTCCTGCTGCCAGTCCACCAGCGAACGCAGCCAACCCATGTCGCCGTCGCGGGGGCTTCCCGGGCCCACGGCGGTCCGGTTGGGCTGGTCCTTGTACTTCCAGTGTGCTGCGACGCCGTATTCGGCGCGGCGGTGCATCTCGTGGGTCCGGATCTGTATTTCCACAGGCTTCCCGCCCGGGCCGATCACCGTGGTGTGCAGCGACTGGTACATGTTGAACTTGGGCATCGCGATGTAATCCTTGAACCGGCCCGGCAGCGGGTTCCACCGCGAATGCATTGTTCCAAGTGCCGCGTAACAGTCCCGGACGGAGTCCACCAGGACGCGGACACCCATGAGGTCATTGATGTCGTCAAAGTCCTTGTCGCGGACAATCATCTTCTGGTAGATCGAGTAGTAGTGCTTGGGACGCCCGGTGATGGTGGCCTTGATCTTGGCAGTGCGCAGGTCTTCCGTGATCTGGTCGCGGATAACGCTCAGGCTCTTTTCCCGCTCCGGGGTCCTGTCCCCCACCATGCGGACAATCTCTTCGTACACCTTCGGATAGAGCGCCGCGAACGAGAGGTCTTCCAACTCCCACTTGATAGTGTTCATACCCAGGCGGTGGGCAAGCGGGGCAAAGATTTCCAGCGTTTCCCGGGCCTTGCGGGCGGAAGATTCGGCGGAGACAAAACGCCACGTGCGGGCGTTGTGAAGCCGGTCGGCAAGTTTGATCATCAGCACGCGGATGTCCTTGGCCATGGCCACAACCATCTTGCGCACTGTCTCGGACTGGGCTGCTTCCCCGAAGCTGACCTTGTCCAGCTTGGTCACGCCGTCGACGAGCATGGCCACTTCAGGGCCGAAATCGCGCTTCAGGTCAGCGAGCGTGTAGGCGGTGTCCTCGACGGTGTCGTGCAGGAGGGCTGCCGCCAGGGTTGTCCCGCTCAGTCCCAGTTCGGCAAGGATGGTGGCAACCGCCACCGGGTGGGTGATGTAGGGATCGCCGCTCTTGCGCTTCTGCCCCCGGTGGCTTTGTTCCGCCACGTCGAAGGCACGCTGGATCAGGTCAAAATCCTCTTTGGGATTGTTGGCCCTTACTGTCCTCAGCAGCGGCTCGAGGATGGGCGAGTAATTTGCCGCGCTGCGTCCGGTCAGGCGGGCGAGCCTGGAGCGGGTGCGTTCCCTCCGGCCGGGGAAAGTGGGACGGGACCCCGAGTTGTCCACGGGGACCAGCGAACTTGAGCGCGCGGAAGCGGCCGCCCCGGTCTGCAGACCGGCAGGACTTTTATCTCCCTGTGCCGTTGGCACCGACGCCGAACGTTCTTCCAATGAAGCACCCCTCACCACCGTTTAATTACTTCAGTCTATTCCTCCGCCGGGGGACTTTTTAAACCGGCCGTTAGAACTAGACGGGCCGGGCAGCGTCAAGGTTCTGACACTGCCCGGCCCGGCAAGCTGCTCAGGTTTGTACCGGCTCCACGGCAGTGGATCCGGACCTGGAGGCAGCTTCTGCCCGGCGGTGTTCCACGCGCTTGGCCTGCCTGACCAGATCGGGCTCGTTCTGGCGCAGCCAGGCATACATGGGAGCGGCGACGAAAATCGTGGCTGCGGTCCCGATCAGGATGCCGACAAACAGCGCAAGCGAGAGGTCGCGCAGGGTTCCCGCTCCCAGCAGGCCTGCACCAATGAACAGGATGGCGCCCACGGGGAGGATTGCCACCATCATGGTGTTGATCGAGCGGACCAGGGTCTGGTTCACGGCCAGGTTGACTTCCTCCGCAAAGCTCCGCCGGGTTGACGCGTCCAGGTCGGCGGTGTTTTCGCGGATCTTGTCGAACACCACCACAGTGTCATAGAGCGAGTAGCTCAGGACGGTCAGGAACCCGATAATGGCGGACGGGGTGACTTCGAAGTCGCTGAGGGCGTAAACCCCCGCTGTGACGAACATCGTGACCACCATGCCGGCGATTGCCGAGAGCGACATCTTCCAGGTGCGGAAGTACAACGCCATCAGCACCGCAGCCAGGAGCACAAAAATCACCAGGCCGATCAGTGCCTGCCTGGTCACGTCAGCACCCCACGTCGGACCCACAAACGTTGACGTCACTTCGTTGTCGGTTACGCCGTAGGCTGCGGTGAGTCCCTCCTTGATGCGAAGGGTCTCGTCGTCGGTGAGCTTGTCGGTCTGGATCCGCATGGTGGTCCCGGCCACGTTGGCTACGCGCGGAACGCTGCCCTCCACTACATCGGTGACGGCCTTTTCGCCCACGGACGCGTCAGTGGTCTGGACGTTTGAGACCGTGAATTCGGACCCGCCGCGGAACTCGATGCCGAGGTTGAACCCGCCCTTGGCCACCGGAATAAGAATGGACAGCGCAATGGCAACCGCCGCAATGATGAACCAGATTTTCTTGGCGCCTACAAAGTTGTAGGAGCGCTTGCCCGTGTAGAGCTCGTTGCCGAAATTAGCGAAGCTTGGCATTACTTGTTCTCCTTCGCTGCAGACTTTGAGGAGCCTGCGAGCTGCTCCTGCTTCTGCGCCATCCGGCGCTCGGCAATGGTCATGCGGCGTTCGGCCTCGGCCGCGGCACCAGCGTTCTTGGCGCGGACCACGGCGGCGGCAGGCTTGTCTTCAGGGGTGCGGATGCGGCCTGCACCACGGTAGAGCGGCACGGCACCCAGACGCTTGGGGTCGAGGCCGGACAGCCGGTGGCCTTCACCAAAGAACCTGGTGCGCGCCAGCAGCTGCAGGGTGGGGTGCGTGAACATAAACACCACGATGAGGTCGGCGATGGCGGTGAGGCCAAGCGTGAAGGCAAAGCCGCGGACGTTGCCCACAGCCACGAAGTACAGGACAAGGGCCGCAAGGAGGTTGACGGCCTTGGAAGCCAGGACGGTGCGCTTGGCCCGCTTCCAGCCGTTTTCGACGGCGGACACCAGGCCGCGTCCCTCGCGGAGCTCATCACGGATGCGCTCGAAGTAGACGATGAACGAGTCCGCCGTCTGGCCGATGGCCACGATGATGCCGGCCACACCGGCGAGGGACAACCGGTAGTTTTCGGTCCAGCCCAGGATGGCGATGGCGAGATAGGTCAGGATGCCGGCCACCACCAGCGAGGCGATGGTCACGAAGCCGAGGGCCCGGTACTGGAAGAGCGAGTACACCACCACCAGCAGCAGGCCGATCACGCCTGCAAGGAGGCCCATGCGCAGCTGTTCGCCGCCAAGGGTGGCAGAGATCTGCTGCTCGCTCTGGATCTCGAAGCTTATGGGCAGCGCGCCGAAGCGGAGCTGGTCCGACAGGGCCTTGGCGGTTTGTTCCGTGAAGCCGCCGGTGATCTGGGGCCGGCCGTCCGTGATGACGGCAAGCGAGCGGGGAGCAGAGATGACCTGGTCATCCAGCACAATGGCGAACTGGGCCTTGGGGTCGTTACCGGCGTCGCCGCCGGCGGCCACGTAAAACTGGTTAAGGCGTTCGGTGACCTCTTTGAACTTCGCCGTGCCCTCGTCGTCGAACTGGATGTTGACGGCCCACTCGTTCGTGACGGCGCCCTGCGCACCCTGCTGGAGCTGGAAGGAGGACGTGACGATGTTGCTGCCCTTGACCTCCACCGGACCGAGGATGTATTTGATGGCGGGGTTCGTTTCGGAAGCCGGCTCACAGGTCACCAGCGGCTTTGCCGGATCCGAACGTTCCTGCTCATCCTGGGACGGGTTGTCACAGTCCAGGGCTTCGAACTGCCGGTAGATTTCCGGCGTGATCCAGTTGGTGTCGCTGCTGTTGGTGGGTTCCGCCGTCGGCTTGGGCAGCTGGTCCTCGGGTGCCCGCGACTCCTCCGGAACAGGTGCGCCCGCTCCGTTGAGGAGGACGGGGCGGAAATTCATGTCAGCGGAGGCC
>NZ_JBNHFF010000178.1:0-6981 GCF_059089965.1 Arthrobacter sp. SPT-J7
CGGACTGGAGATGTCTACAGGTGGCAGCCTCGGCCGTCGCGGCAAGGAAAAGGCCAGCGCCAATGCCGGCCGTTAATGAGATGACCCGGCCCGTCGTTGCCGGACTTCCGCTACAGATGGCCGGCCAGTGCCCTTTCTACCGGGCAGGTGGGCCACACCGGCGGCAACAGGACGTGCACCGGGCCAAGAGGATCCAAGTCCGCTGTCAATGCATGGAACGGGAGAGCATCTGCTGCCAGCGATGGAAGCTGGAGGTTGGCAAGCGAGCCCGGTTCAATGTGCAGGGCGCGGCGTAGATCGAGGCTCAGTTCCAGGTTCCGGTTCAGGGAGCGGCCCCTGGCCAAGATCTTCAGCAGGGCAGCGGTGGCTGGGACGGTCAGGCATCCGTGCAGTTCGATAACCGCGCTGCGCATCTCCACGTCCACCCGGAGGACGGGTCGTAATTTGTGGGCCATGGTTCAACTTCGTAAGGGAGGGTGGCTCCGGCCGCTGCATAACCGTGGAGTTTTAGATTCAGGACGGAAAGCTCGTCAGCTGTTCTCGGGCAGGACAGACCTTGATGGGCTGCACTGATCGCTGATCAACCCGGTGGCGGCGCATTCGCGCACATCCCGAATGCCCTGAACGGCGGATTCCTTGTTTGGGTACGGTCCGGATACCGCTACGACTGTCCCATCGTGAGACTTGAGCCTGAACGCATAAGAAGCGTGCTCGTCAGTAAAGAGTTCGAATTTTCCGGTCATGGTTTACCCCTATACCCCCGGGGTTACTGACCTCGGGATTGTTCACCAAATGAAGACGCATCGTTGCGCCTCGGCCCCCCAGCCGCCCGATGTTTATACCCTAGGAGAGGAAACGCTTACTAGCGAGTAGGGGTGGCTGATGCGAGAATTTGCGCTCCAGCCCGGTGAGGGGAAGCGCTTCAGCGCAGAATCTCGACGAGCGCAACCCACGAGAAAATAACTGCGCCGATCAGTGCCACAATCGTCGCTAGGGCCACTACGAGCAAACCTGCAGGCATGGACAGCAGGAGCAGCACGGCCCCGGCGGCGTAGATGACGAGCGGGAACACGAATGACACGATGTGCTGGGTGTCCCAATGGCGGGGACGTCCAGGAGTGTCGTCCCGAAGAATCGCCCGGGCGGCGAGGGCTGCGATGACCCCTCCGGCCAGGGTTCCAGCCAGGACTTCGATTCCGAACACCCATAGCGGCTGGTCCGGGATGAGGGCCGCGCACGCCAGGATCACGCCGAGGATCAGGGCGGAGATGGCGGCCCCTGCGCGGGCGGCAAGGCCTTGTGATTCCGCGATCTGTTTGATGTTGACCGACAACGCCACGATGAGCAGCCCGCCGAGCGCTGCTCCGGCCCCGGCGATGGCCACGTTGAAGTCACCCCACGAGGAGAGTGCCGCTTCCATCGGATCAGCGTAGCGACAGCTTCTTCGCCAGCGGAAGGCCCACTTCACATGCCCGGGGAGTTTGTGGCTTACCAACAGGGCGGTGGTGCTCCTTTGGTATGCCTAGTCAGCGCGCAGGACGTACTCCGCATCGAATGTTTCTGCCGCGTACTTGACCTCGACAATTTCGAAGCCAGCGCGTTCTATCATGGGCTCAAGAAGCCAGCGGAAGGTCGAATGCTCGTCCCTTGCATGCTCTTCGAACTCAGCACGGCTCCACTCACCATCGACGCTTGCACCTCCTTGGGAGCACCATGCCTCGATTCGTCCCGTGGCCTCCGCGGGGTTGAAGTCGTAGACAACGTCCCACAAGCGGCAGATACCACCGGAGGACAGTAGTTTTCGCATCCGGTCCAGCGCGATCGCTTTCCAGAAATCGGGGAGGTGGTGCAGCGCGTAGCGGGAGTAGACGAAGTCAGCCTGGCCTTCACGGTGGGTATAACTGAGAAAACCGGCGTTCACCAACGTCACGTTGGTCAGATCCTGGTCCAACAGCTTCTTTTCCAGATAGGCGAGCATTGGTGGGGAAACGTCGACAGCGACTACGCGGGCGCACGCTCGCGCCGCCTCGACGGTGAACTGTCCTGTGCCTGCCCCAAATTCAATAACGGTGGACTGGGAGTTGAGACCGTACCTTCTCAGAATTGAGAGTTCAGACTGGGCGCTGGAGTCCATTTTCCCGTCGTAGCGGGCGACATGCTCCATGTCCAAGTTTTCTCGTCCCGCGAGAGCGACTTCATTGGGATACCAGCTGGGAGAGGTCATAACGGCCAGCATCTCATGGCACGCAGCACCTGTTCTTCGTGTCCTCCCATCCGCCGGACGTAAACTGACCTTCGCACCACGTCCCATGAGCCTTCGGGCCAGTGCCGAGGACCAGGAGCCGCCCATGCTCTGGAAGCTGCTTGTTGAATACCTGCGGCCGCACCGCACGCTGCTGGCCGCCGTCGTGGTTTTCCAGCTGGCGCAGTCCATCGCGTCCCTGTACCTGCCCACCCTGAATGCGGACATCATCGACGAGGGCGTGGCCAAGGCGAACATCGGCTACATCCTGAGCCTGGGCGGCGTGATGCTGGCGATCACGCTGCTGCAGATTGTGTGCGCAGTCATCGCGGTCTACTTCGCGGCGAAGGCGGCGATGGGCGTGGGCCGGGACCTGCGCGGCGCCATTTTCAAACGCGTGGGGGAGTTCTCCGAGCAGGAGGTCACCAGGTTCGGCGCACCAAGCCTGATCACAAGATCCACGAACGACGTCCAGCAGGTCCAGCAGTTGGTCCTGATGTCCGCCACCATGCTGGTCACCGCGCCCATGCTCAGCATCGGCGGGGTGATCATGGCGGTGCGGCAGGACGTGCAGCTGTCCTGGCTGATAGCCGTGGCCGTCCCGGTGCTGCTGGTCGCCGTCGGCCTGATCACCGTCCGGATGGTGCCGCTGTTCCGCAAGATGCAGAAGCGGATCGACACCGTGAACCGCGTTCTCCGCGAGCAGCTTACGGGCATTCGCGTGGTGCGCGCCTTCGTCCGCGAGGATATCGAGACCGAGCGCTTCGCCCGCGCCAACGAGGACGTCACGGACACCGCCCTGCGCGCCGGCCGGTTGATGGCGCTCGCCTTCCCGATGGTGATGCTGGTGCTGAACGTCTCGTCCGTGGCTGTCATCTGGTTCGGCGCGTTCCGGATCCAGGACGGCTCCATGCAGGTGGGCACGCTCATCGCGTTCCTGAGCTACCTGATCCAGATTCTGATGTCCGTCATGATGGCCACGTTCATGGCCGTGATGATCCCGCGCGCTGCCGTCTCCGGGGACCGGATTGGCGAGGTGCTGCGGACCGAGTCGAGCGTCCGGCCGCCAAAGAATCCCGTGAGCAGCGATGTGTCTTCCGACGGGCGGCGCCGCGGCGAATTGGAGATGCGCGACGTCGGCTTCGCCTACCCGGGTGCCGACCAGCCGGTCCTCTCCGGAATCAGCTTCACCGCCAGGGCAGGGCAGACGACGGCGATCATCGGCAGCACCGGTGCTGGCAAGACCACCCTGGTGAACCTCATGCCCCGGCTGTTCGACGCCACGAGCGGGGCAGTAAGGATGGACGGCGTGGACGTGCGCGAGCTGCACCCGGACCTGCTCTGGGGGCACATCGGCCTGGTCCCGCAGCGGCCCTACCTGTTCAGCGGCACCGTGCGCAGCAACCTGCTCTACGGCAAGCCGGACGCCACCGAGGACGAGCTCTGGGAAGCGCTCCGCATCGCCCAGGCCCAGGACTTCGTGGAGCGGATGGACGAAGGCCTGGACGCGCCCATCAGCCAGGGGGGCACCAACGTCTCCGGCGGGCAGCGGCAGCGGCTGGCCATCGCCCGGGCCCTGGTGAAGCGGCCCGAGCTGTACGTCTTCGACGACTCGTTTTCCTCGCTGGACACCGGCACCGACGCCCGCCTCCGCCAGGCCCTCAAGCGCAGCACGGCCGGCGCCACGCTGGTGATCATCGCCCAGCGCGTCTCCAGCATCGTGGACGCGGACCAGATCCTGGTGCTCGACGACGGCAGGATCGTGGGGCGCGGAACGCACCGTGAGCTGCTGGAAACCTCGGAGACGTACCGCGAGATTGTCTCCTCCCAGCTGGCGGCGGAGGAGACGGTATGAACCCCCGGCCCTCATCCGGAACCAGCGCCGGAACTAAACCCGCCTCCACAACCGGAAGCGCCGACGTCGTACGCATCCCCCGCCCGGCAGGCGGACCGGGAAGGGGCGGACCGTTCGCGGGGATGAACGTCCCGGCGGAGAAGCCGATGAACTTCTGGCCGTCCGCCAAACGGCTGCTGGGAAAGCTGCAGCCGGAAGGGGCGTGGCTGCTGCTGGTGTTCGCGACGGCGGTGGCCGGGGTGGCGCTCTCGGTGATCGGGCCGCGGCTGCTGGGGGAGGGCACCAACCTGATCTTCGCCGGGGTGGTGTCGCGGGACCTGCCGGCCGGGACCACCAAGGAGCAGGTGATTGCGCAGCTGCGGGCGGCGGGGGAGAACCAGCAGGCGGACATGCTGACACCCATGGCGCTGACGCCCGGGCAGGGGATCGACTTCGCCGCGCTGGGGAATGTGCTGACGTGGGCGCTGGTGCTGTATGTGCTGTCGTCGGCGTTTATGTGGGTGCAGGCGTATGTGCTGAACGGGGTGGTGCAGCGGACGGTGTTCGGGCTGCGCGGGGAGATCGAGGCGAAGATCCACCGGCTGCCGCTGCGGTACTTCGACTCGATCCAGCGCGGTGAGCTGTTGAGCCGGGTGACCAACGACGTGGACAACATTTCCCAGAGCCTGCAGCAGACCATCAGCCAGGCGGTCACGTCCGTGCTGACGGTGCTGGGCGTGCTGGTGATGATGTTTATCCTCTCGCCCACGCTGGCGCTGATCGCGCTGGTGACCATTCCGCTGACGCTGGGGATCACGGCGCTGATTGCCAAGCGCTCGCAGAAGCTGTTTGTGGCGCAGTGGAAGAACACGGGGGAGCTGAACGGGCAGATCGAGGAGACGTACACCGGGCATGCGCTGGTGAAGGTGTTCGGCCGGCAGCGCGAGGTGGAGGAGCGGTTCCGGCAGAAGAACGCAGAGCTGTATGACGCCAGTTTCGGAGCGCAGTTCATTTCCGGGCTGATCATGCCGGCCATGACGTTCATCGGGAACCTGGTGTACGTGGGGATCGCGGTGGTGGGCGGGCTGCAGGTGGCGTCCGGGGCCATGCAGCTGGGCGACGTGCAGGCGTTCATCCAGTACTCGCGGCAGTTCACCATGCCGCTGGCGCAGCTGGGGTCCATGGCCAACCTGCTGCAGTCCGGGGTGGCCTCGGCCGAGCGGGTGTTCTCGCTGCTGGATGAGGACGAGGAATCTGTTGAGCCTCCCGCTTCTGCTGAGCCGGTGTTTGGGCGGGGGCGGCTGGTGTTCGAGGACGTGTCGTTCTCGTATTCGCCGGAGAAGCCGCTGATCTCCGGACTTTCCCTGGTGGCCGAGCCGGGGCAGACGGTGGCGATTGTGGGGCCCACCGGGGCGGGGAAGACCACGCTGGTGAACCTGATGATGCGGTTCTACGAGCTGGACGCCGGGCGGATAACGCTCGACGGCGTGGACGTCACCTCCGTGCCGCGGCGCGAGCTGCGCTCGCGGCTGGGGATGGTGCTGCAGGATACGTGGCTGTTCGGCGGGACCATCCGGGACAACATTGCGTACGGGCGGCCTTCGGCTTCTGAAGCTGAAATTTTGGAGGCGGCGCGGGCGACGTATGTGGACCGGTTCGTGCGGTCACTGCCCGATGGGTACGACACCGTGCTGGACGACGAGGGCGCCAACGTGTCCGCGGGGGAGAAGCAGCTGCTGACGATTGCGCGGGCGTTCCTTGCCCGGCCTTCGGTGCTGATTCTGGACGAGGCGACGTCTTCGGTTGACACCCGGACCGAGGTGCTGGTGCAGAAGGCGATGAGTGCGCTGCGGTCCGACCGGACTTCCTTTGTCATCGCGCACCGCCTGTCCACCATCCGCGACGCCGACCTCATCCTGGTGATGGAGGCCGGCCAGATCGTGGAGCAGGGGACGCACGCTTCACTTGGCCGCCGGCGGGGCTTATGCGCGGCTGTACGAGGCGCAGTTCGCGGCTCCAGTGGCGGAGGTTTAGGCGTAATTCCCTTAAACCAGCGGCCAGGGCACCGCCGACATCTCACCGGTCGGAGCCGGAAAACCGCCCTGGCAAGCGCAATCGGGCACAGCGCGAGGCGAGCGAAACGATTTCTTCGGCGCAGAGGAAGTCCGCTAGGTTCGGCCCAGCACACCGTCCAGTCCTTCGCTGACACAATCGATGCTGTCGCGTTCCTCGGTGGTCAGAGCGACTCCCAGCCATTCCCCCACAGCACCGTGCGCAGTGGTCACGGTGAAAGGTGAGCCCATGGTCCACACCGTGCCGGTGTGCGACCGGCAGGGCAAGCACGTGGTCGCCTTTGCGGTCGGCGTTATTGACGACCAAGTCGAACACCTCCACGCGTCTGAGCGCTGGCCAGTCTTCGTGGACGAGGGCGAGCATCCGTCCGTTCTCATCTCCTCCCTCGAGTACTTAGTGCCAGCCCGTCTCCGGCACGTGGTTCGTCGCGACCAGGTTCACGGCGTTTTTGGCGGGATCTACTCCTTCCGGAGCTGCACCATTTCTTCACCCAGCGGACTATCGCGCAGCCGGATTTGGGCCGTCTCCCATCATGTGCCCGAGGATGTCGCTCACGACGTGGATCGGGATCTTGGGGTTCGCGAACCAGGGTCTGCACAGGATCGAACTCCACTTCAATGAGCAGCAGACCGAGCGTCCGCGGCATGACGGATCACTTCCTTGTGAGCGGGGCTGATATCTCTTCGCGACGTCGTAGGTCATCGCCTCGCCGGCGGCGGCTAACCCACAGGGCGGCACTAGTTGATGACGACTTGGCAGTCACCGCCCTCGTGCGCCACAGTTGTCGGATGGACATCCCGACCCGCGACCCGGCGATCATCTGCGACGTCGA
>NZ_JBNHFF010000179.1:0-6960 GCF_059089965.1 Arthrobacter sp. SPT-J7
CGGACGGTTTCACGCGCCGGCAGCTACTCCTTCTTGAGCGTGTCCTGGATGGTTCCCGCAGCCTTCTCCATCATGTTCGGCAGCTCAGTGGTCCCGTAGAAGCGGGAATCCGGGTGCGTGGGCGGCGGCATGGGGACGCCGGCCGGGGGTTCAGCCACATAGGTGAACTCGCCCAGGCCGTCCGGTGTGGGGCCCTTGGCCCATGAACCTTCCGCCGCGGCCTGGCCGTCGGAGTAGTTCCGGTACTGGTAGGCAACGTCCCGCATCTCCTTGTTGATAGGGAAGTTGCTCGGCACGGGGAAGTTTTCGTTGCCTTCCTCCTGCAGCTCTCGGGCGGCAGCCACCCACTGGTTCTGGTGCATGGTGTCGCGGGCCAGCAGGAAGGACAACATGTCCCGGATCCCATGGTCGTCGGTCATGTGGTAGAGCCGGGCCACCTGCAGCCGGCCCTGCATCTCGGCGTTGGCGTTCGCCCAGAAGTCGGCGAGGAGGTTGCCGCTGGCGGTGATGTAACTGCCCTGCCAGGGATTTCCGTTGCTGTCCACGGGCCGGACGCCGGCGCCGGCCACGATGGCTGACTGGACGTCCATACCGCCCACAACGGCCGCAACCGTGGGATCGGCCTGAACGGCGTCTTCGGTAATGCCCAGCGGCGCCTTCTCCAGCAGCTGCGCAATCATGGTGGCCAACATTTCAACGTGGCCGAATTCCTCGGCGCCGATCCCGAAGAGCATGTCCCGGTACTTCCCGGGGATGTGTGCGTTCCAGGCCTGGAATGAGTACTGCATGGCAACGGTGATTTCACCGTACTGCCCGCCCAGGACTTCCTGCAGCTTCCGGGCGTAGACGGCGTCCGGCTTATCCGGCGTCGCCTTGTATTGAAGTTCCTGCTTGTGAAAGAAAACCATGAGTATGTCCTCTCGAGCTCACATCTGGATTTGTTTGGAACCGATCCGGTTCCGGCAGCCTAGTTAATCAGCATGCTTACTATCCTGCGTCAGATGCGCCGATATTTCCAGACGGTTGACTACCCCGAAACAGAAGCCAGCCTCCCACGGCCAGGACCACGCTGACCGCCAGGAAGCCAAGGTCCCAGGCCAGCGGACCGCCCAGGTCATCCCGGACGTGATGGATCTGGAGGAGCTGATGGTTGACCAGGCCCTCGACGATGTTGAAGACTCCCCACCCGGACAGGACCAGGCCGGCATGGAACCTCCAGCTGGCTGACAGCCGCCCCTGCCGGCGGGCGCGGACGGTGAGGGCTGCCGCGGCCACCACCAGCACCCACATGGCGCTGTGGAACAAGCCGTCCGCCAGAGTATTCAATTCCAGGCCGGCCACTGTTTTGGTGTTGCCGCTTTCGGTGTGGCTGAGCATGTGGTGCCATTGCAGCAGCTGGTGCAGGACGATGCCGTCCACAAAACCGCCGATCCCCATGCCGAACAGGAAGGCCGGGGCCTTGGCCGCCACACCGGCCGCCTTCGCCGGCGGCGTTCGGGTTTCCCGTGACACTGTTCGTTCCCCCTTCGTCGGTGCACCTTTCATCTTGACCCCTACCCGCCGTCGGGCCGCACTAAGCAAACCTGCACCCCCCTGTCGGTGCCGACCCTGCGCCCTTGACCAGCTCCTGCCCGAAGTGGAAACGTAGGCCACGCGGTGCGCCTCAAGCAGCGGGGCAGTTCCTGCGAGAGTGGAACCGCACTGTCAGCCAACAACCCAAGGCGGCACACATGCGAGCAATGGTTTACCGGGGCCCGTACAAGATCCGGGTCGAAGAAAAAGACATTCCCAGGGTCGAGCACCCCAACGACGCAATTGTCCGGGTGACCACTGGAGCCATATGCGGTTCTGACCTGCATCTCTATCACGGCATGATGCCAGACACCCGGGTGGGGATGACCTTCGGCCACGAGTTCGTGGGGGTGGTGCACGAAGTTGGCTCCTCAGTGCAGAACCTGTCCGTAGGAGACCGCGTGATGGTCCCGTTCAACGTGTACTGCGGCTCCTGCTACTTCTGCTCACGCGGCCTGTTCTCGAACTGCCACAACGTCAACCCGAACGCGACGGCAGTGGGCGGCATTTACGGCTACTCCCACACCTGCGGCGGTTACGACGGCGGCCAGGCGGAGTTCGTGCGCGTGCCCTTCGCCGACGTGGGACCTGCCAAAATTCCGGACTGGATGGACGAAGAGGACGCCGTCCTGCTCACCGATGCGCTTCCCACCGGCTACTTTGGTGCCCAGCTCGGCGACATCGCGGAAGGGGACACCGTGGTGGTGTTCGGGGCCGGCCCGGTGGGCCTGTTCGCCGCCAAGTCCGCCTGGCTGATGGGCGCCGGCCGGGTGATCGTGATCGACCACCTGGAGTACCGGCTCGAGAAGGCCCGCACCTTTGCCCATGCCGAAACGTACAACTTCGTGGAATACGACGACATCGTGGTGCACCTGAAGAAGGCTACGGACTACCTGGGCGCCGACGTCGTCATTGATGCGGTAGGGGCGGAGGCGGACGGCAACTTCCTCCAGCACGTGACCGCCGCGAAACTAAAGCTGCAGGGCGGCTCTCCTGTTGCGCTGAACTGGGCAATCGACGCCGTGCGCAAGGGCGGAACGGTATCCGTGGTGGGCGCGTACGGCCCCATTTTCAGCGCCGTAAAGTTCGGCGACGCCGTGAACAAGGGCTTGACGCTGCGGATGAACCAGTGCCCGGTGAAGCGGCAGTGGCCGCGGCTCTTCGAACATATCCGGAACGGGTACCTGAAGCCCAGCGACATCGTCACCCACCGCATCCCGCTGGAGCACATCGCGGAGGGTTACCACATGTTCTCCGCGAAGCTCGATGACTGCATCAAGCCCCTCATCGTTTCCACCCCGGCCTGAAAGGAACAGCACCATGGCTGAAATACCTACGCCTTACACGGCCGGCAAGCCGGCGCTGACGGAGTCCGTGGAGGACCTGCGGGCGCGGATTCCGGGATGGGGCGCGGACCTCGATCCGGCGGACCGGCCCTCCTTCCCCCGTGAGCAGCCCGGAATTAAGACCGGCGCGCACTGGGACTTCCCTGATCGCCAGGAAGAGAAGTGGCCCCGGGAGCGGTCCATCGAGCACGCTTTCGTGACACCTGTTTTTGGCACTTCCACCCCTCCCAAGGGCGCGTCGGGTGCCATCCGGAAATACGCCTACAAGTACAGCGAAGGCCGGGCCGCGCACTGGCTGCTGCTCATCGCGGCGGACCGGGTGGACGCCTGGGAACACCACCTGCGCTCGTTCGCTACCCTGCGTCCGGACAACCCGGTAACCGAGACCGGCGTGCTCAGCGAGTTTTCCCGTCATGGCTTGGGCTCCCGGTTCGGGAAAAAGCGCGCCGACGTGAACCACCAGTGGATTGACCCCCTGTTAGTGGGCGGGCCCTGGGTTCTTGCCGGCCTTGGAGGTGTGGTCGCAGTGCGGGCGCTCAGGCGTGCGGCGGTGGGGCGGAAATGACGGAGGCCACCTCGGGCAGGGCGTCGTTCACCACGGTGGCGGACGGCGTCCACTGTGTCTCCGAGGCCTTCGTCAATTTCTACCTTGTGGAGAGCTCCGACGGGTTGACCCTGGTGGACTCCGGACTGCCGGCAATGTGGAAAACACTGGAGGAATCGGTGCGGGGCCTGGGGCATGCCCTCGGCGATATCAAGGCCGTGGTGCTCACCCACGCGCACTTCGACCACCTGGGCCTGGCGCACCGGCTGCACTCGGAATTCAAGGTGCCGGTGTGGGTGCACGGCGGGGACTCCTTCATCGCCCGCCACCCCTACCGGTACCAGCACGAGAAGTCCCGTTTCGTCTTTGCGCTGGCGCATCCCGGCGGCCTGCCCGTCCTGGCCGGGATGACCAAGGCGGGCGCGCTGCGGGTGAAGGGCGTCGACGACCTGATGCTGTTCCCTGCCGGATCCGGCACGCTGCCGGTCCCGGGATCGCCCGACGTGGTGTTCTCCCCCGGCCACACCGCCGGGCACTGCGGGCTTTACCTGCGGGACCGGGATGTGCTGTTCAGCGGGGACGCCCTGGTGACCCTCGATCCCTATTCAGGCCGGACCGGGCCGCGGATCGTGGCAGGAGCCGCCACCATGGACAGCCGGCAGAACCTGGACACCCTCACCCAACTCGCGCGGACCGGCGCTTCCCTGGTCCTGCCCGGCCACGGCGAACCATGGACAGGCGGCATCGGGGAGGCCGTTGAGGCAGCCCGGCGCGAGGCGGCTGCCTGATCCCTGCTGCGCGCCAGCCCGCCGTCGTAATCCCTGCTGCTGACACAGAAAAAACACTCAGTTGAAACATTTCAGCAACCTCGCCACGGCAAGCTGTTCTTACGGGGATACAACAGCAGGAGGCACCGCATCATGGAGGCACCAAAAGTAATGACGGCCCAGCTTCGCATCGGCGACCAGATCGAAGCGTGGCACAACGGCAAGCTCTTCCACCGGGGGCGCGTTACCGACGTCGTACCCGCCCTGGAACTGTTCTGGATCCTGGATGCCAGGACCGGCGCACGGAAGCTGCTGGATCCGGAGGCGCTGGAGATACGGCATGTGGAGGAACAGGCCAAGCCTCTGGCCACCGCCTGACACCGCGGGTTGCAGGAACTGGTCCTGCCGCCCGGGGACAGCCCCGAATGGTTTTGGAGGCGTAGGAAAACCCGGCATGCCGCCGCGCATAGAATGAAGCCAATGCGGCACCACCGCGGCAGTCCGGGCAATACCTGCCCGCTACCACCACGAAGGAGCACATCATGATCGGATTCATCGTTGCCGGATTGATCATCGGCGCACTGGCCCGCCTCATCAAGCCGGGCAAGCAAAACCTGGGCCTGTTGGCAACCCTGCTGCTGGGCCTGGTGGGCTCGGTGATCGGCGGAGTAGTTGCTTCCCTGCTGGGCACCGGAGACATCTTCGAGCTGAACTTCCTGGGATTCATCGTGGCTGTCATCGCCTCTGTGCTCCTGGTGGGCACGGCCGAGGCAGTTGTTGGCCGGCGCAGGTCAGTGCGCCGCTAAAGCCCACCGCCCGGAACCTGGAGCTTTTGTCCACGTACGCCCGTTTCAGGACTGGCGAAGTCCCCGTACGCGGACAAAAACTCCATTGCCGGCCTGGCTTTAAGGCTTTTCCTGGTACACGTCCGGGATGCCGTCCTGGTCCGCGTCCACTTTTTCAGCCGCTTCGGCTGCACGGTACTGTCGGTTCCTGGTCTTAAGGACTGCCGTTGCGAGCAAGGCCGCCAGCAGGGAGGCGGCAAGGATGCCTACCTTCGCGTGGTCATCATGCAGGCTCCCCTGCCCGAAGCTGAGCTCGGCCACCAGCAGGGAGACGGTAAACCCGATGCCGGCCAGGAGTGACACACCGAAGACATCAATCCACTTAAAGGATTTATCGAGCTCTGCCCTGCTGGTTTTCGTCAGGAGCCAGGTGGTGCCCATAATGCCGACCGGCTTTCCGAGCACCAGCGCCACGATGATGCCCAGTGCAACCGGATCCGCCAGGGCAGAACCCAGTCCTCCCCAACCGCCAACAGCCACGCCGGCGGAGAAGAAGGCGAAGATGGGAACAGCCACGCCCGCCGAGATGGGCCGGAAGCGGTGCTCAAAGATTTCCGCCAGGCCCGGTCCCGCCTCCGGGCCGCCGGCTGCCTGCGAGCGGATCACCGGGATGGCGAAGCCCAGCAGCACGCCGGCCACCGTGGCGTGGATGCCTGAGGCGTGGACAAGTGCCCACGTGACCACGCCGAGCGGCAACAGGATGACCCAGGCCGCCGGAGCTTTCATGCCAAAGAAGTATCGGAATTTGTGCGCCAGGAAGCCGTAGACCGCCAGCGGGATCAGGGCGAGGAGCAATGGCATGACGTGCAGGTCGCTGGTGTAGAAGAACGCGATGATGCTGATGGCAATGAGGTCGTCCACCACAGCCAGGGTCAGCAGGAAGATTCGCAGCGCGCTGGGCAGGTGCGAGCCGATAATGGCCAGGACTGCAACCGCGAAGGCGATGTCAGTGGCGGTAGGGATTGCCCAGCCCCGCAAGGTCTCCGGGCTGGCAAGGTTGATGGCCGCATAGATCAGCGCCGGGACCACCACTCCGCCCGCTGCAGCAGTCACAGGGACGATCGATTTGCTGATTTGCCGCAGGTCTCCCGCCACGAACTCCCGCTTCAGCTCCAGGCCCACCAGGAAGAAGAAGATTGCCAGCAGGCCGTCGGCTGCCCAGGCACCGAGGCTGAGTTCAAGGTGCCAGGGCTCGTAGCCCACCTTGTAGTCCCGGAGCGCGAAGTAACTGTCCGAAGCTGGCGAGTTGGCCCAGACCAGGGCGATAATCGCCGCGGCGACCAACAATGCCCCGCCTACAGTCTCCTTGCGCAGGATCTCCCCGATCCGGAGGGACTCGGCATAGCTGCCGCGTCCGAAGATCGTGGAGCGGGTGGGGTTGGGTGGGGGCGTTTTACTCATGAAGCGTCCTCAAATTCGGTTCGACAAAATCATGCCGACCAGACTTCCCGGCGCACCTTCGATCCATCTTACAGGGGCGCACCCCTGCCGCCATGATGGCCTCAAGGCAGTGTCAATGCAGAAGTTGTGGTCCAGTTCACTCCTTTTCCATCCGAAGCAGGAGCAGCTCCGAAGTACCAGTGTCCCTCACCTGGGACGGCAACGTTACTTGTATGAGGAGACTGCTTTCCGATGAACAAGACACTCCGCCTTATGGCCGTTCCAACCCTCGCTTTGGGCGCCCTTGCACTTTCCGGTGCCCCGGCCATGGCCCATGATGGTGCCGACCATTACCAGTCCACCCTCAGTCAGCTCAATGGCAGCGCCGGCTCGGGCACTATCACTGTTGATGTCACGGGCAACCAGGCCCATGTTGTCCTGAATGTTTCGGGCATGCCGGCCACGTTCATGGACGCCCCGTACCCGCACGTCCAGCACATCCACGG
>NZ_JBNHFF010000180.1:0-6913 GCF_059089965.1 Arthrobacter sp. SPT-J7
CCTTCGTGGTGCCGTAAGCAATGCAACAGGACCAGCAGCAGTGCAACAGGACCGGCAGGACGTATGCCGGTAAGGAAGTTGGAACAATGAAGTTCGGTAAGCAGCCCGCCCCCGTCGCGGACATCAACGAGGACGACCTTGAAGTCCACAAGCCCAAGACCGAGGCCGCCGGGGTCAAGGCCGTGATGGTGGCCCTGGAGCGTGCCGTCGCGCAGGCCGGGGTGGCCCGCACCGCCCAGTCGCTGCTGCGGTTGAACCAGCGCGGCGGGTTTGACTGCCCGGGCTGCGCCTGGCCGGAATCGGACAAGAAGCGCAAGGCCGCCGAGTTCTGCGAGAATGGGGCCAAGGCGGTGGCTGAGGAGAACACCCTGCGGACCGTGGGTGCCGAGTTCTGGGCCAAGCACTCCATCAAGGAGCTGTCGGAGAAGACGGAGTACTGGCTGGGCAACCAGGGCCGGCTCAGCGAACCGGTGGTGATCCGGGAAGGTGATACCCACTACTCCCCGATCTCCTGGGCTGAGGCATTCAAGCTGGTCGGCGAGCACGTGCGGGCCACCACGGCAGACCGGTGCGTTTTCTACACCTCCGGGCGGACCGCGAACGAGACCGCGTTCATGTACCAGCTCTACGCCCGGGCCATCGGCACCAACAACTTGCCGGACTGCTCCAACATGTGCCACGAGTCCTCCGGATCGGCCCTGAACCCCACGATCGGCATCGGCAAGGGCACCGTGTCCCTGGACGACATCCACGATTCCGAACTGATCTTTGTCGTCGGCCAAAACCCCGGCACCAACCACCCCCGCATGCTGTCGGCGCTGAAGGAATGCAAGGACAAGGGCGGCAAGGTGGTGGCCGTGAACCCGCTGCCCGAGGCCGGGCTGTTCAACTTCAAGGACCCGCAGACCGTCTCCGGCGTCATCGGCGGCGGCACCCCGCTGGCCGATGAATACCTGCAGATCAAAGTCGGCGGTGATCTTGCCCTGTTCCAGGCGCTCGGCCACCTGCTTCTGGAAGCCGAAGAAGCCAATCCGGGGACCGTCGTTGACCATTCCTTCATCGGGGCCCAGACGGACGGGTTTCACGCGTACCGTCAGGCGCGCAAGGAACTGGACTGGGCCGAAACGGAAAAGGCCACCGGCCTGTCCCGGGAACAAATCGAGACTGTTGCCGGCATGCTCATCCGCTCAAAGGCCACCATCTTCTGCTGGGCGCTGGGCGTGACGCAACAGCCGCACTCGGTGGACACCATCAAGGAGATGGTCAACGTCCTGCTCCTGCAGGGCAATTTCGGCAAGCCCGGCGCCGGCGCCTGCCCCGTCCGCGGGCACTCCAACGTACAGGGCGACCGGACCATGGGCATCTGGGAAAAGCCGAAGGAAGGGCTCCTGGAAGCGTTGGACAACGAGTTCAAAATCAAGTCCCCCCGCCACCACGGCTACGACGCTGTGGAGGCCATGGAGGCCTTCGAACGCGACGAAGTGGACGTGTTCGTGTCCATGGGCGGCAACTTCTCCCTCGCCTGCTCGGACACCGAAACCCTCGAAGCCGGGATGCAGCGGATCGGGCTGACCGTGCACATCTCCACCAAACCCAACCGCTCCCACATCGTCCACGGCCGCACCTCCCTGATCCTGCCTACCCTCGGCCGCACGGACAAGGACGACAAACACCCCAAAGGCGCCCAGTTTCTCTCCGTCGAGGACTCCATGTCCGTGGTCCACTCCACCCAGGGCCGCCTCACCCCGGTCTCCGAGCACCTGCTCGCCGAACCGGTCATCGTCGCCCGGATGGCTGAGGCGACCTTCGGCCCCGAGCACCCGGTGGACTGGAAAGCCATGGCCGAGGACTACGACGTCATCAGGGACCACATCGAACGCGTCCTGCCCGGCTTCGAGGACTTTAACGCCCGGGTCCGGACCAAAAACGGGTTTGTGCTGCCCAACCCGCCACGGGACACCCGCTCCTTCGCTACCGACATCGGCCGCGGCCGCTTCACTGTCAGCCCGCTGGAGTACCTCACCCCGCCGGACGGGCACCTGGTCCTCCAGACCATCCGCAGCCACGACCAGTACAACACCACCTACTACGGCCTGGACGACCGCTACCGCGGCATCTCCGGCGGCCGGCGCGTCATCCTCATCCACCCCGAAGACCTCACGGAACTCGGGTACCAGGACCGCGACCTCGTGGACGTCATCAGCACCTTCGGAGGCCAAGACCGCAAAGCCGACAAGTTCCGCCTCGTGGCCTACCCCACCGCCAAAGGTTGCGCCGCCGCCTACTTCCCCGAAGCCAACGTCCTGGTCCACAAGGAAAACGTTGCCCGCGAATCCAACACCCCCGGCTTCAAAGCCATGTTCGTCCGCTTCGTCCCGCACGTTGCCGAAACGGCCGGTCTGGTTCCATCCGAAGAACTGCAGCCCGCCGCAGCCGGATAGACCCTCCCACGGACCCTCAGGGAGGGCATGACGACGGCCACTTGCGGCACGTGCCGACGTTCGCCGTCGTCTTTTGGTTTCCTTGGAACGTTCTGCCCCGGTCCGCTGCCTACACGGGGTTGTTGCCGTTCGGCTGCGCCTCGGGATCCAGGTCCTTGCCGTAGCCAGTGGCCGAGGCCAGGCCTGCCACCTGCTGCCCGGCATTGGTCTGTCCGGGCGTAAAACCGGGGTCTGGCCTGTCTTGGGGCTCCCCCTCGGACTCCGGCGCCACATCCTGCCGCAGGTGTTCGTCCAAAGGAATATTCTTGTAAACCTCTTTATCAGCCATTCCAACAGCCAAGCACCAGCGGCGGCAGAGGGCAAGGGTTGCGTGCCGGTTTCGCGCCCGACATGGAAATGGCTGACACCGGCATTTCAGGGATTTGCACTTCGTGCCGTCTTGCGGGCACGTGAAAAACCGGGGGCCGCCTGTTCGGCGACCCCCGGTTCAGCCAACCCCTGCTAGCCGCGGAGGCGTTCCATGGCGGGGTCGAAGAGCGGCTCGGCGGTCACGGTAGCTGCAACGCGATGACCGAAGTACTCGATTTCCACCGCGTCTCCAACATCGACGGTGGCGGGCAGCCATGCGTAAGCGATCGGCTTGCGGACCGAGTAGCCGTACGCAGCGCTGGTGACGTAGCCCGCAGCGATGCCGTTGACGTACACGGGTTCCTTGCCCAGCACAATGGAAGTTCCGTCGTCGACCGTAAGGCAACGCAGCGCCCGCGAGGCAGGCTGCTCCTTACGTTCCACCAGGGCTTCGGCGCCCACGAAACCGGTCTTGTCCTTGGCAACGGAGAAGCCCAGGCCGCACTCGTACGGGTGGTGCTCGGACGTCATGTCCGTACCCCACAGCCGGTAGCCCTTCTCCAGTCGCATGCTGTTGAAGGCACCGCGACCGGCGGCGACGATGCCGTGTTCCCGGCCGGCCTCGAACAGCAGGTCCCACAGCTTCAGTCCGTACTCGGCGGTGGTGTAGAGCTCCCAGCCGAGTTCGCCCACGTAGGAGAGCCGCATGGCCGTCACCGGGATCCCGCCCACGGAGATTTCCTTGGTCCGGAAGTACTTAAGGCCGTCATTGGTGAGGTCGTCGGAGCTGACCTTGCCGATCACCTCGCGGGCCAGCGGCCCCCACAGCCCGATACAACAGGTGCTGCCGGTGATGTCTGAGACGTGCACCCACTGGGCGGGATCGGCGGCCGACTGCTTACGGGCTTCAACGCGCAGGTAGTCGTAGTCAACGTTGCTGTTGACACCCAGCTGGAAGTTTTCCTCTTCCAAGCGGGCGATGGTCACGTCGCTGCGGATGCCGCCGTCGCGCTCCAGGAGCAGGCAATAGGTGACCGCTCCCGGCTTCTTGGCAATGTTGCCGGTGCTGAGCCGGTGCAGCAGTGCCTGCGCACCGGGGCCCACAACGGAGAGCCGCTTGAGCGGTGTCATGTCGTAAAGCCCGACGGCGGTGCGGGTTCTCCACGCCTCGGCCGCCGAGATGGGGGACGAGAACATGCCGGCCCACTCCTCGCGCTCCGGCGCCCGCCATTCGGCCGGGAGCTCCTCCAGCAGGCCACGGTTGGCCTCGAACCAGTGCGGCCGCTCCCAGCCTGCGGATTCGAGGAAGAGCGCCCCGAGTTCTTTTTGGCGCACGTTGAACGGGCTCACGCGCAGGTCCCGCGGGGATTCCCTGGGCTGGAGCGGGTGCAGGATGTCGTAAATCTCCACGAAGTTCTGCTGCGACGTCTCGCTAACGTAGGCGTCGGAGGTCTGGACCTTCTCGAAGCGGGTCAGCTCGCAGCCGTGCAGGTCAGTGCGTGACCGGCCTTCCACAAGGAGCTCTGCCATTGCCTTGGCCACGCCGGCCGAGTGCGTGACCCAGACGGCTTCGGCCACGAACAGGCCTTCGACGTCGGGCGCCTCGCCCATGAGCGGGCCGCCGTCAGGGGTGAAGGAGAAGATGCCGTTGAAGCCGTCCTGAATCTCTGAGTTGCGCAGCGCCGGCAGCAGGTCCTGGCTGTCCTCCCACGCGGGCAGGAAGTCTTCCAGGGTGAACTCCAGGCGGGAGGGCATGCGGTGGTCCGACATTTCCTCTGCGGGAACCTTCGGCAGGGCGGACATGTCCACCGGCATGGGGCGGTGGGCGTAGCTGCCGATGCCGATGCGGTCGCCCCATTCGCGGTAGTACAGGTCCTTGTCCTGGTAGCGCAGGATGGGCTTGCTGGCGCCCTTGGGGAGCTCGTTGACGCCCTCGAGTTCGGGCAGCGGGGTGCTGATGGCGTACTGGTGCGCCAGCGGCAGCAGCGGCACCTCCAGGCCCACCATCTTGCCCAGTTCACGGCCCCAGAAACCTGCACATGAAACCACGATGTCCGCCGGGATCAATCCGTTGTTGGTTTCGACGCCGGTCACCTTGCCGCCCTCCTGGGCGATGCCGCTCACCGTGGTGGAGCCGACGAAGGTCACGCCACGCTCGCTGGAGCGCTCCATCAGCAGCTGTACTGCACGGGCGGCGTGGGCCAGGCCGTCCGTGGGGATGAGCAGGCCGCCCAGGACTTCGCGGCCGCCGGTGAGCTTGCCGGTGTTCAGAAGGGGGTAGATCTTTTCGCATTCGTCGGCGTCGACGATCCGGCTTTCGACACCCCAGGAGGTCATCACGCCCATCTTGCGCTTAAGGTCAGCCAGGCGCTCGGGGGTGGTTGCAAGCTCCAGGCCGCCCACCTGGCTGAAGCAGGACTGGCCGTCCTTGCTTAGGGCGAGCAACTTGTTGACGGTGTACGTGGCGAATTCGGTCATTGTCCGGGACTGGTTGTTTTGGAACACCAGACCCGGCGCGTGCGAGGTGGAGCCACCGGCAAGTTCCAACGGACCCTGTTCCACCACTGTGATGTTGGTCCAGCCGCGGGTGGCGAGTTCATCGGCAAGGTTGGTTCCGACAATGCCGGCGCCGATGATGACAACGCGAGGTGATGCGCTCATGAAATGTTTCTCCTGGTCTCGCGTTAGCGGAATACGACGGTGCGGGTTTTGTTGAGCAGGACCCGGTGCTGGCAGTGCCACTTCACGGCCCGTGCCAGAGCTTGGGTTTCGGCGTCCCTGCCGACCGTTACCAGGGCATCGGCGTCCAGGCTGTGGTCAACCCGGAAGACTTCCTGCTCGATGATCGGCCCTTCGTCCAGGTCGGCGGTCACATAGTGGGCGGTAGCACCGACCAGCTTTACGCCGCGGTCGTAGGCCTGGTGGTAGGGCTTGGCGCCCTTGAACCCGGGCAGGAACGAGTGATGGATATTGATGGCACGGCCGCGCAGGTTTCCGCAGAGTTCGTTGGAGAGCACCTGCATGTAGCGGGCCAGGACCACGAGGTCCGCGTCGTACTCCTCCACGAGTTCCAGCAGCCGGGCCTCGGCCTCAGGCTTGGTTTCGGCGGTGACCGGGACGTGGATGAAGGTCAGTCCTGCAGCCTCGGCCATGGGACGAAGGGTTTCGTGGTTGGAAACCACGACTGCGATTTCCGCACCCAGGCTGCCGGCCTGCCACCGGAAGATCAGGTCGTTGAGGCAGTGCCCGAACTTCGAGACCATTACCAGCAGCCGCTGGGGCCTGCCGTCATGAATGGTGAAGTTCATTCCGAAGTCCTCGCCAATGGGCTGGAACGCTTCCGTCAGGACCTCAACGGTTTCCTCAACGTCAGACTCTGCCGGCGCTCCTGCCGTGAAGGCGGTGCGGAGGTAGAGGTTGCCGCTGACGTGGTCGTCGAACTGCTGGTGCTCCACGATGTCGAAGCCGCGGTCAGCCAGGAACGTCGTTACTGCCCTGACGATGCCTGGCTTGTCCGGGCAGGACAGGGTCAGGACGAACTGGGCATTGCGGGTTATGGCCGTTGCGGACGCGGCGCCCGCTGCGGCAGTGGCATTGCCGGGCGAAACGCTCTCAAGAAGTATGGTCACGGGGAGCTCCTAAGATGAAGATTTGGTTTTGGTGGAAACAACAGGCGTTTGGCCCGTGGTGGAATCGGTGGAGGACGTGGGACCGGCCGTTGCGGAACCACCCGGGCAGGGGCTGTCCTCTGAACAGCGGTCACCACATTCGTGTTTCGTGACCAGGTCGAACTGGGCCCCGCCGTGCTGATCCACGCCAGCGCGGATGGCCCGTTCGACAACCGAGTCGGCCAACCGCCGCCGGAGGGACAATGGATCGCGGCGCAGGTCCCGAACCAGGGCGAAGCACAACAGCAGCATGACCAGGACGAACGGCAGTGCCGCCACGATGGTGATGCGCTGCAGGCCTGCCAATGCTTCCGACGGTTTATCGCCGCCGGCCAGCAGCAGGACAGCTGCTACCGCGCCGGTGAGGAGGCCCCAGAAGATCACCAGGCCGCGCTTTGGATCTGACGAACCGTTGGAGCTCAGCGATGACATCACCAGGGAGGCCGAATCCGCACC
>NZ_JBNHFF010000181.1:0-6866 GCF_059089965.1 Arthrobacter sp. SPT-J7
CGGACTCCGGGCCTGCCCGGAGTCCGATCCCCGCGCCAGATTCCCCGGCCACCGCGGTCGAGGGCTCGGGGCCGACGCCGCTCAGTGGCAGTATCTCCGGCCGCCCGGAGGCCGCCTGCCACCAGAACCAGGCGCCGGCAGCCACGGCAAGGATTCCCAGGAGCACGCCAAGCCGAAAGCTCAGGCGCCAACGGATGGCGGGGCTGATATCGAAGGACTCCGTGCCGGCCACCGCATCACCGGGAAGGGTACGGCCGGGTCTATCTTCACCGCCGGCGGCTCCAGGGCCCCGGTACTCGAAGGAAGGCCCGCCGTCGTCCACCAGCAGCCCACGGGAGTTGTCACCCAAGGTAGCCTGCAGCCGCGACCGGGCATGGCGCGCCTGTACACCTGCTGCTCCAGCATTCCGGCGTGACATGCCTCCACGCTAGGGACGGGCCACACCCGGACAACAGTGCGGCAACCGGCTATGTGGAAAGAGCCTGGTCAGCGGGCGCGGTCCGCGGCAAGGTTGTCACCCACAATAACGGCAAGGACCCCGAGCCCCGCATGCGCCGCCAGAACCGCGGGCAGCGAGCTGATCTGCGCAGGGGGGCACTGTGGGAGGGCAACAGCCAGTCGATCGGCGAGGCGCTCCGCTTCCGCAGGGTTGCCAAAGTGGTGGACGGCGAGGCGTACTTCTGCGGCGGTGCGGGCAGAAGCGTCGGCAACCACGAGTTCCTCGAGCCGGGCAACGGCCCGGACGGCGGACCGCACCTTCTCCAGCGGTACAATTTTTCCGCCGTCGACCCCAAGAATGGGTTTGATTGCCAGCATCGTGCCCCACAGCGAAGCAGCCGTCCCGATCCGCCCGCCGCGTCGAAGCTGCTCGAGGCTCGGAACGTAGAAATAGACCTTGGTGCGTGCTGCCTGACCGGCGGCCGCGTTCGCCACTGTTGCTGCATCTGCGCCTTCCCCGGCAACGCGCGCAGCTTCCTGGACGGCCATCCCGAGGGCCATGCCCACCGTCCCGGAGTCGATAACTTCCACCGGAATGCCGACCCTTCCGGCAGCAAGCCGGGCGGCATCTGCCGTCCCGGACAGGCCGCCCGAGATGTGGACGGAAACTACCGCTTCGTACCCCTTGCGCTGTGCGGCAAGATAGGCCTGTTCGAACTGCCCGGGCGAGGGCCGCGACGTTTTCACTGATGTCCCGCTGGCCAGGGCCAGCGCGATGGTTTCCGAGATGTCATCTTCACCCTCGCCGTAGATCTCATCGCCCACCATCACGGGCATGGGGATGACGGTCAGGCGGCCGTCGCTGCTCAGCCCGGCAATCCAGCCAGCCGGCAATGCGGCGGCGGAGTCGGTCACCACGGCAATACGTACGACGGCGCCGGCTTGAGTTCCGAGGCTTTCCTGACCGCGGCGTCGGGCCAGCAGGCGTGCCCGCATCCAGGGCCAGGCGGCGGCGTCGCGGTGTGGCAAGGGAGCCTCCTGGGTCACAGCAGGCCGCCGGAGGTTCCGGCGGCCTGGTCCGGCTTATGCCGGGACGATGTTGACCAGTTTAGGGGCGCGGACGATGACGGTGCGGATGCCGCGGCCGTCGAGGGCGCGCTGCACGTTGTCCGAGGCCAGCGCCAGTTCGCGCAACTGGTCCTCCGAAACGTCCGGCGAGACCTCCAGCCTGTCCCGGACCTTGCCCTGCACCTGCACCACGGCGGTGACGGTGTCCTGCACCAGCAGGGACGCATCGTGGGCCGGCCAGCCTGCATTGGCTACCGAGGCCGGGTAACCGAGGACGCTCCACATGTCCTCGGCCGTGTAGGGGGCGAAGAGGCTCAGGATCACCGCAACAGCTTCGGCTGCCTCCCGCACTGCCGGGTCTGCTCCCCCGGGACCGGAATCGATGGCCTTGCGGGTGGCGTTGACCAGTTCCATCAGCTTGGCCACAACGACGTTGAACTTGTTGGCGTCCAGCAGTTCAGCAGCGTCTGCAATTGCCCGGTGCGTCACCGAGCGCAGCGCGCGGTCGCCGGCGGTGAAGTCAATGCCGGGTTCGCTGGCAACGTCCTGGGCCAGGCGCCAGGCCCGGGCCAGGAACTTCGCCGAACCGGACGGCGAGACGTCTGCCCAGTCCACGTCGTCCTCCGGCGGGGAGGCGAAGATCATGGTGAGGCGCACGGCGTCAACGCCGTACTTGTCCAGCTGTTCACCAAGGTCCACGCCGTTGCCCAACGACTTGCTCATTGACTTGCCGCCGTTCAGGACCTGCCCCTGGTTCAGCAGCGCACTGAAGGGCTCGCTGGCTTCGATCAAGCCGAGATCGTTGATGACCTTGGTGAAAAACCGGGCGTAGAGCAGGTGCAGGATAGCGTGCTCCACGCCGCCCACGTACTGGCCCACGGGCATCCAGTCGTTGATTTTCTCCGGATCGAAGGGACCCTCCGTGTACTGCGGTGACACAAAGCGCAGGAAGTACCAGGACGAGTCGACGAACGTGTCCATGGTGTCGGTGTCCCGCTTTGCCGGGCCGTGGCAGGAAGGGCAGTTGACATTGACCCACGCTTCGGCTGCCGCCAAGGGCGAAGTGCCCTTCGGCGACAGGTCCTCACCGCGGAGGTCGGAGGGCAGCCTCACGGGCAGCTGCTCGTCAGGCACAGGGACTTCCCCGCAGGACGGGCAGTGGATGATGGGGATGGGGGTGCCCCAGAACCGCTGCCGGCTGAGCAGCCAGTCACGCAGCCGGAAGTTTACGAACTTCTCACCGGTGCCCTGGCGCTCCAAAATCGCGATCGCGGCCGGTATGGCCTCGGCCTTGGGCAGGCCGTCCAGCTCGCCGGAGTTGATCAGCGTGCCCTCCCCTGCGGTGGCGGTGCCGGAGACTGCGGGGTCTTCCTCGCCGGTATCCAGGACCGCCCGCACCGGGAGGCTAAACTTCCGGGCGAAGTCAAGGTCGCGCTGGTCGTGGGCTGGCACTGCCATAATGGCACCGGTGCCGTAGTCGGCGAGGACGTAGTCCGCTGCCCATACCGGCAGCTTCTCCCCGTTCAGTGGATTGACGGCGTAGCGGCCGGTGAAAACGCCGGTCTTCTCCCGTTCCGTGGACTGCCGTTCGATTTCCGTGAGCGCCTTGACCTGCTCACGGTACTCGTCCAGGGCAGCTGCGTGCCCATCCGTGACGAGCTCAACGGCCAGCGGCGCGTCGGCCGCCACCACAAAGAACGTTGCGCCGTACAGGGTGTCCGGACGGGTGGTGAAGACGGTGACCTCTTTGGCGGGCTTGCCGCCGTCGGCCTCTATGACGAAGTTGACGTGCGCACCCTCGGACCGGCCGATCCAGTTCTTCTGCATCGCCAGAACGCGCTCGGGCCAGTGGCCGCGCAGCTGTTCCATATCATCCAGCAGCCGGTCCGCGTAGTCCGTGATCTTGAAATACCACTGGTTGAGCGACTTCTTGGTGACAATTGTGCCGCATCTTTCACAGGCGCCGTTGACAACCTGCTCGTTGGCCAGCACCGTCTGGTCCTTCGGGCACCAGTTGACCGGCGAGTCCTTCCGGTACGCCAGGCCGCGCTCGTAGAAGCGCTTGAACAGCCACTGGGTCCAGCGGTAGTACTCCGGGTCAGAGGTGTGCAGCCGGCGCGACCAATCGGCGGAAATGGCGTAGCGCTTGAAAGACGCTGCCTGGGTTTCGATGTTGGCGTATGTCCACTCACTCGGGTGGGCGTTGTGCTTAATGGCGGCGTTTTCAGCGGGCAGGCCGAAGGAGTCCCAGCCGATCGGGTGCAGGACATCGTAGCCCTGCTGGCGGAGGTAGCGCGCCACCACGTCGCCCATGGCGAACGCTTCGGCGTGCCCCATGTGCAGATCGCCGGACGGGTACGGGAACATGTCCAGTACGTAGCGCCGCTCCCGGGACCCGTCGTCGACAGGGGTGAAGACCTTGAGGTCTTCCCATACCTGCGGCCACCTGGCCTCCATGGCGGCAAAACTGTACGTGCCCTCCTCGGGCACCTCCGCCGACACTGTTGCTGTTCCGGTCTCTGTCTCCGGCTGAACGCCCACTGCTGCCCTCTTCTGTTCTGTTACGGCATCTGTGCTGCCATAACGGCCTGATCCTCCTGCTGGCGGCCCGGAAATCGCCCCGGACACACAAAAGCCCCTCGCCATGGAGGGGCTGCCGCTCGGTAATCCGTCGATTCGGATGCCGGGCGGCTAACTAAGCAGAAGGATCGCACGCATGGAACCACTTTAGCGCACGAACCGGCCAGGCTGGTGTTCGCGTGATGGGCAGGATGCCTGGGACCGCCAACTGCACAACGCCGCCAAGGCAGTCGGCCCGGCCCGTATGTCGTCCGCTCCTCAGCGGCTGCCGAGGACCTGCCGGGCGCCTTCCTATGCGGGAATGTTTGAGAGTTGCCTGGACGAGCCGGTGGAGGACCTCTCCACGGCCGCCATCCGGTGTTTCGGTTCGGCCCGCGCCAGCCGAGTCCGGACCTACCGGGAATCGCTGCCGCCGATTGGCGCGGGGCGAAGGCCCACTGTTCCGTCGGGCAGCGCCCGAAGCCGCGGCACGGTAACCCCATCCGGTAACCCCATCCGGCAAGCCCAGGCGCATGCCGGCCATGGCCGGCACCGGCACCGCCATCCAAGTGCTCCGAACAGGTCAACTGGTGACAGTAGAGGCAACGGAGGCGGCCCCTCGCCCGGGTGTGATGGGCACCACCAAGCGAGCGGGGCAGGGGCCGCCTCCCTTGTGAAGGACCGGCTTCGTTACCGGCTCGGCATTACCGCACGTCCTCGTCCACCCAATCCATGGACTTCGTCACGGCCTTCTTCCATAGCCGCATCTGCCGGTCCTGCTCGGCCTGGTCCATTTGGGGTTCCCAGCGCTTGTCTTCGGACCAGTTGGATGACAGTTCGCCGAGGTCCTTCCAGAACTCGACAGCGAGTCCGGCGGCGTAGGCGGCACCCAAGGCCGTGGTCTCCACCACCTTCGGCCGGATCACGGGGACGCCAAGGATGTCCGCCTGGAACTGCATCAGCGCATCATTGGCGACCATGCCGCCGTCGACCTTCAACTCGGAGAGCGGCACGCCGGAGTCCGCGTTCACGGCGTCAAGCACCTCTCGGGTCTGGAACGCTGTGGATTCCAGTGCTGCCCGGGCAATGTGGCTCTTGTTGACGAACCGGGTGAGGCCCACGATGGCACCCCGGGCGTCGGAACGCCAGTAGGGCGCGAAGAGCCCGGAGAACGCTGGAACGATGTAGACGCCGCCGTTGTCCTTCACCGAAGCAGCGAGGGTTTCCACTTCCGGGGCACTGCTGATCATGCCCAGGTTGTCCCGCAACCATTGGATCAGTGAGCCGGTGACCGCGATGGAGCCTTCAAGGGCGTAGTGGGGTGCCGCGCCGCCGAGTTTGTAGCCGACCGTGGTCAGCAGGCCGTTCTTGGAGTGGACGATTTCCTCGCCGGTGTTGAAGATCAGGAAGCAGCCCGTCCCGTAGGTGTTCTTGGCTTCACCGGTCTGGAATGCCGCCTGGCCGAACGTGGCTGCCTGCTGGTCACCGAGGATGCCGGCCACCGGAACCTCGCGGAGAAGCTGCGAGGTGTGGACAGTGCCGTACACCTCCGAGGAGGACTTGATCTCCGGCATCATGCTTCGGGGAACGCCGAAGATGCCCAGGATTTCCTCGTCCCACTGGAGTGTCTCCAAATCCATGAACAACGTGCGCGAGGCGTTGGTGACATCAGTGACGTGGACGCCGCCGTCCACCCCGCCGGTGAGGTTCCACAGGACCCAAGCGTCGGTGTTGCCGAACACCAGGTCTCCGGCTTCGGCCCGCTGGCGTGCGCCGTCCACGTTGTCCAGAATCCACTTGATCTTGGTTCCCGAGAAGTAGGTGGCCAGCGGAAGGCCCACCTTCTGCTTGAAGCGGTCCGCTCCCCCGTCCTTTGCCAGGTCATCCACGATGTCCTGCGTGCGCGTGTCCTGCCAGACGATGGCGTTGTAAACGGCTTCACCCGTTGTTTTGTCCCACACCACGGCGGTTTCACGCTGGTTGGTGATGCCGACGGCGGCAATATCGTGCCGCGTCAGGTTCGCCTTCGACAGGGCTGAGGCGATGACCTCACGGGTGTTGTTCCAGATCTCGGCAGGGTTGTGCTCCACCCACCCGGCTTTCGGGAAAATCTGTTCGTGTTCCATCTGCCCGGAGGAGACGATGCTGCCGCTGTGGTCGAAGATGATGGCACGGGTGCTGGTGGTTCCCTGGTCGATGGCGATTACGTACTGGTTCACGATGACGTCCTTGTCTTTAGGTGTAATTTTGCGCGGTGGTTAAGCGAGGGGTCAGGCTGCAGCTGTGGCAATGATCGGGACCACCCGGGCAACGAGGCCGCCCAGGGCACCACCGACCAGCGGACCAACCACAGGGATCCAGGAATAGCCCCAGTCGCTGGAGCCCTTGCCCTTGATGGGCAGCAGGGCGTGGGCGATACGCGGGCCGAGGTCACGGGCAGGGTTGATGGCGTAGCCGGTGGGCCCGCCGAGGGAAACACCGATGCCGACCACGAGCAGTGCCACGGCAAGTGGGCCCAGACCTGAGGGCGTGCCGCCGAAGGTGAGGATAACGAACACCAGCACGAAGGTGCCGATGATCTCGGTCACGAGGTTCCAGGGCGTGGAGCGGATCGCCGGGCCGGTGGAGAAGACGCCGAGCTTGCTGGCAACCTCCTCTTCGGCGTCAAAGTGCTGCTTGTAAGCGAGCCAGCAGACGACCGCGCCGAGGAAGGCACCCAGCAGTTGTCCACCGAAGTACGTCAATGTGGAGGCAATGTCCACGGGGACGTCAGGTGCATATTCGGTCTTGCCGTTGACCAG
>NZ_JBNHFF010000182.1:0-6853 GCF_059089965.1 Arthrobacter sp. SPT-J7
GACCTCATTGAGGGTGCCGTCGAGCCGGTGCCGGTCCAGGAGTTCACTGCGGCGCTGCTGCACGCGCCGGGCGAGGTCATCGAGGCCTTCCCGGTTCCGGCCGCCGCGCCGCAGGAACTCCTGCAGGGCGTGCCGGGGCGAGTAGCCAGCCATGACGTCCTCGGCGACGGCTTCCAGGGCCTCTGCCAGGTCAACGGGCGGCGCGAGCGGGTCCGGCCCGCCTGTATAGCGGCCGTACCTGGCGGAGTGGTTGTGGATGCCCATGTCGGCTCCTATTCGTGTGCTGGCCGCCCTGCTGCTGCCATTGCTGCAGCTGTGTTGCTGCTAGCCGTAGATGGTTTCCTCATCGTCGGACTCCTTCGAGATCCTCCGGGCAAGGTAGAGGCCTTCCAGGGCGAGTTCGATGGCGGCGGCGCGCTGCCCTTCGTTCGTTGCGCCGAGCCGGCCGCTGATTTCGTCGTACAATCCCGATCCGTTCAGGGACGGCAGGTTCTGCAGGAATTCCTCCGCAGTGACGTGTTCGCCGGTGGTCACGGTCCTGTGGCCGTCGAGCGCGGCGACGAGCGGGCCCAGGTCGATGCCTTGGTAATGCGCCCGCACTGCTTCGGCCGTGGCGGTGCGCAGGAGGTGGTCCAGGACGGCCTCCTCGCGGCCCTCTTCCCCCGACTCGAATTCGATCTTGCCGGTGAGCACGTCCACTGCGGTGCCAAGGTCCACGATGCGTGCCACCGCCTCGCCTTCCCCGCGGACGCTGGCCCGGCGAAGCGCTGCTGCGGCAATGGTTTCCGCACCGGCGATCGCAAAGCGCGCGGAGACTCCGGAGGTCTGGTTGACCGCCGGGGACTGACGGAGCGCGCGGGTGTAGCGGGCCAGGATCTCAAGGATGACGGGCGGGACATCGGCCACCAGCTGCCCCTCCTGCCGGATGACCGCCACCTCGTCAGCCAGCTCTATCGGGTAGTGGGTCCGGATCTCGGCACCGAACCGGTCCTTTAGCGGCGTAATGATCCTGCCGCGGTTGGTGTAATCCTCCGGGTTGGCCGACGCAACGACGAGTACGTCCAGCGGCAGGCGCAGCACGTAGCCGCGGATCTGGATATCGCGCTCTTCCATTACGTTCAGCATCGACACCTGGATGCGCTCGGCAAGGTCGGGCAGCTCGTTAATGGCAATGATGCCGCGGTTGGAGCGCGGGACCAGGCCGTAGTGGATGGTTTCCGGGTCCCCCAGGCGGCGGCCTTCGGCCACCCGCATCGGATCGACGTCGCCGATGAGGTCCGCAACGGAGGTATCCGGGGTGGCGAGCTTCTCCACGTACCGCTCCGACCGGTGACGCCAGGCCACGCGCATCCGGTCTCCTTCGGTGAGGGCGCGGGCACGGGAGTGCTCCGTGATCGGCTCGTACGGGTGCTCGTTGAGTTCCGAGTCCTCGATCACCGGTGACCATTCGTCCAGCAGCCCGGCCAGCGTGCGCAGGAGCCGTGTTTTGCCCTGCCCCCGTTCGCCGAGGAGCACGACGTCGTGGCCTGCTATCAAGGCACGCTCGAGCTGGGGAAGGACGGTCCTGCTGAAGCCGTACAGCCCTGGCCATGGATCGCGGCCGGCAGCGAGCGCGGCCAGCAGGTTGTCGCGGATCTCATGGCGCAGGTCCTTCTGGACATACCCTGCCGCACGCAGTTCACCAACAGTGCAGATATCGGGTCGATCAGTCACCACTCCACGGTAGTCCCCCCACATGCCGTGAATCGAGGAATTTCACATTCCGCTTCCCCAACGGAAGAAGTTTCACGAACGTCGGGCGCCTGCTGCGCTGATGGTGAATTCGACGTCGGAGCCCCTCAGCGGGCTGCGGTCGCAGTGTAATCGGGCGCATCAGGGTTGGGACAGGCAATGACAAGGAGCAGCCGGTGCCGGGGCGGGAACTGACGCTGCTAGGCGAAGGCCGGGTGGAGCTGCTGGCACGCATCCCGAGGAGCAGCAACGCCACGTTCCTGGTGCGGGTCTCCTCCCGGGACGACTCGGCCCATGCTGTCTACAAGCCTGAGGCTGGGGAACGGCCGTTGTCCGACTTCGAGCCCGGGCTGTACCGGCGGGAAAGAGCCGCGTACCTGCTGAGCGATTACCTCCAGTGGGGGCTTGTGCCGCCAACAGTGATCCGGGACGACTCCCCCTTGGGAGTCGGGTCGCTGCAATGGTTCGTGCCCTGCGACTACCGGGACCACTACTTCACCCTGTACGGGCAATCGCCGGAAACCCACGACGCCCTGTTCCGTATCGCCCTGTTCGATTTCGTCAGCAACAACACGGACCGCAAAAGCGGGCACGTTCTGCGGGGGCATGACGGGCGGGTATGGGGCATCGACCACGGGCTGTGTTTCTCCGCTGGTTTCAAGCTGCGCACGGTCATCTGGGATTTCGCGGGCGAACCTGTCCCTGCCTCCCTGCTGCAGGACATCACCCCGCTCGTGGAGTACGTCCCGCCCGAGGTGGTACAGCTTCTCGACGACGCCGAAGTGGCCGCACTGCAGCGACGGGTGCAGCGGGTGCTGCGGAACGGCGAGCTGCCGGTCGACCCCACCGGAATGCGTTACCCCTGGCCCCTTGTGTAGGTCACGGACCCAACTCGATTGAGTGATCCGGCAGAACTATTCCAAGGCGTCAGTGTCAGTTGGGGCGGCGCGGTGATCCACCCCGGCCGTGAGCTCGTCGATCCGGTCGAGGGCTGAGTTGAGCTGCTGGACAGTCGTCCACAGATCTGGATGTTCTTCCCGGATCTGCTCAAGCGAGGCGCCAGCGGATCGAAGCGTTGCGAGGTCAAAACTGACGTTCGTGCGCGCCCCCGTCACTGCTGCCCGGAGGGCTCCGAAAGCGACAACCACATCGGCGATCAGCGCCGGGTTTCCATGGGAAGCGAGCCAGCCAAGGTCTTCGATGGCCTCCATCGCCCGTTCTCCCAGCACGGCCGAAGCTTTCGCGGCGTTAACCGAGGCCCCGTGGATGGCGTCATTGCGCTCCCGCCCAGGGTCCAGGCGGAACGCCGCGCCGAACGCTTCGGAGGCGGCAGCGTCGTCGTCGGCCAGTCGAAGGGCGGTCTCACGGAGCGATCGCGCGCGTGCGTGGATATCGGCGAGCTCCCCGTCCTGGCCCTGGCCCGGCTTCGTATAGCCCGCCACCATCGACACGAGGGAAGCGGCGATGGCAAGCATTACCCCCGTCCCTGCCCCTCCGCCCGGCGAACCCTTGGACTCCGCCAATGCCTGCGTCCATTCCTCGACCGTTGAGCCTTGTGTTGTCACCGCTTCAGAATCAGCCATGGCACCTATTGTGCCCCCTTTGTGAGCGACGCCCGACGGCAGCACGGGAAGGCGCCGTACGAGGCCGCATCGCTGACCCTGTTGCCTTGCCCTGCCTGACCCTCGGTCGATCTTGATCAAATCTTTGCCGTACACCGGCTGGTTCCTGATCGTTCTTTAGGAGGATCAAGGCAGCAGGATCTAGGCTAAATGAGAGTAAGGTGACATGTCATGACAACGGATGGTCCTCCGTCGGGAACTCCTGACGGTGTGGAGCCGGACCGGGAAGTGCCGTCGATGGGCACCCTGGTGATCCGCACATGGGCCGAGCCTGACCAGACGCCGGGGTTCCGCGCAAGGTTGACCTACAGCCAATCTCCAACCTCTAAGCCGAAGACTGTCTATACGGTCGACCCGGACGAAGTCCTGGGAGCGGTGCGGGAATGGCTTCTTTCCCAGTCCGAGGCTCCGAGCGGGGCCTAAGTAGCTCCCATTTGGCCGACCTGCAGGGAAATCTCCACTGCGAGGCGGCGGATGGCTTCCGATGGTACCAGGCCCATGTCCTCCTTCAACTGCGATTCATATCTTTCATAGGCACGAAGTGCGGCAGCGTTGTTGCCCTGCCGCCGTTCGGCCTCGATGAGAAGTCGCACGGCACTTTCATAGAGCGGTTCGAGGGCAAGCGCAGCCTTGGAAGCCTCCAGGGCAGACTGATAGTCAAACCTGACGAGCGACTCGCCGGCGATGAGGTGGTAGGCGTGGAGCCGCTCCTGCTGCAGCCTGTTTTGTTCAAAGAGCACCCAGTCCTCGTACCAGCCAGGGAGCAACTCAGAATCACCTAATTGCTGGAGGAGGGAATGGACATTCCCGTTGAGTCCAGCACGGCCCAGCTCCCGCATCCGGGCCCGAAGCCGGTGCAGGTCCACTTCCACCAAGTCGCTGAGGGACAGGATCATCCCGCCGTTGACCAGCAGGCCGGGCACCTGCCGGGAGACGAGTTGAACAGTAACGCGAAGGCTTTCCAGCGCGCTGGGGTCCCCGATTTCCGGCCACAACAGTCCGCCGAGGTAGCTTTGTGGACGGGGACCAAGGATGGCGAGGGCGGCAATCAGCCGTTGTGGCCGCACGGCGACATGCAGGACCTCGGTGTCCCGACGAAGTTGCCACGTTTGCAGCAGCCGCAACTGAAGGCCATAGCCGTCATTGCCCATGGGTACCCCCGAACTCCAGCCTGGGCTGGAACAGATGCAACAACCACTTTCCGCAGTCCGTGGCGGGCTGTCAATGACGCCCCCGACTGACCGGGTTTAGGCCGTAACACTGGAGTAACGGCTGGCGGCTAGAGTACCTGTCCACCATTGGGATGTTTGTGGCCCAATCCCTTGGCAGAGTCACCAGTATTGCCGGACCCAGCACGTGAAAGAGAGATCCTACGATGCACGAAGCAAACCAGCCAATGCTTCCTGAGCAACAGCGCGGCCGTGAACTGTGCGGGACCATGGAAGTACACCGCCGCCTCCTGAACCAGAGCGTGACCTACCAGGAACGCCGCGCACTGATCGACAACCGGGCCCTGGCCTACGAGGACCAGACGCGCAGTATCGCCCGAAGCGGAGTACTCACCATCCCGGTGGTGGTCCACGTGGTGCACAATCCGGCTGACCCTGTGCAAACCATCAGCGCGGCGCAGATCCAGAGCCAGATCGACGTCCTCAACGAAGATTTTCGGGCCGGCAATCCGGACGTGTCTAAGGTGCCGTCCGTCTGGACGGACCGGGTGGCCGACTGCAGGATAGAGTTCCGGCTCGCGTCCCAGGACCCAACGGCAATCCCACCGACGGCATCACGCGGACGGCGTCGTCCGTGCCGTTTTTCACCACCGAACTGGACGATGTCAAGTCGAGTGCAACCGGCGGTGCGGACCCTTGGCCCAGCGACGACTACCTCAACATGTGGGTGTGCAACGGGCTCCGGGACGGGATCGGCCGCGTCATCCTCGGATACGCCCAGTTTCCTGGCGGACCGCCCACCACGGACGGCGTTGTCATCGCAAGCTTCTGCTTCGGCAAGGGCGGAACCGCGCAGGCTCCGTTTGATCTGGGCCGGACCGCTACGCACGAGATCGGCCACTGGCTGGACCTGCGGCACATCTGGGGCGATGACCGCGGCTCCTGTAGCGGAAGCGATCTGGTTGACGACACGCCCAACCAGGCCGACGCCACCTTTAACAGCCCGACGTTCCCGCAGGTCAGTTGCAACAACGGACCCGACGGCAACATGTTCATGAACTACATGGACTACACCGATGATGCCGCCATGTATATGTTCACCAACGGCCAGTCACGCCGGATGGACGCTTGCCTTGACGGTGCCCGCGCATCCTTCCTGACCGCGCCCGCGTTCGCCCTGCCTGACGCCTCGTTGCCCTCTTTCCCGGCAAACACGCCGGCAGTCGCCGGGAACGGGACCGAAGCAGCGGCTCCCCTGCTCCGGTCCCGGCTCAGGCCCAGGAACAGGACGACAGCGAGGTGTTCCAGCTGCGGCAGGAACTCGGTCGGCTCCGCCAGGAAAACCAACGGACCATGCTGATCCTGGAGGGCATCCGCTCGGCGCTCAACGGTGTCACCGCCGCACCTGCTGGAGGACGATGGAAGGATGACGACGCCGGCCGGAAGGTCATGCCGTGAATGGACCCCCGCAGGAGATTACTGGCATTTGGCTGCACTCCCACGAGGAAGACACCGCCTCCACGATGATATTCCGCCCCCGCGGCTACGCCTTCCGGCCGGCTCGGTGGCGGGACGCCATTGAAGTGCAGGCGGATGGGACCTGCATCTGGCACGGCAGCAGCGCCAACGACCGCGGGGAGTCGATTCCCGGCCGCTGGGAGGATCTGGGAGACGGACGGGCAGAAATCACAGCGGCCTTTGACGCAGGCGCTGCGCTCCCCCGTCGGGTCCAGTCGTGGGCTCCTGACAAGCTCATTGTGGAGAAGTAGCCAGTCAGGCGGGATCCTCCTGCCATGTGGCCAAACGAAACAGCTCCACCTGGTCCAAGGCGGCGAGGTCGCCGTCGACCATGTCACGCCTGAGCTGGGCCTCCACTGCACCCCCACCTCCGCGTCCTTCGGGAGGGGACCTAGTCGAACCGCACTGCATCCCACTCCAGGATTCGTGGCACGGCCAGTCCCTCCACAACGAAGGGATCCTCGGCAATAAAACGCGCCGCTTCCTCCCGCGGGGTGAAAAGCCCCATAGACGAACCGGCAGGATCCGGGGTCAGGAACGGACCCAGTGCCAGGAGACCGCCGCCATTGGCGCGGAACGCTTCGAAGTATGCCTGGTGGCGGGGATACGTCTCCATAACCCGTGAACGGTCGACGCCCTCAGCGATGCTGTACAAAACAACGGATTCCATGCGGGAGATCCTACCCGCCCACCAACTGAGGGCACGGTCAAAGCAGCCCCTTCCGGTCACCTTCCAACGCCAATAGCATGGCCGTTATCGATCCGCGCTCTGGACACCCCGGGCCACGCAGAAGGAAGCCATGCACAGCGTCA
>NZ_JBNHFF010000183.1:0-6817 GCF_059089965.1 Arthrobacter sp. SPT-J7
GGAGACCGTCAAACCTCGACACCCTGTAATCCCGTAGCTGCCACTTGCGCCGCCCAGATTGAGGAGTAGCAAATTGCTGAACAGTGTTTCGGATGAGAACCGTATGTAGCGCGCTCGATCGTGTTCTTTTGGGTTCGTGTGCATGGTAATTCCGGCAGGCATTGTCGCTGCGTTTTGGGACGTATTCGTCGCTAAGCCGGCGATCGAATGGCGGTGCGGCGGCCTTGGCCGAACTAGCCTTCGAGAACCGCTCAATGCACCTGGCTGCCATTCAGTTAAAGCTGTCGGCCCGGGACCGCCTTATCCTTGCCGCGACGGCCACTCGTGCCCTAGCGTGTGGACCCAGGCCAACATAGGCCTGCACAATTGGGGAGGGTGCTTCATGGCTGACATTGATGCAGTACTGGCAGGGCTGACAACAGAGGAAATCGAAGAAATCCAGTCAGTTGGGCCGAAGGGGCATCTCGATCGGCATCTGCGCGAAGCCCTTGACCGGGCAGCCGGAGGACCAGATGCTGCGCGGGGCCTGTATGTGCTGGACGGAACAGTCAACGACAACGGAGGCCAGTTCTACATTCTCCGCGATGATCTGAGCGGAAGAATCTTCCAAAGCCAGCCAACCCGAAGCTAAGCAGGTTCTCATGGGCTCCTTGGTTCAGGCCATGGCACCGCGCTGGCGACGATGTAGTCCGGGGCTGCCGGCCCTTTCAGGACCCGTTGATTAACCGCGGGTGCAACGCGGCGGGCTTTTAGGGCGGCCCAAAGGACCTCGGGGATCTGGGGTTCCTCCTGGTTCAAAGCGTGGCTGCCCGGAAGCCTGCTTCTCCGGCGCCTGGGGGAGGAGGTCCGGACCGGCCACAGCTGCAGCCGGCCCGGACGCTCGATCAGCGCAGGTCGAAGCGGTCGAGTTCCATGACCTTCACCCAGGCCGCCACGAAGTCGTTGACGAACTTCTCCCCGGCGTCGTCGCTCGCGTAGACCTCGGCGATTGCCCGGAGCTGCGAGTTGGAGCCAAAGACAAGGTCAACCGGCGTAGCGGTCCACTTCAGCTCGCCGGTGGCGACGTCGGTGATGTCGTAGACGTTCTCCTCGTTCTCTGACGCCTTCCACTTGGTGCCCGGGGAGAGCAGGTTGGCGAAGAAGTCGTTGGTCAGGACACCCGGCTTGTCCGTGAGGACGCCGTGGCTGGAGCCGCCGACGTTGGTGCCGATGGCGCGCATACCGCCAATGAGCGCCGTCATCTCCGGTGCGGAGAGGTCCAGCAGGTACGCCTTGTCCAGCAGGAGGGTCTCCGGCTGGAGCTTCTCGCCGGGGCGTACGTAGTTCCGGAATCCGTCTGCCCGCGGCTTCAGGTACTGGAACTGGTCGACGTCGGTCTGCTCCTGGGCGGCATCTGTGCGGCCGGGCCGGAACGGCACGGTGACGGCGAAGCCTGCGTCCCGGGCAGCCTTTTCCACTGCCGCGCAGCCGCCGAGGACGATCAGGTCCGCCAATGAGACCTTCTTGCCCCCGGCCTGGGCGGCGTTGAACTGCTGCTGGACCGTCTCAAGCGCCTGCAACGCCGTCGAAAGCTGCTCAGGCTCGTTGACCTCCCAGCCGCGCTGGGGCTCCAACCGGATCCGCGCCCCGTTGGCGCCGCCGCGCCGGTCCGTCTTGCGGAAGGTGGATGCCGCGGCCCATGCCGTACTGGCCAGCTGTGAGACGGAGAGGCCCGAGTCCAGGAGCTGGGCCTTGAGCGAGGAGATGTCCTGCTCGTCGATCAGCTCGTGGTCCACTGCCGGGACCGGGTCCTGCCAGAGCTGGGCCTCCGGGACCCAGGGCCCGAGCATGTGTGGGCCAACCGGGCCCATGTCGCGGTGCAGCAGCTTGTACCAGGCCTTGGCGAAGGCCTGCGCGAACTCGTCCGGGTTCTGTAGGAAGCGACGACCTATCTCCCCATAGACCGGGTCGACGCGAAGCGACAGGTCCGTGGTCAGCATGGTGGGCCGGTGCTTTTTCTCCGGATCGTGGGCGTCCGGGATGATCTCCGGGGCATCCTTGGCGACCCACTGATGCGCGCCGGCAGGGCTCTTGACCAGCTCCCACTCGTACTCGAACAGGATCTCCAGGAAGCGGTTGCTCCACTGGGTGGGCCGGTCGGTCCAGGTGACTTCCAAACCGGACGTGATCGTGTCCGCCCCCTTCCCACTGCCGTAGGTGCTGAGCCAGCCCAGGCCTTGCGTTTCGAGGTTGGCGCCCTCAGGCTCGGGACCTACGTGCGCGTCGGCGTCTCCGGCGCCGTGGGTCTTGCCGAACGTGTGGCCGCCGGCGATCAGCGCGAAGGTCTCTTCGTCGTTCATGGCCATCCGCTTGAAGGTTTCACGGATGAACGCTGCCGCGAGCTTGGGATCCGGGTTGCCCATGGGGCCTTCGGGGTTGACGTAGATCAGGCCCATTTCCGTGGAGCCGACCTCCTCCGACATCTGGCCTTCGCCGATGTAGCGTTCGTCGCCGAGCCAGGTGTCCTCCGGTCCCCAGAAAATTTCTTCGGGCTCCCACACGTCCTCACGGCCGAAGGCGAAGCCGAACGTCTTGAGTCCCATGGACTCGAGGGAGACGTTGCCGGCCAGGACCAGCAGGTCTGCCCAGGAAAGCTTTTGGCCGTATTTCTGCTTCACCGGCCACAGCAATCGCCGCGCCTTGTCCAGGTTGGCGTTGTCCGGCCAGCTGTTGAGCGGCGCGAACCGCTGGCTGCCGTCCCCTGCACCACCGCGGCCGTCGTGGACACGGTAGGTGCCGGCGGCGTGCCAGCTCAGCCGGATCATCAGGCCGCCGTAATGGCCGAAGTCCGCCGGCCACCAGTCCTGGGAGGTGGTGAGGACCTGGATGATGTCCTGCTTGAGCGCCTCGACGTCGAGCTTCTGGAACTCCTCTCGGTAGCTGTAGCCAGGGCCGAGCGGGTTGCCTGCCGGGTTATGGCTGTGGAGCACGGTGAGGTCCAGTTGGTTTGGCCACCAGTCCGCGACGGTCCGTGGCCGGTGCGCCTTGGGCTGCGGCGAATCGATGGCCGGGTTCTCACTCTCGCTGCCGTGCGAGGTCACGCTGCCATGCGCCACCGGGCAGCCACCCTCAACCTTGCTGTCCAGGCCTTGGGCACTTCCGGGGGTGGGTATTGGGGGGTGTTCCGGGCGATCGGTCATGTGCTTCCTTCCATGTGCCGAGGCCGTGGTCGGACTCGGGCGGCCGGTTCAACCTTCCCATTTGACCATGGACGGGCGCGCGGGGGAGAGCCCCTGTCCGCGATGAGAGAAACGGCCTAATTGCCGCTCCGCTCCAGTAGGCCCCAGCTCCAATTACGGAGCCACTAGTGTGCAGCGCCGAGCTCGATGAGCAGGACGCCGCCGATGATGAGCCCCAGCCCGAGCATCATGATGGGGGTGATCATCTCCTTGAAGAAGACGCGGCTGGCAAGGGCGGTCAGAGCGACGCCGGCGGCGGCCCAGATGCCGTAGGCGACTCCTAGGCTCATTCCCTGGTCCAGGGTCAGCGTGAGGAGCGTGAAGGCAAGGACGTACCCGACGCCGACAGGTATGTACCAGCGCCGCTTTCCAGTGGATGCGACGCGCAGGAACAGAGTGGCGGTTACTTCGGTAAGGATTGCCGCCGACAGCAACAACCACATCATGAGCGGGCCATTTCTTTTGCCGGTTCTTTTACCGGTTCTTTGTGTGATCCGAGTTCCACGCAGAGCACGCCGGCGATGACCATGGCGACGCCGATCATCATCACCGGGGTCAGCGCCTCGCCAAAGATGAGGGCGGCCAGCAGCACCGTGAGTGTCACTCCCAACGCGGCCCAGATACCGTAAGCAACCCCGAGGCCCAGGCCTTTACGGAGGACTGCTGCGAGGAAACCGAACGAAGCGGAATAACCGAGAACAACCACAATGAAGAATGCAGGATTATCCAGGGCCGCTTTCAAGGAGAGGGACGCTGTCACCTCACTCAGGATGGCGCCGGCGAGGAGAATCCACTTCATGAAATTAGTCCTTGAGATTCGTTGGGGCTTGGTCCCCGTGTGTGCAACGGCGCGAATGCTGCTGGTGTTCCCGGGCTTCCCACCCGGTGAACGCAGGTGGAAAGCCCAGGACGTTAATTACGCCTGGGGGACGAGCTCGGAGCCGGCGGTCGCGGAGCTGCCGAGGTCACTCCTGGTGAGGGCTTGCCGGGTGTCCAGGGCATTGGTCCAGGTACCAGTATCGGCCACGGCTGCCCAGTTCGAGTTCAGCAGCGTAAGGAGTGTCGTGTGCACGGTCTTGGCATCGGCGAAGCCTGCCCCGTTGGCGAGGTTGATAGCGCCGGTGGCGTCTGAGAGAACCTCGGTGGTGAAGCCAAGGAACTCTGCCTCAACGGCGGAGGCGAGCACGCAGTTGTTGGTCATGTAGCCCGCTAAGGTGACCGTGTCGATGTCGTGCTTCCGCAGCCATTCGGCGAGGTCAGTACCGGCGTAAACCGAACCATACTGCTTGACCAGCGCCTTCCATGCGCCGGTTTTGCGGCGCTCAATCTCGGGGTGCAGCTCGAAGCCTGACGTGCCGGGCGCGAAGACGGGCGCACCTTCGCCCGCAGAGTGTTGGATCACGGCAATCGGAATGCCCGCGGCTGTGGCGGCGTCAACTGCACGCGCAACGGCGGGCAGGGACTCCTGGTGCGGCGGGTACTGGATTTCGAGGGGGCCGCCAAAGTACTGCTGCTGCACGTCGATAAGGATGAGGGCGCGGCGGGGGGTGCTCATGTTTATGTTTCTCCCTGGTGGTTCTCTCGGCTGCCTTCTGGCAACTGTTCCAGTTTTCCCGGTGCCTACCGGAGCCACCAGTGGCACGAAGGCAGATGTACGATGAATTCGGGCCAAGCTGCAGGAAGGGGCGATTTTGAGGATCGCGGTGTATGCCTTCGATGGCGCAACGATGTTTCACCTCGCTGTTCCGCAGATGGTTTTTAACGAGGTGGCCCGCCAGGGCCTTGCCGAATGGAAGACCTTTCTTTTCTCCGACCAGGAAGGCGAGGTGACAACCGCTGAGGGTTACCGGCTGGGCGAGGTGAAAGGGCCCGGGGCGGCGGGAGGGGCCGACGTCGTGGTGGTGCCCTCATGGTTCGACGACGGGCGCGTCCCCAGCGACTCACTGCGCCAGGTGCTTCAAGGGGCGCACGGGCGTGGCGTGCCACTTCTAGGGTTATGCCTTGGTGCGATTCCCCTGGCGGACGCCGGGTTACTTGCGGGACGCCGGGCCGTCACGCATTGGCAGGCTTTCGATTCCCTCGCCGGACGGCACCCGGATATCGCCCTTGATCAGTCGGTGCTCTACATCGACCACGGCGATGTCCTGACCTCCGCCGGCACCGCCTCCGCCTTGGACGCCTGCCTGCACCTTGTGCGTACCAGACTTGGAGCGGAGTCAGCGAACCATGTGGCACGCAGCCTGGTCATCGCGCCGCACCGGGAGGGTGGACAGGCGCAATATATTGAGCGTCCTGTTCCTTCCCGCTCCACCGATGATCCGATCTCGCGGTTGCTTGAATGGGCCCTGGGCCATCTGGCTGAACCCCTCACCATCGAGGCGATGGCCGCCCGGGCACACTTGAGCCGCCGCACCTTTCTCCGCTCCTTCCGGGCAGCAACCGGGACAACGCCGGCCGCCTGGATCCGCGCCCGCCGCCTGGACGCGGCCCGGCGGCTGCTCGAAACCACAGACCTGTCGATAGACCAGATCTCTGCCGACTGCGGATTCGGCAACGCCGTCACCCTCCGGCAGAACTTTGCGGCCGCATTCTCCACGAAGCCAACGGAGTACAGGCGTCGCTTTAGCGCCCGACTTAGCTAACGCTTGTTCCCGTGCCGCCGAGGTTATGGAGCATAAGGGTTCTGCCCCTACCGACCTATCTGCCGGCCAAGGGCTGGCTGGTGTGCAGATACACATTGCCGCTAGCTGAATTGGTGGCCTCGACCCAGTGCCTCCCGCGTGCGCTCCTGAGACTATTTAGGTACCCCAATCATCCAGCGTGGAGGACAAGCCATCATGAGCAACGGTGCTGTGCCGGAACCCGATCCAAGCAAGTTCGCAGGAGCTGATGCCGCGTTCCTGCGGGACTTCGCCACCTTGAGCGCTTTCGGCGCTACGCCTGGCGGGGGAGTGGAGCGGCAGGCGGGTTCATCTGCAGACGGGGAACAGCGGGCATGGCTGACCGCCATGCTTCGGGACAAAGGTTTCGATGTTTCCTTTGACCAGGTGGGTAACCAGTTTGCCCTGCTCGAGGTGAATCCCGGTGCGCCCTACGTGCTGGTCGGCTCCCATCTTGATTCGCAGCCAACGGCCGGGCGGTATGACGGCGCCTATGGTGTGCTTGCCGCGGCCCATGCAGCATTCAGCCTCGCGGCAGAGTGGCGAGCCGCGGGAACAATTCCCCGGTACAACTTGGCGGTTGTGAATTGGTTCAATGAGGAAGGTGCTCGCTTCAAACCGTCCATGATGGGCAGTTCGGTCTACACCGGAAAGATGTCGCCCGCGGACGTCCTCGCCATTACGGATGCGGCAGGCATCACTGTTCGTGAGGCATTGGAAGCAACCGCCGCACTCGGCGAGGGCACCGGTCCGAGGGCGGCCTACGCTGCCGAAATCCATATTCAACAGGGCCGCAGCATGGAGCGGGAAGGCATCACCATTGGCGTGGTGGACTCCAACTGGGCGGCCAACAAGTACCAGTTCGAGGTCCGCGGCGAACAGGCGCACACCGGCTCGACAGTCATTGCTGACCGGCGTGATGCCCTCCTCGGAGGGTCA
>NZ_JBNHFF010000184.1:0-6744 GCF_059089965.1 Arthrobacter sp. SPT-J7
AACGGACCGGCGCCGAGGCGAGCACAGCGAACGACGCCGGGAGTCCACTTGGGGGGCTCCCGGCGTCGTTGTGCATGCGGAACTTTTTCATTTTTGCCGGGCCGGTCTGCTGCTGGTGCGGGCCGGCCGCGGAGACGCTGGTGCAGCCGCGCTGAAAGCGGCGACTGCACCAGCCAGTAGGACGAATATCTTCAGAACTTAGGGTTCTTCTCTCATTCGCGGCTCCTGTTTCCCGGGTTACGGATTCCGGGTTTATGTCCTGTCTGCGGTCATATTCCGCGAGAACAGCCAGCCAGCAACAATCATCGCCATGCCCAGCACCAGGTGCGCCCAGTTGTCCACCATGTTCAGCGACAAGAAGTTCGCCGCTGAATCCACTCCGACAATGAGCCCGAAGATTGCCAGGACGATGTACAGCGCACCCGCTCCCAGGAGGAAGTTCCGTGCTCCATGTTCTGTGCGGGACATAGCCCAGCCGGTTGCGCCGATGGCCAGCTGCACGATATTAAGCAGCATGGACACCTGGAACAGCCCCAGGACCATGGCATGCGAAGCCGGTCCCAGGAACATCAGTTCGCTGTATCGGGTGGTGACGCCCGGGATGAAGCCCAGGACTCCCACCAGCATTAGGACGATTCCCAGTCCCATGCCCACGTTCTGGACGTCTGCCCGTCCAAAATGAACGCCGTGCGCATGGTGGGATGCGGTAGTCATTTCTTGCCTCCAACCACTAATTGTGGACGGTTAAATTTTACGGCGGGCGCACGCGAAAAGCGCTTGTGAAGGGCCCCCTTGAAGGTATGGCTCAGGGTTGGCGCCTGTCGGTCCCGGGCCGGGAGGCGCCGCCGTGACACCATGGAAAACGATGAAACTGCGCGCTGATCAAACCGGAGACCGTGGCCTTCCCATGCCCTTGTGGCTGCAGGGTGCCCTCGAAACGGCCCAGGCAGCCGTCATCTCCGCACTGGTGGTGCTTGCTCCAATCATTGCGGTTTGGGCTACCGCCGGGTTCCAGGACGGCGCCGTCGATTTTCTCGCGCGCCTGGCCGGGCAGTCCTGGCTGTTGGTCCACGGGGTTCCCCTGGAACTCATTGCTGCGGGCTCGGACGCCGCCGCCACTTCCGGGTCAGGACCGCTCACGCTCATTCCGCTTGGCTTGACCCTGATCCCGTTCCTGCTCGCCTGGCGCGCTGGCCGTCGGCTGGCCCGGGCCTCCTATACGGACCAGTTGTGGCAGGCGCTCCTCGGTTCATGGCTGGTGTATTCCGCCTTCGGAGCGGCAACAGGCTTCATCTGCCGCACGCCCGACGTCGGCATCAATTCCTGGCACGCGACGTTCATCCCGCTCATTCCTTACGCCCTCGGCATGGTGATAGGCGCCCGCCGTGAGGCAGGATCCTGGAGCCGGCTGATCGGCGTCGACGCCGTGGACTGGATTTCGCGCACAAGCCAGCATTCGCGCTGGGCCGGGTCCTACCTCGCCTCCGCCGCGAAAGCGGCATTTGTGGCGGTCCTGTCAGCCCTGGCGCTGGCTGCGCTGCTGTTGGCGGTAGACCTGTTCATCCACTGGAACCTGGTGATTGCGGTTTATGAGGCGCTCGACGCCGGGGCGGTGGGAGGTACCGCCCTCACCGTTGTGCAACTGGGGTTCCTGCCCAACCTTGTCGTCTTTGCGTTGGCTTGGACATCCGGCTCCGGCTTCGCCATGGGCCTCGGTTCCCAGGCGGGCCCGCTGGGCACTGCTGTTGGCCCGCTGCCTTCCATCCCGGTGCTGGCGGCCATCCCGTCCGGATCCCTGGACTACGCCTTCGTGGCCCTGATGGTGCCGGTGCTGGCCGGGGTTCTGGCGGGCTGGTGGTTCCTCCGGGAAGGCGAAAACCATTTCGACGAGTGGCTTGCCATCAAAGTCCGCGCACGCTGGTTCACAGCGACCGTTTCAACACTGGTGCTCGGGGTCCTGTGCGGGCTGGCGGCCGGGCTGCTGACTGCCGGCCTGGCCTGGCTGGCACGTGGCTCGGCCGGAATCGGACGGCTCACGGACATTGGTCCTGACCCGTTCTGGACGGGAGTCTGGGTGGCGGCGGAAGTGGGTGCCGGCGTCGTGATTGGATACGCGGTGGGACCTTGGCTCGAACGGGAGAAGGCAGCCAAGGAAGTGGACGCCGAACTGGCCCGGTAGTTTTGGGAGCTGCCGCCCGAACGGGAGGGCCGGCCCCGGCCCTCAGGGCAGCTGCGAGGGCAGCGACCCCTCCAGCTGGACCCGGCAAGCCGACTGCGCCCGGTCCGTCAACGCCCGGCCGACGCATGCCTGGTACTCACGCACTTCGTCGAAGAACAGGGCTGTGACCAGGATCAGCAGCACCATGATCGCGGACACCACGAGCCCCGAAATGGTGCCGATGAGGACGAGACGCGACTCCTTCAGGCGCGCCGCCCGGACCAGCAGCACCACTCCGAGGGTAATGCTGGCGGCTGTCAGGACCGCGGTGAGCCAGAGGTAGCTGACGTCCAGCTGGTAGACGAAGAAGGCGCCCAGCACCGCCACCACGAAGATCCGGAACAGGGTGTGGGTCTTGGCGAGCGAGGCCTTTGCTGCCTCGCTGAGCGGCTGTTTTGTGCGCTGCCGCCCAGCCGGTTCCGGTGTGCTGTTCATGTTTTCCAGCCTACGCGAGCCTGCCCATAAGCTAGTGCCATGCGCATCGTAGTCCTCGTTTCCGGCACCGGGTCCAACCTCCAGGCAGTTATCGACGCGGTCAAGGCAGGGGAGCTTGATGTCGAAATCGCCGCAGTGGGGGCGGACAGGCCGGGCACGTTCGGGGTGGAACGGTCCGCAGCAGCCGGCATCCCGACCTTTGTGGTCGACTTCAAGGCCTACCAGGACCGGGCTGACTGGAATGCCGCACTGACCCAGGCCGTGGCGGCGTTCGAACCGGACATAGTGGTCTCCTCCGGGTTCATGCGGATCGTCAGCCCCGAGTTCATCGACGCGTTCAAGGGCAAATACCTCAACACCCATCCTGCGCTGCTCCCGGCCTTCCCGGGCGCCCACGGCGTTCGCGACGCGATGGCGTACGGCGTGAAGGTGACAGGCTGCACCGTGCACTGGGCCGACGCCGGTGTGGACACCGGGCCCATCATCGCCCAGGAAGCCGTGGCCATCGAGGAGTCCGACACCGAGGAAACCCTGCACGAGCGCATCAAGGTGGTGGAGCGCCGGCTTCTGGTGTCCACCCTGGCCACCCTCGCCGCCACCCACCCCACGCACGCCTAACCAGGCCCCACCTGACCCGGCGTCCCGGCCGTCCCGTCGACGCGCAAGTACCTTTTCGACGCGCGTGCTCCGTGGCGCACCTGAAATCCGGGGCGCCCAAAGGAACGTCCGTATCGAAACCGAATCAGGGTGTCGACGGGCCTTCTACTCGAGGCGGCGCTGCTTGGTTTCGGGGGAGAAGAACGCCATCCACAGCACGGCAAGCAGTACCAGCCCGCCTGCCAGGGCGAAGGACGTGGCGAGGCCAAGCTCGGGCCAGAAGTAGCTCGCGAAGATCAGCGGCCCGAAGCCTGCACCGAGCCGGGAGAACGTGGATGCCCACCCGAAGCCGGTACCGCGCAGCTCGGTGGGGTACAGCTCCGACACGTAGGCGTAAAGCACCGGGATGGCCACCTGAACTACGAACCCGAACACCAGGAGCCAGAAAACGGCCGCCGTGGGGATGTCCACCACGACCGCCACGATCACCAGGGTCAACGCCGACAATGGTCCGGTGATGGCAAGGATCCATTTGCGGCCGACACGTTCCACGAGCAGGGCGGCCACAATAACGCCCAAAAGCCCGACAGCGGCCATGGACGCCGTGGTGACGAACGCCTTGTACTCCGCGAAGCCCGCACCAATGAGGATCCGCGGCATCCAGGTCAGGGACAGGTAATAGACCAGCAGGATCGAGAAGAACAGGGACCAGGCCGCGGCCGTGATTTTCCAGTTGAACTGCCATACCAGGCGCAGCTGGTGCCAGCCGCTGCCGGCGGAAAGGCGCGGCACTTCCTTGGCGTCGGGCAGGCTGTAGGCGCGGGGTTCCGCTCCCGTTGCTGCCACCAGGCCATCGATCACCTTGGCCGCTTCTTCCCGCCTGCCCATGCGGATCAGGAACAGCGGAGACTCCGGGACGCTCCGGCGGACCCAGAACACCAGCAATGCGGGCAGGACCATCACCAGCATGGTCAGCCGCCAGTCTCCGTACAGGGCCACGAGCCCGGCGGAGACAAAACCTGCCAGGGCTGCCCCCACCGGCCACCAACCATCCATCGCGGTGAGGACTTTGCCGCGCTGCTTGCGGGGAGTGAACTCGCCCACCAGGGCGTAGTCCACGGGGATGCAGCCGCCCAGGCCGAAGCCCGCCATGAACCGGAACACACAGAACCAGATGAAGTCGGGGGAGAAGGCACCCAGTACGGTGAAGAGGGAGAAGATCAGCAGCGTGGCCGTGAACGCCTTCTTGCGTCCGATGGTGTCTGCGATGGTGCCCCAGATAAACGCACCGAGGGCCATCCCAATCAGGTTGGACGTACCCACCCAGGCCACCTCGCCGGGGGTCAGGGCCCAGTGCGTGGAGAGCAGCGGAATGAGAATGCCGTTCAGTGTCACGTCCCAGGCATCAAACATGAAACCAAGACCGCCGATCAAAAAGATTCTGCCCTGGACTTTCCATCGCCAGGGCAGCTCCTGGACCACCTGCTCGCCGCTCGGCACAGTGGTGTAAGTATTCATCGCAGCCTCCTGGAAGAACTCTAGCCGGGCTCGCTGGCCTTCACACTTCCGCCTGCACCGGGGGCAACAGCACTTCGCGATAAACTGGCCCTATCCCCACCAACCGCGGCACTGTTCCGCGACATAAGACGGAGACATTTGTGAGCTTCACGCAGCATGAGCGCGTAACCATCGACCGTGTTCCCATCCGCCGGGCCCTGATCTCGGTTTACGACAAGACCGGTCTGGAGGATCTCGCCCAGGGCCTGCATGCAGCGGGCGTGAAGCTGGTGTCCACCGGGTCCACGGCCAAGAGAATCGCCGCGGCCGGCATTCCCGTCCAGGAAGTCGAGGAAGTCACCGGCTCGCCGGAGATGCTGGACGGCCGCGTCAAGACGCTGCACCCACGTGTCCACGGCGGCATCCTGGCCGACCGCCGTGTCCAGGCGCACATGGACACTTTGATCACCATGGAGATCGAGCCGTTCGACCTCGTGGTGGTGAACCTCTACCCGTTCGTGGAAACCGTCAAGTCCGGCGCCGCGCAGGATGACGTCGTCGAGCAGATTGACATCGGCGGCCCGGCCATGGTGCGCTCTGCAGCGAAGAACCATGCCGCCGTCGCCATCGTGGTGGATCCCTCCTTCTACGGCCAGGTGGTCACCGCAGCCGCCGAGGGGGGCTTCGACCTCAAGACCCGGCGCCGGCTGGCCGCCAAGGCGTTCGCCCACACCGCCTCCTACGACAACGCAGTAGCCACCTGGACGGCGAGCCAGTTCCTGGACGAGGACGGCGACGGCGTTATCGATTGGCCTGCCTACGCGGGCCTGTCGCTGGAACGGTCCGAGGTGCTGCGGTACGGCGAGAACCCGCACCAGCAGGCAGCCCTGTACGTGGACAAAGCAGCGCCCAGGGGCATCGCCCAGGCAGACCAGCTGCACGGCAAAGCCATGAGCTACAACAACTTCGTGGACGCCGACGCCGCCCTCCGTGCCGCCTACGATTTCAGCGAACCGGCCGTCGCCATCATCAAGCACGCCAATCCCTGCGGCGTAGCCGTCGGTTCCGCGGATGCCGCTGATCCCATCGCCGACGCGCACGCCAAAGCCCACGCCTGCGATCCCGTCTCTGCATTTGGCGGCGTCATCGCATCCAACCGCACAGTGACCGCCGGCATGGCCAACACCGTGAAGGACATCTTCACTGAAGTTGTTATCGCCCCGGGCTTCGAGCCCGAGGCCGTGGAAATCCTGTCAAAGAAAAAGAACATCCGCTTGCTTGCCCTGCCTGAGGGCTACGGCCGCTATCCCACGGAATTCCGCCAGGTGTCCGGCGGGATGCTGGTCCAGGTCACCGACAAAGTTGACGCCGAGGGCGACAACCCCGCCAACTGGACCCTTGCTGCCGGTGAAGCCGCTGACGAAAAGACCCTTGCCGACCTGGCCTTCGCCTGGACCGCCTGCCGCGCGGCAAAGTCCAACGCCATCCTCCTTGCCCAGGACGGCGCCGCCGTCGGCATCGGCATGGGACAGGTCAACCGCCTGGATTCCTGCCGCCTGGCCGTGGAGCGGGCCAACACGCTTGGCGTAAAGGTGGAGTCCGACGGCGCTGGTGGGGGCGATGCCCCCGGCGGTGCCTCGAACACCAGCACCAGCGGGGCACCCCAGCGAGCTCTCGGCGCCGTAGCGGCCTCCGACGCTTTCTTCCCGTTCGCGGACGGCCTGCAGATCCTGATTGACGCGGGCGTCCGCGCCGTGGTCCAGCCAGGCGGTTCCGTTCGCGATGAGGAAGTCATTGCCGCAGCGAATGCAGCCGGCGTCACGATGTACTTCACCGGCGCGCGGCACTTCTTCCACTAGTCCCCACCGGCTCCCTAACCTCGCAAGCTCGGCCAGGGAACCCTGCCGGCGTGGGCCCAACCGGCTCCCTAACCTCGCAAGCTCGGCCAGGGAACCCTGCCGGCGTGGGCCCAACCGGCTCCCTAACCTCGCAAGCTC
>NZ_JBNHFF010000185.1:0-6741 GCF_059089965.1 Arthrobacter sp. SPT-J7
GTCTCCTGGCGGCACAACGCTACCGCCCCCTGGCGCCCGGGAGGGCGGTTCCCGAAAAGGATGGGAAGATAAGGCGTGGCCCAACACTCTTTCGCCTCCCGCGCCTACCGGGACGACGCCGTCGTGCTCCGTACCCACAAACTGGGCGAGGCGGACCGTATCATCACGTTGCTGACGAAGCACCACGGCCAGGTCCGGGCTGTGGCCAAAGGAGTCCGCCGGACCAGTAGCCGGTTCGGTGCGCGCCTTGAGCCGTTTATGGTGGCGGACCTGCAGCTTGTGTCCGGAAAGTCGCTGGACATTGTCACCCAGGCTGTGGCCAAAGGCGCCTACGGCGGAAGCATCGCCGCAGACTACGGCCGCTATACCGTAGCTGCCGCCATGACGGAGACAGCGGAAAAGCTCACCGACGTTGACGGTGAATCAGGGACCGCCCAGTACAACCTGCTGGTCGGTGCCCTGGCGTCACTGAGCCGGAACGAACACGCCGCCGGGCTGATCCTGGATTCCTACCTGCTGCGGGCACTGGCCACCGGCGGCTGGGCGCCCAGCTTCACGGACTGCGCCCGCTGTGGGCTGCCCGGCCCGCACAGCGCCTTTTCCGCACCGGTGGGCGGTATGGTCTGCAGTGGATGCCGGCCGCCGGGCTCGCCTGCGCCGGCGCCGGAAACGGTGGTGCTCCTCGCGGCGCTGCTGACCGGCGACTGGACCACTGCGGACGGCTCCCTGCCCGTGCACCGCAAAGAAGCGGCCGGCCTCGTGGCGGCCTACCTGCAATGGCATCTTGAACGAGTTTTGAAGTCCCTCAAACATGTGGAGCGCAGCTAACAGTGGCCCTGGGAAAAAAGAACAACGCGTCCCCTCAGCGGAGCCACCCCGTGGTTGCCCCTTACCCGCATCCCTCAGGCGCGGTGGCGCCGTCCATCCCTGCAGAATTCATACCCCGGCATGTTGCCATTGTGATGGACGGAAACGGCCGATGGGCCAACCAGCGCGGACTGCCGAGGATAGAAGGCCATAAAGCGGGGGAGCCCGCCCTGCTGGACGTTATGGCAGGGGCTATTGAGCTGGGCATCGAGTATGTCAGTGTCTACGCCTTTTCCACGGAGAACTGGCGCCGCTCCCCGGAGGAAGTGCGCTTCCTGATGGGATTCAACAAGGACGTGCTTCGGAGGCAGCGGAACCAGCTCGACGAATGGGGCGTACGCGTCCGCTGGTCCGGCAGGCGGCCGCGGCTGTGGGGCTCGGTGATCCGGGAACTTGAAGAAGCTGAGGCATTCACTGCCGGAAACAGCACCTGCACGTTGACCATGTGTGTCAATTACGGCGGCCGGGCGGAGATTACCGACGCCGTCTCCGCCATCGCCGGCGAGGTCGCCGCCGGCCGGCTCAAGCCCGGTGCCATCACCGAACGCACCATCCAGAAGTACCTTGACGAGCCGGACCTCCCGGACGTGGACCTGTTCCTGCGCAGCTCGGGGGAGCAGCGGTTGTCCAACTTCCTGCTGTGGCAGTCCGCTTACGCAGAGTTTGTCTTTATGGACACCCTTTGGCCCGACGTCGACCGCCGGACGCTGTGGGCGGCAGTGGAAGAGTACGCCCGGCGGGACCGCCGTTACGGTGGTGCGGTGGACGCAGCCCGCCCTGTCGACGGAGCAGGGCCGGCGCAGTAGCCCGGTTAGGATCAGCGCCGGTCAGGCCTCTCCAGGAACCTCTTCGTCGTCTGCCGGGTCGCCGTATGCGCGGAGCCAGCGCGACAGGCGCGCGTAGGCGTCCCCACGCACAGCGGCGGGGGAGAGGAACACGTCGTGCAATGCGCCCTCAATCCTTTCCACCGTCACCGTTCGGCCCAGGGTGAGGGCGCGGGCAGCAATAACATTGACGTCTAGCACAGCGTCAGTCCGCCGCATCTCCTCGGACCAGAAGAGTCCGTTCGCGCTTCCCCGGGACAGCATGACCAGGATGGGAACCTCGATGTCGAGCCCGCGCGCCACCTTCGTGTGACCGGCAAGGACCGCGCTGAGCCAACCGGCGCGCACAGGGAAAGCCATGGGCGGCCGGTACCGGTCATCCAGCGACCATTCCCCGTCCGCAGAACTGCTGATGGTCCGCCAGTAGAAGCCGCGCTCCGGAAGCCTGAGCACGGCCTCGGGCCGGAAGCGGGCAACAGGTTTCACCATGCTTGACGCCGCGCGGCGCACCAGCGCGCTTCCATGCATCTCCAACCACGGGCTGTTGAGGATGAGCTGCGAAACCGCTTCGGGATGCCTGCTGGCCCACAGCGCCGCCACCAGCCCTCCCGTTGAGTGCCCCATCAGGGTCAGCGGCCGGGTAACGCCTTCCTGGCTGATCAGGCGGCAGGCCAACTCTATCTCGGCGTCATAGTCGGTTAGGTCCGAGACGTAACCTCCCGGGAACTCCGGTCGCAGGCTCCGGCCGTGGTTGTGCATGTCCAGTGCATAGAAGCCGTAGCCGGCCGACGACCAGAAGCGGGCAAGGTCCACATTGAAGAAATAGTCGCTCCAGCCGTGCAGGAAGAGGACAGCCCTGCGGTGCCCCGGCGACGTGAGGGCACCGGTCACGGCAGGGCGGAACCGCACCAGGGTTGCGGTCCGCTCCACACCGTCCGCTCCGGCAGCTGTGAAGGCATGGGACTCAAATTCTTCGCCCAGGATGTCCCGCTGCCATTCCATGGCTTTATGCTATTCCGCAGTTTGGCCGGACCTCGTCATTTTGGTCTGGGACCGCCAAGACGGAAGACTGGAGGCATGCGCGTTTACCCCACATTCTTCCGGCTGGCCTTTTCATGGATGGACGCCGAGCGCGCCCACAAAATAGGGTTCAAGGCCATCCGGCTGGCACATCGGTCCGGCGCGGGAAAGGTCCTGGAGAAACTGACCGCCCCGGCACCGTCACTGCAGACAACGGCCTTCGGCGTCACCTTTCCCTCGCCCTTCGGTCTTGCCGCAGGCTTCGACAAGGAAGGCCATGGCATAGAGGCACTGAGCCAGCTCGGGTTCGGCCACGTTGAGGTGGGAACCATTACCGGCCAGGCCCAGCCGGGCAACGAAAAGCCCCGCCTTTTCCGCCTGGTCGAGGACCGCGCCGTAATCAACCGGATGGGATTCAATAACGACGGCGCCACCGCCGTGGCCCCGCGGCTTAAGGCCGCCCGTGCTGCACTTCAGCGCAGGCACCCTTCGGTGCGCCCCGTCATCGGCGTCAACATCGGCAAGACCAAGGTTGTTGAACTGGCTGATGCTGTGGATGACTACCTGGCCAGTTCGCGCAGCCTTGCGCCCGCTGCTGACTATCTTGTGGTTAATGTCAGTTCGCCCAACACCCCCGGCCTTCGGCTCCTGCAGGACGTGGAAAGCCTCCGGCCGCTGCTGACCGCCGTCGGCGAAGAAGCCGACCGTGCAGCGGGCCGCCACGTTCCCCTGCTGGTGAAAATCGCTCCGGACCTGAGCGACGAGGACATCGACGACGTCGCACGCCTTGCCTTGGACCTGAAGCTAGACGGCATCATTGCCACCAACACCACTATCGCCAGGACAGGCCTGGCGTCCCCTGCAGATCTGGTGGAAAAGTGCGGTGCCGGCGGGCTCTCCGGCGCTCCGCTCAAACAGCGTTCCTTGGAAGTGCTGCGCCGGCTCAAGCAGATCACCGGTGACACCCTTACACTTGTGGCCGTTGGCGGAGTAGAAACGGCCCAGGACGTCCAGGACAGGCTGGACGCCGGGGCCACCCTGGTCCAGGGCTATACGGCCTTCCTCTACGAAGGCCCGTTTTGGGCATCGCGCATCAACCGGCAACTGGCGAAGAACCGGCGCTCCTAGCGCGTCGTTGCGCTGCAGCCGTACCGCGTAGCGGGCCGGTACCCTCGGTCGCAACAAAACCCCGGTGGAAATGCCACCGGGGTTTCGTTGTCTAGTGAATGGGAGGACGCAGGGACCAGGTCAGGCGGGGTACTGTCCGCGCTTGACCTGCGGCTTGGGCAGCCGCAGCTTCCGGAACTGGAGCGAACGCATGGAGCCGTACCAGACCGTGCCCCGCTCCACCTCGCCGAACTTCTCGGTCAACCTCTTGCGGAGCTTGCGGGACAGGATAAATACGTCAACGAAGACGGCCAGGAACATCACCCAGAAACCGCCCAGGACGTAAATCATCAGGTCACTGGACGCAGGCACTACCAGGGAAACCAGGACGAATACCAGGGCGCCGAACATCAGGTATTCGCCAAGGCTGAAACGCGCGTCTACATAGTCACGGGTGAACCGCTTCTGGGGGCCCTTGTCCCGCAGCGGCAGGAACTTCTCATCGCCGGTATCCAGCGCCTGGCGCATCTTGAGCCGCTGGTCCTGGACGGCCTGGCGCTCGGCAGCCTTGGAGGCTTTGCGGTCCTCCGGCACCAACGGACGCTTGCGTGCAGCCTCCTGGGCTTTGCGGGTTGGAGTGGGGGCCCCCTTGCCGGCTATGCCGTTCTGCCGGGCCGAAGCTTCCGCAGCCTGCTGGTCTGATAATTCCTGCGCCAAGGGCGCTTCCTTTTTACGTCCGAACACCAGAACAGAATACCTTGCGGCGGCATTGCTTTCCGGCCCGGCCGTTGCAGCGGCCACGGCGCTGAATGTGCCGAGGGTAATGTTTTCCCATGACTTCATCTCCGACGGCCACCCCCGGCAACATTGCCGGCCCCACACCTCCCGGCCCCAACGCAAACCCCGGCACGGAAGACCTCCGGGCCGCCATCGACCACTCCTTTGAGGGCACCCTTGCCCGCCTTAAGGAACTGGTCGCGATTCCGGGAATCGCCTGGCCCAGCTTCGACCGGTCTCCGCTCGATCGCAGCGCCGAAGCCGTGGCGGAACTGCTCCGCGCAGCTGGCCTCGAGGAGGTGCAGATCCTTGGCTGCGGCAAGCCGGACGGCACTCCAGGCGGCCCCGCCGTCGTCGCACGCCGCCCGGCTGCGGAAGGCAAGCCGACCATCCTGCTGTACGCCCACCACGACGTCCAGCCCGCGGGCGATGAGGGCCTCTGGGACACGGAACCTTTCACCGCTGTCGAGAAGGACGGGCGTCTCTACGGCCGTGGCGCCGCAGACGACAAGGCAGGCATCATGGCCCACATCGGTGCCTATGCAGCGGTCTCCCAGGTTCTGGGGGATGGGTTGGGCCTCGGCGTGACGTTCTTTTTCGAGGGCGAGGAGGAAGCAGGTTCCCCCACCTTCCGGCCTTTCCTGGAGGCACACCGGGAGATGCTCCGTGCCGATGTCATCGTCGTCGCCGATTCCAGCAACTGGAAGGTGGGCGTTCCGGCCCTAACGACTAGCCTCCGTGGGCTCGTGGACGGAACCATCGAAGTCCAGGTCCTGGAGCACGCGGTCCATTCAGGGATGTTCGGGGGACCCGTGCTCGATGCCCCCACCCTGCTGTCCCGCCTGATCGCCACCCTTCATGACGACGACGGAAACGTCGCCATCCAGGGTCTGGTGGCCTTCGACAACGCGTCGGTGGAGTTCCCTGAGGCTGACTACCGGGCGGATGCCTCAGTGCTCGATGGCGTCCGCCTCGCCGGCTCGGGCAGCATCGCCTCCCGGCTTTGGACCAAGCCCGCACTGTCCATCATCGGTTTTGACGCACCGGCCGTGGACGTGGCCTCCAATACCCTGTTGCCCCGGGCACGGGCCAAGTTCAGCCTCCGGCTTGCACCGGGGCAGGTCCCGGAAGAAGCGATGGAGGCAGTCCGCAAACACGTGGCGGCGCACGCTCCTTTCGGTGCCAAAGTCACGTTCACGCCGGGGGAGAGCGGCAACCCGTTTAAGACGGACACATCCTCGGCCGCTGCAGGACTGATGATGTGGGCCTTGGGAGAGGCTTGGGGCGTACAAGCAGTGGAGACAGGAATTGGCGGTTCCATTCCGTTTATTGCCGATCTCACGGAGGTGTATCCGGACGTCCAGATCCTGGTGACGGGTGTGGAAGACCCGGACTCCCGGGCCCACAGTGCCAACGAGTCACTGCACCTGGGTGATTTCCGGAAAGCCATCCTGGCCGAAGCGTTGCTGCTGTCACGCCTGAACGATGGATTCTAGAAGCAGGCGGCCCGTCGTCCCGGCATCACCTTGGCGTGACCCTGAAGCTGAAGCCGAAAGAGGCTCCGCGGGAACAAGGAAGGGGCTTCCATGGTTACGTCAGGAGTTAGAGCTACAGGTGCGCCACGCGTAGCATGTAGGTATAGCCCATACCGAATCCGTAGGGGCAGGCACCGTTAGCGCGGAGCCGCCAGACCGTCCTAAGAAGGTAGGCCAATGAGCACCGCAACCAATGAGAACAGCACCCAGACCACCAGCGCGGCCAGCGAAGAACTGCCCGTCCACGAGGTCAACCTGACCGACGTCGCAGCAGGCAAGGTCCGCAGTCTTCTCGAGCAGGAAGGCCGCACCGATCTGCGGCTCCGGGTTGCTGTGCAGCCCGGCGGCTGCTCAGGACTGATCTACCAGCTCTACTTCGACGAACGACTCCTGGACGGCGACGCTGTGCGGGACTACGACGGCGTCGAAGTTGTTGTGGACAAGATGAGCGTCCCGTACCTCAGCGGTGCCAGCATCGACTTTGAGGACACCATCTCCAAGCAGGGATTCACCATCGACAACCCGAACGCCGGCGGCTCCTGCGCCTGTGGAGACTCCTTCCACTAGCCGGTTATTTCGCCCGGTGCCGGCGCCGCGCCTCCTCCAGTTAA
>NZ_JBNHFF010000186.1:0-6732 GCF_059089965.1 Arthrobacter sp. SPT-J7
GGACGTATCGGCCAATGACCGCAAGGTTGGAAGGAGCTTCATCGGCCGCCGGTTTCTCCACCAAGCGGTTGACGCGCACATAGTCCTCGCCGTCAATTTCCGCGATGTCCGCGCAGCCGTACGCGCTGATCTGTGAGGGTTCCACCTCGATGAGGGCGATCACGGACCCTCCCGTTTTCGCCTGCACCTCGATCATGGTGCTGAGGAGTTCGTCGCGTGCATCGATGAGGTCGTCACCCAGGAGGACCGCGAAGGCTTCGTTGCCCACATGCTGTTTTGCACGGAGGACAGCGTGTCCGAGACCGTTGGCGTCGCCTTGGCGGACGTAGTGGATGTCCCCAAGGTTGCTGGCAGCCTGGATGGACGCCAGCTTCGCTGTGTCCCCTTTGTCTTCGAGGGTGGACTCCAGGGCCGGCACCCGGTCAAAATGGTCTTCCAGGGCCCGCTTGTTCCGCCCGGTGATCATCAGCAAATCATGGAGGCCCACGTTCACGGCTTCCTCAACCACGTACTGGATGGCAGGCTTGTCCACGACCGGAAGCATTTCCTTGGGCATGGCCTTGGTGGCGGGCAGGAACCTGGTGCCGAGTCCGGCAGCGGGTATAACGGCTTTGCGAACTCTCGGGTTACTGGTAGTCACCCGACTAATCTAACGTCAGCGTCAAGCATTCAGTAATCATTGAGCTGCCGCAGGTACCTGCGGCAGCAGCGCACACGGCCGCAAGGCAACCGATGGAGGAATACAGTGCTTGAGGACGCCAAGGCAACCAAGACCAGGATCCGTACCGCGCACCGCCGCAGACGCGCCGCCCTGACGACGCAGCAGCTGGAGTGGGCGGGGGCTGCGATCGCCCGCCACGGCGCAGGCTGGGCGGCATCCCTGGCCGGTGGTACTCCTGCCACGTTCTGCGTTTACTTGGGCGTGGGCGCTGAACCGCCCACCCTTCCGTTGATCAATGCACTCCACACCGGCGGCCACCACGTCCTGTTGCCCGTCTGCGAACCGGGGCGGGAGCTTGCCTGGGTCTACTGGAACCCGGATGCCGGCGTCGAGCAGAGCCGGTACGCCCCCATTTTGGAACCCAAGGGTGACAGGCATGGACCCGAAGTGGCCGGAACGGCTGCCGCTCTCTTCATCCCCGCCACCGCCGTGGACCTTTCGGGCAACCGCGTTGGGCAGGGCGGAGGTTACTACGACAAGTTTTTGGGCCATCTCGCCACCGCTGGGAAGAATATTCCGCTGGCTGCCGTTATCTACGATGAAGAACTGCTTCCCGCCGGGGAAATCCCTGAAGAGGAGTTCGACCGCCCCGTCCCCGCCGTCCTGGCACCGTCCGGATTCCTGCCGCTCAACGGTCACCACTGAGTCCCACGGTCCAATGGTGCAGGGATGCTAGAATTGGCACTCAGGCCCTGCGACTGCTAAAGGACGGGAACATTCGTCAAGGCAGCACGGGACCTCTCGTTTGCCCAAGAGGAGGAGCACCAGTGCCAACGTACGCGTACGCCTGCAAGGATTGCGGCCATGCCTTCGACATCGTCCAGTCGTTCTCGGACAGTACTTTGACCTCCTGCCCTGAGTGCCAGGGGACGCTGCGCAAGAAGTTCAACAGCGTGGGTGTCGTATTCAAGGGTTCGGGCTTCTACCGCACCGATTCCCGGGACTCCAAGGGAAGCGCCGTTTCGCCTGCCCCGGCTGCTGCCGCGTCCGCTCCCGCAGCGGCACCTGCCACGTCCGCTCCGGCGGCTGCCGCAGCCAGCTAGGCAGGGCTGTTCGACGCCGGCCTTCCGGCTTGTCCACATAGCTCACCGCACTCCTGTTCCGGGTAGTCCCGCGGCCATAGCGTAGGCACCATGCCTGCAAACCTTCCCCGTTCCGGCCGGGCTGCCGCCCGCTATCCGCGCACCTCTCGCCGTTCCGGTCGCCCGCCCGCAGCGGTCCGCGTTGGCGGATGGCTAAGCCGCAACCGCAGGCTCGCGGTGGCGCTCCTGCTTTGCGCTGCGGCTTCAATCACCGTCCATCAGCTCACTCCCGCGCCGGTCCACACGGTCACGGCCCTGGCTGCCGCACGGGACCTGCCTGCCGGCTCAGCCATGGCAGCGTCCGACCTTGCGCACGTGCAGGTACCGCCGGACATGATGGCGGCGGGTTTCCTGGACGAAGAAAGCGAGTTGGCCGGCAAGCAGCTCGCGGCCCCCCTGCGCAAGGGCCAGCTCCTGACGGATGCCCAGCTGCTCGGTCCCGGGCTCCTGGCCGGCACTCCTCCAGGCTCGGCCGCCGTGCCCCTGCGGATGGCCGACCCGTCATCCATCCAGCTCGTTTCGCCCGGGCAGCTGGTGAACGTGGTGCTGACGGCAACCAACGGCTTCGACCAGCAGGCACCGTCCGAGGTCCTGGCAACATCCGTGCCGGTCCTGTGGACGTCCGGCAAGGGCGGCCACAGCGGGCAGTGGCTGGGCACCGCCGAGACTGACGGTCTTATCGTGGTGGCGGCAAGCGCCGAGCAGGCTGCCCGGCTGGCGGGGGCCTCCACACAGGGAAAACTGTTCTTCGTTCTCGTTGGACCCTGAACTCCGTAAACCTGCTATCGGGTTAATACCTCAGACCTTGTCACTCAGCCCCAGTGCGGCGGCTTTTGTTCCTTCAGCCAGGCGTCGTGGTCGTCGTCGGCGTCGCCCCAGCGCCGCGGGTCATCCTCCGCGGCCTTCGTGGGCAGAATCCCTGGCGTCACGTCCTGGCCTTGCACCTTGGCTTCCCCTTGGCCCTGCTCCTCTTCGGGGGCCGGGCCGGCAGGGGCGGACTGCCCCGCGGCCGCGCCGTTGGTGTTCTGATCAGGGGCCATGGAGACCGCCTCCTTGCTGTCCAGGTTCCTCTGTTGTGGCCGGCGGCGTGCCTGCTCCCCGGCATCGATACCATTGAGCGCCTGGTCCACGTCGTCGTCAAGGAATCCTGTGGAGGTTGACGTCCGGTCCCGAAGCACTGCCCGCTCAAGGCCCAGGTAAGCGGCAATCCGGTCGGCGCAGGCCGACGGATCAGTGAACACCTCAATGGTCCACAACGGCATGTACCGCCACCCCAGCCGCTCCAGCAGCTGCGGCCGCAGCCGGCTCCGCTCTCGCACGCTCATGGTGCGGTACTGCTCGGTACCGTCAGACTCGATCGCCACGGGCCACGGCAGGTCGGTCTCGTCCTGGCCCATGGTGCTCAGCGGATCTGCGGCCGCCACGACGTCGATGGCGCCGTCGTACTGGTGCCAGACCCTGGCACCGCGTGCCCGGAGCCTGTCTCCCAGGTCAGCCACCAGAGGATCGGCACCAAGTGCTTGTTCGCTGGCTGCGGCCCGGGAAGCGGGAGTTCCCAAATCGGTATTGCCCGAAATTTCGCGGTCCAGTAATGAGTACAGGTCCACCGCGCCGTGCGTCAGCCGGGTGTGGTCAAGGTCCTCAGGCCGGAAGCAGGTCAACACGTGGATCGAGCGGCGTGCCCGGGTCATGGCCAGGGCGAATTTCTCCCGGCCCCCTTCCGCGGAGAGCGGACCAAAATTGTGCAGGGCGCGCCCGTGCGGGGTGCGTCCGAAGCCCGGCGAGAAAATGACGTGGTCGCGCACCAGGCCCTGGGCCCGTTCCAGGTCAACTACCCTGAAGGACTCCGGACCGGCCCCAAAGAAACCGGCCAGGCCGGGGTGGTTGGGCAGCTGGAGCCGGATGGACTCCCCGATCCGGGCGGCATGGCGGAGGCTCGCCGTGACCACTGCCAGTGATGTCCGGGGACGGGTGCGTGCGTGTTCGAAAACCAGCTGCACCACCCGGTTGACCTCGGCCACCACCGACTCCACGCCTTCGTGGTCCGCGCTTGGCAGTCCGGTGCCGTCCGGCAGGTACTCCACCAGCAGGGACCGGTCCAGGCCGGTAGCCGACTGGCCCTCGGGAAGGCGGCGCAGGGCGCCGTCGTAAAAGTTCTTGCTGAGCTGGAGGACCAGGTCCTGGTCCACTGCGCGGTAAACGAAGTTGAGCCGCCACACGGGAAGCACGGCAGAGAGCGCTTTGAAGGCGCTCTCCACCCGCTGGTGGGCCGTCTCGCCTGCGGCCAGCCGCTCTACCCCCACGGTGAACGTTCGTGGGCTGGCAATCATGGCGTCGCCAAAGGCAATGACCTGGCGGGCACGGGCGATGGATGGCAGCACAGCCTGGAGCGACGTCGCTTCGGCGTCCAGGATGACCACCGCGTCGAAGTGTTGCTCCGCGGGCAGCAGGCCGGTCATCAGGTACGGGCTGACGGACCAGACTGGAACGAGGGTGCCGATCAGGTCGGGAGCCTGTGCAGTCAGCGCGGGCAGGGACACCCTGCCGTCCTTCAGGAGGCTGCGCAGGAGGTCGGCCTGGCGGGGGTGGGCCGCTATGCCGGACCGCCACCGTTCCGCCAGGTCCCACCGAAGGCGGGCAGCACCGCTGGCGATGTGCGCGTTGTCCGCCAGCCGGTACTCGGCCTCCAGCTGCCGCAGGGCGTCGCCGTCGGACATGGCGAGGTAATCGTCTCCGCTGATCATCGCTTCAAGCGCCGACTGCCACCATGCGAGTTCAAGTTCCGCTGCGACCGAACCTGCCGGGACCTCCCGCTCCGCCAGGTCCGCCAGGAGCTCACCCAACCCGTGCTCGCGCATGTTCTCCACCAGGAGGGTGCGCTCCGGCAGCGTTTTGAGGGTGTCGGTGTCCGCCACGAGCCGCTCGAGCCGTTCCATCAGGACTTCATACCGGACAGTGGACAGCGAGCCGCCCGCCTCCGTGTGCCGGAGGGCCTCGCCCAGCTGGGCCAGTTCGCGTTCCAGGGAACGGTACATCATGCTGATCTCGGCAAGTCCGGACGGCACCGCCGGGTGGCGCTGCGTGGTGGCGTAGCCAGCCCAGAGCGCACGCTGTTCCTGGACCAGGACCAGGGAGCTGTGGAGGTCGGCTATGTGGACGCCGGGCCGGACGTATTCCTTGGCGACCCTGCGCAGCCGTGACCGTTGCATGGAGGTCATCTCGATGCCCCGCTCACGGCGCCAGGCAGACGGCGCCGTAGCCGAAATGAGGTCGGTGACCGGCCGGTCGAAGATGTCAGGGGTGAACTTGTCCAAGCTCCCCCGTACGGCCACCAGGAGCTCGAGCTGTTCGCCCCATTCGGCGAAGGAGGCGCCCAGCCGGATCTCGGCATGCTCGGCCACCGCGTTCATGCGTTCCCGCAGCACCGGCAGGCTCTTCTCAACGTCCCGGACCAGGTCCTGGGCTTCCTCGGTCTCCTTGCGTGTGAGGAGGCGCGCCCCGTGCCAGGGGCTGGTGGTGGACGCCTTGCTGAAGCTTCCCAGCTCCGCCGCGCGCCGGAGCCTGCCGGCAAGCTCATCCCGGTCCCGGATGCTGTCCAGGACACTGCGCTTCAGCCGCACGGTGGTGGCGGGTGCCGGGTGGATGGACGTCAGCTCAGCGAGCGACTGCATGGCCTGGTAGGGCGAGCAGCCCCAGCGCTGGCGGACGTTGTGCAGGGACGCCACATGGTCCATCAAGGCATGGCGGTGCTCAGTCAGGGTGTTGTGCAGGTTCCCCAGCTGGGGTTCCAGGGATTTTTCGTTACGGACGATTGCCCGGACCAGCTGGCCCTTGAGCTGCTGCGGAGTAACGTTACCGGACAGCTGGAACAGGATGGACTCAAGGCCCAGGCTATCGAGCTGGCCGGACACTTCGTTGAGGCTGGCGCGGCGGTCGCCGACGACCAGCACTGTCTTGCCGGCGTCCACCAGGGCACCGATGGTGTTGATGGCCGTTTGGGTCTGGCCGGTGCCCGGGGGGCTGCTGACCACGAGGGAATCGCCGGCGCGGGCGGCGTCGATTACGTACTGCTGGTCGATGTCCGCGTCCAGCAGGAGCATCTCGTCCCTGGGGTGCCTGCTGTCCAGCGGCGGGAAACGGGATGGGTCCGGCTCTTCGATGTCCACCACTTCGCCGCCTGCTGCGATGGCGAGGTTGGAAACGATGGGGTTGGAGTCGTTGATCCAGGGGTCGTCCAGGTTTCCGGAGAGGTCCGCGAAGGTGGAAACCAGCAGGTTGTGCTGCGCCTCGGCACCGTGGATGGGCCGGATGAGCGCAGCCAGTTTGTCCAGGACCGGCTGGGGATCGAAGCGGGCAGTGCTGTAGGCGAGCCGGGTGACGGCGTTGACGTCGAAGACAATTCCGTGGACGTTTTTCAGGTGCCGCACCAGGGCCGGGTTGATATGGGCCTGCTCGGTTAATTGCAGCTCGTAGTCGTCCTCCCCCGGACGGACGGTGAGCGAAATCGCCGTCAACATCACGGGCGCCGAGATGCGCTGTGGTTTGCCGCCCACCGCGGAAGTCCACACCACTGTGCCTGCCGAGAAGTAGCCGGCATCGATGCCGCGGTCGTTGGCAAGCTCGAAAATTTTGGACCGGATGTTGCGGGAAGCCCTGGCCGCGACGACGTACTGCTGGCGGTCCCGGATCAGCGTGGAAAGCCGGGTCTTGCGACCGGCCATAAGCTGGGCGAGGCCGGACGGGTGGGCATGCGTCAGGTCGATGGAGCCTTCGGGGGTTTTGGTGAAGCGCAGCATCGTATCCGCCCCGGTGACGGGCTTGAGCCCGGACAACCATTTACGGAGCTCTTCGGAGCCTTCCGGGTGGCCTTGACCAACTGACACTACTGCCTTCTTTTCTGCGTTTGCACGTGACGCCCTGGACCATACC
>NZ_JBNHFF010000187.1:0-6512 GCF_059089965.1 Arthrobacter sp. SPT-J7
AGTCCTGCTGCCAGCGGGTCCGGTCAGAGGCTGATTCCGAGGAGGGCGTCGATGGCGTCCCGCACCAAAGCCTGATCCTGACTACTGGCCGCGCCCCCGGCCGAGTTTGCCTGCTGTGCCCAGCGGGAAACTGCGGCAACTGCGGCGGGGGCGTCAAGGTCCGCAGCCAGCGCAGCGCGCATCTCTGCGATGAGGGCAGGGGCCGAGCCTGCGGGAGCGTGTGCCAATGCACTTCGCCACGTTGCAAGGTCTGACTTTGCGTCTTCGAATCCTTCGTCCGTCCAGGACCAGTCCGAGCGGTAGTGGTGAACCAGGATGGCGAGCCGGATGGCTGCCGGGTCCTCCCCTGCGGCACGCAGCTTCGATACCAGCACCAGGTTGCCCTTGGACTTGCTCATCTTTTCGCCGTCCAGTCCCACCATCCCGGCGTGGGCGTAATGCTGGGCAAGCGGGACACCAGCCAGTGAAAATGCGTGGACGGCACCCATTTCGTGGTGCGGGAAGATCAGGTCCGACCCGCCGCCCTGGACGGTGAAGGGCGAGGGCAGGTATTTCTGCGCGATGACCGTGCACTCGATGTGCCAGCCGGGGCGTCCGTATCCGAGGCTTCCGCCGGGCCAGCTGGGCTCGCCTTCGCGCTCCACACGCCACAGCAGCGGGTCCAGCGCCTGGCGCTTCCCGGAGCGGCCGGGATCACCTCCGCGTTCGGCGAAGAGCTCCAGCATCTCGCTTTCGGCAAGACCGGAGATGGACCCCAGGGACCAGGCGTCCGGTGCCGAGGACTGCTTTCCCGCTGCCTCGACGTCGTAATACACGTCCCCGTCCGGCTCGCCGTTGGTGCCCTGCACCGTATATGCAAGCCCCAGGCTGACCAACCGCTCCACCTCGGGCACGATCAGGGAGATGGATTCGACGGCGCCCACGTAGTGGTCCGGCGCGAGCACGTTGAGTGCTTCCATGTCTGTCTGGAAAAGCTCGATCTGGCTTGCCGCCAGGTCCCGCCAGTCCACGCCCGTGGCCGTCGCGCGTTCCAGCAGCGGATCATCCACGTCCGTTACGTTCTGGACATAGGACACCTCATGGCCGGCATCGCGCCAAACGCGGTTGAGGAGGTCGAACGCAACATAGCTCGCAGCATGGCCCATGTGCGTAGCGTCGTAGGGCGTGATGCCGCAAACGTAGAGGGAGGGCCGGCCAACTGTTTCCAGGGCCACCTCGCGGCCCACAGCGGTATCGAACAACCGGATGGCCGGCATGGTGCCGGGCACGTCGGGAACAGGGCGGGAGATCCAGGATTTCACACGCCAAGCCTAGTGCTAGGCGCTGATGACACTGAAACCGAGAAGGAGATACAGGGCCAGGCCGAGGAAGATCCGGTACCAGACGAACAGGCGGTAGCTCCGGGTGGAGACGAACTTCAGGAACCAGCCGATGATGATGTAGCCGACCACAAGGGCGATCACGGTGGCCAGGGCTGTTTCCGGCAGCCCGTAGGGGCCGGTGATGCCCTCATTGGACACAGTTTTGTAGAGCTGGAACAGCCCGCTGCCGAACACTGCGGGAATGGCCAGCAGGAACGAGTACCGTGCCGCCGCTTCGCGGGTGTAGCCCATCAGGAGGCCTGCGGTGATGGTGCCGCCGGACCTGGACACGCCGGGGATGAGCGCCATGGCCTGGGCGAAGCCGAAGAGAATGCCGTGTTTGTACGTTAGCCGGCTGAGATCCCGTTCCTGCTTGCCCACTGCGTCGGCGACGGCAAGGAACAGACCGAACACGATCAGCATGGTGGCCACGATCCACATGCTGCGGAGCACTGACTCGATCTGGTCCTGGAACAGCAGGCCCAGCACCACGATGGGCAGGCTGCCCAGAATGACAAGCCAGCCCATCCTGGCATCAGGGTCCTGCCTGGAAACTCTCCCGGCAAGGGAACCGGCCCATGCCTTCACGATCCGCACGATGTCCCGCCAGAAATAGATCAGGACTGCCGTTTCAGTACCCAGCTGGGTGATGGCGGTGAAAGCGGCTCCGGGGTCGGCGGCGTTAGGCAGGAATTGCCCCACGATCCGCAGATGGGCGCTTGATGAAATCGGTAGAAATTCGGTCAGTCCCTGCACAAGGCCCAGCAGGGCCGCCTCAATCCAGTTCACGCTAAGACCCTACGGCATGGGCAGTACTGGTTCTGCCCGTAAGCTTGCTGCTATGCAGCAGCGTTACGTCGGCAACAGTGGATTGCGAGTTTCCGCCCTATCCCTAGGCACCATGTCGTGGGCCGGCGAGACCGACGAACAGGACGCGGCCGACCTGCTGCGCACCTTCCTGAACGCGGGCGGACGGCATGTCGATACGGCTGCCTCGTACACCGATGGACGATCGGAAGCCATGGTTGGGTCGATGCTGGGCGACGTGGTTGCCCGCACCGAGATTTCCATCTCCACCAAGGCGGGCATGACGACGCCGGATGGTCGGCGGGGTGTGGACACGTCACGGAACGCAATGCTCACCGGCCTGGAGGCAAGCCTCGCCAGGCTGGGGACCGACTACGTGGACATCTGGTTTGCACAGGCCTGGGATGGCAACGTGCCTCTGGACGAAACGCTGTCCGCGCTGGAGTTTGCCGTACGGACCGGAAGGGCCCGGTACGCCGGGGTCTCGAACTTCAACGGCTGGCAGACGGCCAAGGCCGCGGCCATTGCCGGGTTTCCCCTGGTGGCTGCCCAGGCCGAGTACTCTTTTCTGCAGCGGTGGCCGGAAGTGGAGCTCATTCCGGCAATTGAGGATGCAGGCTTGGGCCTGATGGCGTGGGGACCCCTGGGTCGTGGGGTGTTGACCGGTAAATACCGGGGCAGCATTCCTGCCGGTTCAAGGGGAGCGTCCGCCACGGAAGCCGGGTATGTCGAGCCCTATCTTGACGGGAAAGCGTCCAGGACAGTCGAGGCCGTGTGCATGGCGGCCAAGGGTCTGGGCCGGACGCCGCAGGATGTGGTGCTGAGCTGGTTGCTTTCCCAGCACGGGGTCGCCACGGCCATAGTCGGCCCGCGAACGCCTGCGCAGCTCAAGGAAATCGTGGATGCCCAACTGACGCCGCTGCCGCCGGAGATAGCCTGCGCCCTGGAGGACGCTTCAGCCGTCCAGTAATGCCTTTTCCGGCGAGCAGGGCCCGCGGTGTCCTGCGTCAGACGTTGCGGTCCTCGACGATCTCAAGGTCCTCGTCATCCACGTCGCTTTCCTCTTCCTCGTCATCTTCGTCATCAAAGACCTGAAGCGGCGTGACCTCGTTGTAAGCCTCGTAGAGTGCATCCTCGTAGACTTCAAAAGCATCGGCTACTGCGAAAAACGCCGCCTCCACGGAGGGGTCGCCATCTCCGCGGCGGTTGGATGCTGCTATAAGGTGTTCTTCCAAAGCGGTGGTCAAGGACTGAAGCGCGACACGCGGATCGATGCTCATGCCTTCACGTTAGCCGGAAAAGGACGAAAATGGAGAGCAAATGAAGGAACAATTTCTCACCAGCTCGGTCCAGCGGGAACGGGACTATGCGAAGCAGTACGAGTACCTTGTACTGACGGTCAGCCCTGTTGATTCACTGCACGAAGCCCGGCGCCGCCTGGTGGAACACTCCGAATACGGCAAGTGGGAACTGGAGCGCAGCAAGCTGTACGTCGGGGGCGGCAGGCGGTTCTGGCTCCGCCGCCGCGTGATGCAGGTCCATCGGACCGTCTAAAAAATCATGGGTCCAGCGGGCCGTCTAATCCTCGAGGGGCCCCAGCCAGGCGGTGGCTACTGTGTTGTGGGCTGATTCGTCGTCTGATGGATGGAACATCCCGGCCAGAACGTCCCGGTACAGCCGTTCAAGCTCTGATCCCCGGAAGTAGCTCGATCCGCCGCTGACGCGGATGGCGAGGTCTACAACGCGGCGTGCGGTCTCCGTGGCGTTGACCTTTAGGCCCACGAGTTTCGGGAACCACTGCGGGCCGTGGTCGGCGAGGGCGTCGACGTCTGCCGTTACCGATGCCAACTGCGGGTACAGGTTGTCCATGGCCATCGCGGCCTGGGCCACCTTCCAGCGGATGTCCGGATCCTGAGCGTAGCTCCGTCCACCGTTTTTGAAGGAAGTCCGGCGTTTGACGGTTTCGACGCCCACTTCCAGCGCACGCTCCCCCACTCCCGTGTAGACGGCGGCCAGCAGCGCTTCGAAGCACGCGAAGATGGCGAAAATCAGAGGGTCGCGGTTGGGTCCCACGGGGAGTTTGCGGAAGATCCGGTTTTGGGGGACGTGGACACCCTCGAGGACCGTGGTGCTGGACTGGCTGGCGCGCATTCCCAGTGTGTCCCAGTCGTCGAGAATGCTGTAGCCGGGTGTTTCGCGTGTGATGAAGCCGTGGACGAGTTCACCGTCACCTTCCCGCGCGGACGGGTCTTTTCCGAAGATGCCCAGCCTGGTCCACGCCGGCGACAGGCTGGTGAATATCTTTGTACCGGTGAAGGTGTAGCTACCGCCGGGCTGCGCCTCGGCCATGGTCCGGGAATCGAACAGGACTGAATCGTTGCCTGCTTCGGAGTTGCCGAAGGCGAAGACTTCGCCCTGGGCGGCTTCCTTGAGGACAAAATCCAGGGAGTTGTCCCCTCTTGCCTGAAGAACGTGCGCGACGCCGGTCCACACCAGGTGCATGTTGACCGCCAGGGCGGTGGCTGGCGCAGCCGTTGCCAGCCTCCGCTGGCACTGTGCCGCCCCTTCCAGGCCAAGCCCCTTCCCGCCGTCGGCCGCGGGGACAAAAAGCTTCAGGTAACCAGCCTCGGCGAGCTCCTGCAGGTCCTCGTGAAAGAACGAATTGTCAGTGTCGTATCCGGCGGCCCGGCCGCGGATACGTTCCAGGAGGGCGTCCGGCAGGACTTCTTCATGGGTCATTTCAGCGGCTCAGTAGTTGGTGAGGAGTGTGTTGAGCACCTTGGCGCCAAACCTGAGGGAGTCGGCGGGAACGCGCTCGTCCACGCCGTGGAACATCCCCGTGAAGTCCAGCTCATCCGGCAACATCAGGGGGGCGAAGCCGTAGCCGGTGATGCCAAGCCGGCTGAGCGACTTGTTGTCCGTGCCACCTGACAACGTATACGGCAGCACCTTCGCGCCGGGGTCCTCGGTATGCAGGGCGTCGATCATGGAATCCACCAGGTTGCCGGCGAAGGGCACCTCGAGGGACACGTCGTTGTGGACGTAGCTCACGTCCACCCCCGTTCCGGCCAGCTCCCGGACGATTTCCAGGACGTGCTCCTGCTGGCCGGGCAACGTGCGGCAGTCGATGAGCGCCTCCGCGGATTCGGGGATGACGTTGTGCTTGTAGCCGCCCTTCACGAGCGTGGGATTGGTGGTGTTCTGCAGGGTTGCGCCCACGAACCTCGCCACTGTCCCCAGCTGGTTCAGCAAGAGGTCGGGATTGTCGGCGTCGAATTCAACTCCGGTAAGTTCCGTCACACCGTCCAGGAACTGCCTCGAGGTGGGCGTCAGTTCGATCGGCCACTTGTATTCGCCTATGCGGGTCACTGCGGCCGCGAGGCGGGTTACCGCGTTGTCGGTGTTAATCTGTGAGCCGTGGCCCGCCCTCCCATGCGCTACAAGGCGCAGCCAGGAGATGCCTTTTTCGGCGGTCTGCAGCAGGTAGGTGCGCTGCCCGCCGATGGTTGCAGAAAATCCGCCGACCTCCGAGATGGCCTCGGTGGCGCCCTCGAAAAGTTCCGGGCGCTTGTCCACAGCGTAACGGGCGCCGTACGCGCCGCCGGCTTCCTCGTCTGCGAAGAAGGCAAAGATGATGTCCCTCTTGGGCTTTTTGCCCGCGCGGGCAAAACTGCGCAGGACGGCGAGGATCATGGCATCCATGTCTTTCATGTCGACGGCGCCGCGGCCCCAGATAAGCCCGTCCTTCAGTTCGGCTCCGAACGGGTCCACCGACCATTGGTCGCGGAGCGCCGGAACCACGTCAAGGTGGCCGTGCACCACCAAAGCGCTCGCGGAAGGATCCTCGCCTGCCATCCGGGTGACCACGTTGGCCCGTCCGGGCGCTGACTCAAAGATTTCAGCTTCGATGCCGACTTCCTCGATGAGCGCTGCCGCGTACTCAGCCGCCGCCCGCTCCCCCGGACCGGATCCGTCACCGAAGTTCGAGGTATCTATCCGGATGAGGTCCTGGCAGATACGGACAACTTCATCCTCGGGCAGGACGTCAGGCATTGAGAGCTCCTCACTGGGGAATGGCGGGTTGCAGCGCTTGATTGCTGCCCTCAGCCTACCCACATGGCCCGATTCGATGTTTCGGGAAAAGTCGTGTTAGAGTTTTTCTCGCTGCTTCGGAGAAACCCGAAACGCTGAAAGGCGGAAAAGGTTCCCGAAATACCACCTGCGCGGGTGGCGGAATGGCAGACGCGCTAGCTTGAGGTGCTAGTCCTCGAAAGGGGGTGGGGGTTCAAGTCCCCCTCCGCGCACAAAGGGAAGCCCCGGAAGATCACTGATTTTCCGGGGTTT
>NZ_JBNHFF010000188.1:0-6511 GCF_059089965.1 Arthrobacter sp. SPT-J7
GGCACGGTGGTCAAAGTGGGCCAGATCCGGCGGATTTATTGGCTGCAGAACAGGCGGCTTACCCCGCCACCGCCGCCTTCTCAGCCTGCTTGGCGTTCATCCATTCACTCATCCAAGGGGCCCGGACGCTCGAAGTGATCCGGCAGTCGGCCACGAAGGTTCCCTTGGCCCCGGCGTCGATCCAGTCCTGAAGCGCGGCCAGGTCCGCCAGCGAGCGGATGATCGCCGACTCAGCGCCCAGCGCGCGGGCGATGCCGCTGAAGTCCACCTCGGGGATCAGCATCGGCTTTTCAGTCAAGCCCTGCGAGCCGTACTGGTGGATCTCGGCCCCGTAGGCGGCATCGTTGTAGATCACCACGATGGCGCTCCTTGCCGCACCAATGAGCGACTCGAGGTCGGACAGGCCCATCAGGAAACCACCGTCGCCCGCGGCCAGCACCAGGGTGCGGCCGTCCTCCACCGCACGGGCCGCCCCGACGGCGCTCGCCAGGCCCAACCCGATGGACTGGAAGGCGGTCCCGACCATCACCAGGTCCTGCGGCCGGGGGATGTTCCAGTACATGGGTGCCCAGCCGATGAAGTGCCCGCCGTCCTGGACCACCGTGCGGCGCTCCGGCAGCACGACATCCAGTGCCGTGGCCAGGGAGCGCGGGTCCAGCCGGCCGTCCGGGGTCTCATCGGTGCCGGGGTGGTGGGCAGGTCCTTCGGCCAGGCGCCGCCGGGCTTCCGCCCGCCAGCCTTCCGCCGAAGTCCCGCCGGCCAGCAGCCGGAGGATCCGTCCCGCGGCGGACTTCGCGTCCGCGCTGACGAACAGGTCCACCCGGGGGTTCGTAGGCTGCAAAGCGGTGTCGATCTGGATGACGGTGCTATCGGGGCCGAGCAGGTGCCCGAACCGCATGGTGAAGGGGCTCAAGCTCACCCCGGCCACCAGGACCACGTCGGCCTCGCACATGAGCCCGGCCGCGGTGTCGGTGCCGAAACCGCCCGCAACGCCCAGGTACCCCTCGCCTTTGAGGAGGTTGAGCGCCAGAGCGGTTCCGGCGGTCAGTGCGCCGAGCCGGTCGGCGAGCTCGCGGAGCTCCGGACCGGCTCCGGCGAGGTGCGCACCGCGGCCAGCGAGGATCAGCGGGCGCCTGACCCCGCCGAGCAGGCGGGCTGCCTGCGCGAGGCCGCGGTCGACGTCGTCCGTCACCTTTGCTGCCGACGGCTCGGGGAGGTCTTCGTCCACAGCCTCCAGTGACGCGAGGTCGTAGGGAATGGCAATCACGACGGCGGTGCGCTTGGTGAGGGCGTACTCCACCGCCTGCTGCGTGATGGAGCCAACGGAGTCGCGGGTGACGGTGAAGGTGGCCGCGCCGAGGCCGGCCGCGATGGCCGTTTGGTCGATGTCTTGCGGCCGGGCGCCGCTGCTAGGTGCATCTCCGGTGACAAGCACGACGGGGATTTGCGCCTGGACCGCCTCGGCCAGGGCGGTGAGAGCGTTGGTGTAGCCGGGGCCGTAGGTGGTGGTGCCCGCCGCGAGCCGTCCTGACGTGCGGTAGTAGGCGTCGGCGGCGGCGATGGCGGCGCCTTCGTGGCGGACGGGGGAGAAGCGGAGGCCCAACTTTTCCGCGGCGTCCAGGAAGTAGACGTTTCCGTTGCCCATAACGCCGAAGACATCGCTGAGGTAGTTGCTGAGAACCTGCGCCACGCGGCCGGAGACAGTGAGAGTGGTCATGCAGGAAGCGTGTGGCCTGCATCTCACGTTTGCAATACCCGTGGATCCTGTTGGGACTTTTGGTAGCAGGGGGCGTAAAAAATGAAAAAATGCCCAGCTCCTGGTGCGCCAACCACACTTAGTCCGACGTGCGGGATTCCTGCTCGGACAGGCGGCTGATGAGCCCGTCGTAGCGGGGCGGCATGAGTTCCATGACGGAGATGGCGGTGCTGGTCCGCTGGATCCCGTCGATCTCCAGCATCTGGTTGGTGATGCGATAGAGATCGGCGGTGCCGCGGGCCACTACCTTGGCCATGAGGTCCGCGTCCCCGGTGGTGGCGTGCACCTCAATGACCTCCGGGATGGCGGCGAGTCCGCTTTCCACCGAGCCGAACCACGTCTGGCTGATTTCCAGCGAGAGGAAGGCCATCAGTTCGTACGAGTGCGGCGGGGTCCAGCCTGCGGCTGAAGGAGCGGAGGGCGCCGCTGCGCTCCAGCCGCGCCAGTCGGGCGTGGACGGTGTTGCGTGCGACGCCGAGTGTCCGGGAGAGTGCCAGGGCGCTGGCTTCGGGGTCCTTGTCGAGGGCCAGGATGATGCGGCCGTCGAGCGAATCAAGGGTGCGAGAGTTCGCGATGGTCATATTTTCACCACACACGGTAGAAGTTGAGCAGAAGTCCCAATGGCATGAGCGTATCTTGCAATGTGCACCAGGTCACAATCAAGATCGGTCCTCATGACCCTCACTCAGTTCTGGACTTCACCGGATACCGCGCGCCCCACCCTTCGTGACGCCGTGACCGGCCTTCCGTCCTATGTCCCGGGCAGGCGCAGCGCCGGCACGGACATCGCAGCCCTCGCCAGCAACGAAAGCCACTACGACCCGCTGCCTGCAGCCACCGCTGCGGTGGCTGCAGCGGCCGGCACCATGAACCGCTACCCCGACTCGGCCGCCGGCGAACTCCGCGAACGGATCGCGTGGCACCTAGGTGTCACGGCAGGGGAAGTGGCGGTGGGACCGGGGAGCGTGGGCGTCCTTCAACAGATCATCACCGGACTGTGCGACGCTGGAGATGAAGTGGTCTTCGCATGGCGTTCCTTCGAGGCTTACCCCATCCTGGTGGAGCTGGCAGGCGCCCTGCCGGTCCGCGTTCCGCTGGACCACCTGGAGGGCCACGACCTCGACGCCATGGCCGCGGCCGTCACCGAGCGTACGAACGTGATCCTGCTCTGCACCCCCAACAATCCCACCGGCGTGCCGATCGGCCACGACCGCATCGACGCTTTCCTGCGCGCCGTCCGCTCCGACATCCTCGTGGTGATCGACGAGGCCTACGTGGAGTACGCCGAAGCGGGCAGCGGCCCCGATTCCTTGGCGCTGTACCGCGAGTACCCGAACGTCTGCATCCTGCGTACCTTCTCCAAGGCCTACGGCCTCGCCGGCCTGCGGGCGGGGTACGCCGTGGCCGCGCCGGCCATTGCTGAGGGGCTGCGCCGGACCGCCTTGCCCTTCTCGGTGAGCGCGCTGGCGCAGAAGGCAGCCGTCGCTTCGCTGGACGCGGGGGAGGAGATGGAAGCGCGCGTTGCCGCGGTGAAGCAGGAGCGGGGCCGGATGGCCTCGCGGCTGGAAGCCCAGGGCTGGCAGCTGCAGGCGAGCCAGGGCAATTTCCTGTGGATCCGTGCGGATGACGAGCTCCGGGCGAGCCTCGTCGAGGCGTTCGACGGCGCCGGCATCCTGGTCCGGGCGTACCAGGGTGACGGCGTGCGGATCACCGTGGCCGACCCCGCATCCAACGACCGCGTGCTCCGGCTCCTCGAAGCCCACGCAGTCTGACCATTGTCTGGTTCCTTACTATTCCGTTCCACCTACAACTAAGAGGAATCCCCATGGAACAACAGACAAAGACGTCTGCCCGCGCCCTCGGCGCGGCCCTTAAACCCCGCCAGCTCACGATGATGGGCCTTGGAAGCGCCATCGGCGCGGGCCTCTTCATCGGCTCCGGTGCCGGCATCCAGGCGGCCGGCCCGGCCGTGCTGATCTCCTATCTCGTGGCGGGCACGCTCATCATCCTGGTGATGTGGGCGCTCGGTGAGATGGCCGCCGCCAACCCGGACAGCGGCGCCTTCTCCGTCTACACCGCCAAAGCGTACGGGCCGGTGGCCGGCGCCACGGTGGGCTGGTTGTGGTGGCTGCAGCTCGTGGTGGTCATCGCGGCGGAAGCGCTCGGTGCGGCGGGCCTGCTGGCCACCATCTTCCCGGCGCTGCCGGTGTGGCTGATGGCCTTCGTGTTCATTGTGGTGCTGACCGCGGTGAACTTAACCAGCGTGAAGAACTTCGGCGAGTTCGAGTTCTGGTTTGCGCTGCTCAAGGTGGCGGCGATCGTCGGGTTCCTCCTAGTGGGCTTTGCGCTGCTCTTCGGCTTGGTGCCGGGGGTGCAGTCGCCGGGCCTGGCGAACTTCATGGGTGAGGGCTTCGCGGTCAGCAGTTTCGGCGGCATTGCGACGGCGCTGTTTGTGGTGGCGTTCGCGTTCGGCGGCACGGAGATCGTGTCCGTGGCGGCAGCCGAGACCGCGGAGCCGGCCCGCAGCGTGAAGAAAGCTGTCCGGACCGTGCTGTGGCGCATCCTGGTGTTCTACATCGGTGCGATCTTCATTATCGCGGCCGTGGTTCCGGTGGGTTCGGAAGGGCTGAAGAGCCCGTTCGCCGCTGTGCTGGACGCTGCCGGAATGCCCGGTGCTGCCACCGCCATCACGCTGGTGGCGGTCGCCGCCCTGCTCTCCGCCCTCAACGCCAACCTGTACGGTGCGTCCCGGATGGCGTTCTCTTTGGCGGAGCGGGGTGAAGCGCCGCGCTGGCTCGCTTCCGTGTCGACCGCGCGGGTTCCGGTGGTGGCGGTACTGGCCAGCGTCGCCTTCGGCGTTGTCACGGTGGTGCTGGAGCTGGCCTTCCCAGAGAAGGTCCTGCCCGTCCTGCTCAACATTGTGGGCTCGACGTGTCTGCTGGTATGGACGTCCGCGCTCCTGGCCCAGCTCGCGCTGCGCCTCCGCGCCGACCGCGAGGGAACGAAGCTTCCGCTGCGAATGCCCGGCTTCCCCTGGCTCACGGTGGTTGGCCTGGTCATCCTCGCGGCGATCTTCACGGTGGGCTTCATCGGCGAGGACTCACGGCCGCAGCTCCTGAGCACCTTTGGACTCGTGGCGCTGTTGGCGGTGGCGAACTGGTTGAACCACCGGAAGCGGGATACTGCGACTGTTTCCGAATCTGCCGACCGTGCCAAGTCCCCGGTACTCGTCGACTGACTTAGAGGCCTAACACGAAGGGCGCGTCAGGCTTTGGCCGGGCGCGCCTCTTTGCAGTTGTGCCAGGTAGGCAGGCTGTACGTCCTGAATTTCGACCCTCCAAGAATGTGCAGCGTGCACGCGAACTCGGCGCATGATGGCGCATGTCGGAAAAGACGTGCACTCCGCTGTCGGCCGCCCTGAGAGCGTCGCTCTGCTCGTGGGCTTCCCGCACTTACATCCGGGGAGCATTAGGCTAGTACGGCCGCCCCGATGGTCGGGGAGCGACATCGCAGAGGAGAAGCATGGGGTTCGACACATACCTCAAAGTTGGGGATCGGGTGGCGCTCATGTGGAGAAAATCGACGAGCGCCATGCCCAGGCTGCTTTTCCGTCACGACCAAACACACATGGCCGAAGTGGAGTCACCTGAGCAGCCGATGCACGGGTTCGAAGTCGAATACCGAGCCTCAGCGGATGAAGTATCGCAGACCCTTCGCGACGGAGGCCTTGGCTGGGACTCATTCATTGCGACCTATACCACCGTGCGCAGCGGTCAGGTGGCCGAGAGTGAGCTTTGGGTGCACGAAGTTTTCGCAAAGACGATCGAGAGCAAGCCCTCGAAACCCGCCAAGACCATGCCGGAAATTATCGCTGACTTAGAACAACGGGTTGAAAAGGAGTGGGAGTGGGATGCTGCTGCCGTGGCCGCCCACGAGAAGAAGCTTGCCTCTTTTCAAACCCAGTCTCCTGCCGATGACCTGATTGCCCTGGGGAAGTTACTTGCCGGCCAATGGCTGGATACCGGTATCGAGCAAGTGGTCATCTTCCGGGACATGGTATATGACAGCCCCATCGAACCGACACATGGCTTCGTTACAGACATCATGAGGGCCGCGGAAGAACGCGGAATTGATAAATACGGGGTCGGCAGGGCAGCGGAATCGTTCGCGCTTCTTTATCGGGATGCCCCAATGCTGGCCTGGCCGCTGCTGTTGTGTGTCCTGCTGCACCACCTTCCGGGAGATACGGCCGTTTCCTATGTCTTGACGGAACATGCTTCCGAGCAAGATGTCTCGACCGAGCAAGCCGCTCAGGTGTACCTGGAGGACTACTGGCTAGGATCAGCGCAGTACCTCACTTCCCAAGCAAGTACTCTCGGCAAACTGTTCGGTGTGCTCGCATCTTTCGACAGCAAGCTGGGGCGGGAATTCTGGCTTGCACGGGCGGCTGATGCACTTGGCCGTCTGGATACGATGTCTGCTGATAAGGAGTCGCATACGACCAAAGCCCGGGGCGATGCGCTGGAATCGCTGGTCGATGCCCTTGTCCGGGCAGAAGAGCCCGATTTGTCCGTTCTCGAGAAGAACTTCAGAACAGCTGAGGAAGAGATCGACCTTGTCCTATTGAACAGACTGAAAGACACTTTCTGGTCGGCGCAGGCAAGCCCCCTCATCTTCGTCGAATGCAAGAACTGGAGTACTCCAGTGGGCGTGCCAGAGATGCGCATTTTCGAGTCGAAGATGGGCGACCGGGGC
>NZ_JBNHFF010000189.1:0-6502 GCF_059089965.1 Arthrobacter sp. SPT-J7
TCCCCCGGCCCCGGCGGCCGGGGAGAAGTAGGGCGCGGCGAGCAGGGCAAGCAGGCAGGGCAAGCAGGCACGAAAGTGCCCGGACACAACTGAAGCCCCCGGCACCGCCGGAGGCTTCATGTGTTGCAGGGCCACCAGGTGGTGGATCAGCCCTTACCGGGCGCCGGAGAACAGGCCCGTTGAAAGTTCGTCGTTGAGTTCAGTGTTAAGGTCGCGATCAAGATCACGTCCATAACGCTGGGAGAATTCCTGGGGTACGGTGTCCGGAACGGCAACGCCTTCGGCAACTGCCACACGGTCACTGACCTCACGAAGCATGCTGGACAACGGGACGTCCAGGGCCGAGCAGATCGAGGAAAGCAACTCGGAGGATGCTTCCTTCTGGCCGCGCTCCACTTCACTCAGGTAGCCCAAGGAGACACGGGCGCTGTGCGAAACTTCACGGAGCGTGCGCCCCTGACGCTGGCGAACATCGCGCAGGACATCACCGATTTCGTGACGAAGTACAACCATCTTGCGCTCCTTCTGTTCGCTTTTAGCCTGATCGGCGAGGCCCACATCCTTCCAGCGGACAACGCCGTTTACGGATACGGGCTGCTTTACCATCTGTATCGCCTTGCTCCTCATAGTCGATCCGCGTAGAGCGAACCATAGTGGTTGTTTTATCCTAGGCGCCCCCGCTCTCTGGAAGCGACACAATGTAATAACTAATCGGCACCGGCTTTTGTTCCCACCAACTTTACAGGCGGGTAACTTCAGGAAGCCAGTTCTTCCAGCAGCCTTTCCAAGGCAGCACCGCATGCCTGCCCACGGATCTCGGCCCGGCTCCCGGAAAACAAATACTCATACCCGGTTGTTCCCGCAGCCGTAGCTATGCCGATGTACACCGTTCCCACGGGCTTTCCATCGTGTGGTTCGGGTCCGGCTACTCCGGTGGCTGAGATACCGATATCGGCACCAAGGGCGGCCCGGGCGCCGGCAGCCATGGCGGCGGCAACACCGCTGTCAACGGATCCGACGTCGGCGAGCAGCTCCGGGGAAACCTTCAGGACGTTCTCCTTGACCGAGTTCTGGTACGCCACCACCCCGCCCTGCAGCATCCCGGAGGCACCCGGGGTGTCAGCCAGGACGGCTGAGACCATGCCGGCAGTCAGCGACTCGGCCGTGGCGACGGTGCGGCTCCGCTCCAGAGCCTTCCTGACGGCCTGTTCTGACAGATGGTGAAGGTTGGTCATGCCGGCTCCTGCTCGTTCGCCTTTCCCTGCAGCTTTCCTTTGGACCGCAGGCGCAGCGCCTCGACAACATACTCCACGCCGGTCCAGACCGTGATCAGCACGGCGACCATCATCACGGCGAAGGCTACCCATGACAGCCAAGGCATAATGGCTGCCAGCGGCAGGAGGTACAGGAAGATGGCCGCCGTCTGGACGACCGTTTTGAGCTTGCCGCCGCGCGACGCAGGAATGACACCGTAGCGGATCACAAAGAAACGCAGGGCGGTGATACCCCATTCACGGACCAGAATCACCACCGTGACCCACCAGGGCAGTTCGCCGAGCACGGACAGCATGACCAGTGCGGACCCAATCAGCAGCTTGTCCGCAATCGGATCGGCAATCTTGCCGAAGTCGGTCACGAGGTTCCGGCTCCTGGCGATGTCGCCGTCGAGCTTGTCCGTGTAGATTGCGACGGCGAACGCCGTAACCGCTGCCCAGCGCCAAGGCCCAGCCTCGCTTTGCAGGCCCGGCGCGTCCGCGATCAGGAACCACACGAAGAACGGCACCAGCACGATGCGGAGCATGGTCAGGACATTGGGAAGGTTCCAGACCCCGGCACGTCCTGAGCCGGCGGCGGTTGCATCGGTGCTAGTCACCTTTCTAGGCTACATTCTTTGAACTAGCGCCCGGTCAGGGACCAGGCGTCTTCCGAGCCGTCTTCGTCGTCATACCCGCCGGGAGCGGAATCAGACCCGTCGTAATATTCGACGTTCTGCTTCCGCTGGTCCAGGTCCGCTGCCACCAGGTCCTCGGCGTAGCCGCCCTGGGCGATATTGGCGTTGGCGTTGTCGCTGAGGGCTGCAGTCTGCGCATCGGGTGCCTTCGGCGCCTCCTGGCCCTTCATGGCCGCGAGGACCGGCGCCAGGTCGTCCGGCTTCACCAGGACGTCACGGGCTTTGGAACCCTCCGACGGGCCCACCACTCCCCGCGATTCGAGCAGGTCCATCAGGCGGCCGGCCTTGGCGAAGCCAACCCGCAGCTTGCGCTGGAGCATGGACGTGGAGCCGAACTGCGTGGTGACCACCAGTTCGGTGGCCTGCAGCAGCACCTCGAGGTCGTCCCCGATGTCGTCGTCGATCTGCTTCTTGGGTGCTTCGGCGGCGACATCGTCGCGGTAGGTGGCCTGCAACTGCCCCTTGACGTGCTCAACCACCTTGTGGATCTCAGATTCGGTGACCCAGGCACCCTGGACACGCATGGCTTTTGAAGCGCCCATGGGCAGGAAGAGTGCATCGCCCTGGCCAATCAGCTTTTCCGCGCCCGGCTGGTCCAGAACCACGCGGGAGTCGGTGACGGAAGACGTGGCAAAGGCCATCCTGGAGGGAACGTTGGCCTTGATCAAGCCGGTGACGACGTCCACGGACGGCCGCTGCGTGGCAAGGACCAGGTGGATACCGGCGGCACGGGCAAGCTGCGTGATGCGGACGATGGAGTCTTCAACGTCGCGTGGCGCCACCATCATGAGGTCGGCGAGCTCGTCCACGATCACCAGCAGGTAGGGGTACGGACGGATGACGCGCTTGGAGTCAACCGGAGGCTGAACCTTGCCGGCGCGGACGGCCTTGTTGAAGTCGTCGATGTGCTTGAAGCCGTAGTTGGCGAGGTCGTCGTACCGGGCGTCCATCTCGCGGACCACCCATTGAAGGGCCTCTGCTGCCTTCTTGGGGTTGGTGATGATGGGCGTGATGAGGTGCGGGACGCCCTCGTAGGCGGTGAGTTCCACGCGCTTGGGGTCCACCATCACCATGCGCACCTCGTCCGGGGTGGAGCGCATGAGGATGGACGTAATCATCGAGTTCACGAAGGAGGACTTACCGGCACCGGTGGCGCCGGCCACCAGCAGGTGGGGCATCTTGGCGAGATTGGCCACCACATAGCCGCCTTCAACGTCCTTGCCCACACCCATCACCATCGGGTGGTCGGTGCGGCGGGCGTTCTGGCTGCGCAGCACGTCACCTAGGGAAACGGTTTCGCGGTCCGTGTTGGGGATCTCGATGCCGATGGCAGACTTACCGGGGATGGGGCTGAGGATCCGGACGTCGCTGGAGGCCACCGCGTAGGAGATGTTCTTGGACAGCGCCGTGACGCGTTCCACCTTGGTTCCGGGGGCCAGTTCGATCTCGTACCGGGTAACGGTGGGGCCCCGGCTGAAGCCTGTGACGGTGGCATCGACGTTGAACTGCTGGAGTGTGTCGGTCAGGGCGGCGACGACGGCGTCGTTGGCCTCCGTGCGCTCCTTGGGGATTGAGCCAGGGGTCAGATAGTCCGAGGCAGGGAGGGTGTACGTAACGTCGCCGGCGAGGGACAGTTGCTCGGTCCGCTGCGGGATGGGTACGGGCGGCGGGGCCGGAGCGACGGGGTTGGAAGGAACGGTGGGTGCCGCGGAGCCTGCCTGGCCGCTGGGGGCGGGCCGGCCTGGGGTGATCATCGGGATAGCTTCGGTGGCGTTCTCGTCCAGGGCAGCGGAAGCAGCGCCCAGTCCCTGGGCCGCCTTGATCTTCTCGACAGCGATCTCCGCCTGGGTGGGGCGGCGCACCCCTGGGGCGGGCCGGGGCGGCTGCGGTTCGTCATCGTCGATGACGGCGTGCTCGAACGCTTCGTCGCCCACATAGCCTTCCAGGCCGGCGTCGGCGTCCTCGTCCTTGCCGAACAGGCGGCGCTTCTTCTTTTTGGGTGCGGCGGCAGGCGGGGTCCGTTCAAGGTAGCTTCGGTCGTGCCGGTCCCTGTCCTGTTCCCCGTCCTGGAGGTCGATGCCCATGAGGTGCTCGTAGGCACCGCGCAGCCGCCGTGGAATGGCACCGAAGGGCGTGGCGGTGATGATGAGCAGGGAAACAAAAGCCAGCAGCCCGTAGAGCACCAGCGGAACGGCCGGATGGATGGCTGCCAGCGGCGAAGCGCCCAGGAAACCAAGCATGCCGCCGGCCTGGCGCAACCCGTCAAAGCCCTGGGCGACGGTGGGCTGGCCGCTTAGGACGTGGGCCAGGCCGCAGCCGGCGAAGGTCATGATGAGGAAGCCGATGCCCACCCGGTTGTTGCCCCGCCCGTCGGAGGGGCGGCGGAAGAGCCGGAAGGCACAGACGAAAAGCATGAGTGGAAGCAGCAGGGAGATCCAGCCGAAGGTACCGTTCACCACGCTATGGACGGCGTCCGGGAACCAGCCAGTGAGGCCCCACCAGGCAAAGGTGGCGATGAACACACCCAGCGCCAGGTTGAAAAGGGCAGCGCCGTCGCGGCGCTCGTCGGCCGGAAGGTCGCTGACGTCATGGCCGATGCGCCGCACCCCCCCGCCCACAAGGTGGCCGATGCCGAGCCATGCTCCGCCCACGACCCGCAGCAGCCAGGGCTGGTGCTGTTCGACGGCGGGAAGCTGGCGTGTGCGCGCCGTACCGGAACTGCCCGTCCGCCCGGACTTGGCTGCCGTGGTTTTCGCCGCCGTGGAGCCGGAACCGCGGCCACCTGGTTTGCTGCCGGAACTGGCCCTGCTTGAACCATTGGGCGCGGAAGTAGTACGAGTGGCCATACCAGCCACGGTACCGGAAGTGCGCCGGTATCCCGGGTATTTCGGGGCCGGAGGATCCCGGTTCGGGCCGCTTAACCGCCTCCAGCCCGCACTCCCCGTTGACGCGGAAGAACGGGCCGGAGGCGGTGGCGCTCCCTTAGGCTTCGAGCACCACGGGGATGATCATGGGCTTGCGGCGGAGCTTGCGGTTGACCCACGTCCCCACCACGCGGCGGACCACTTGCTGGAGCTGGTGGGTAGTGTGGTCCGTGTGGTTCAGCACGGCTTCTTCCAGCGCGGCGTTGATCTTGGGGATGATTTCGTCGAACACGGCGTCGTCCTCCGCCACACCACGGGCGTGGATCTCCGGCCCGGACACTACCTTGCCGGTAGCGCGGTGGATGACCGTAATGATGGAGATGAAGCCTTCATCGCCCAAGGTCTGGCGGTCCTTGAGGTCGGCCTCGGTGACCTCGCCAACGCTCGATCCATCCACATAGACAAAACCGACTTCAACTTGGCCGACAACGTCTGCGCGGTGGTCCTTGAGATCGATCACGGTGCCGTTGTCGGCGAGGATCACGCTGGCTTCCGGGACACCGGATTCGATGGCGATCTTGCCATTGGCGATCAGGTGGCGGGTTTCACCGTGGACCGGCATGGCGTTCAGCGGCTCAAGAATGTTGTAGCAGTACAGTAGTTCGCCCGCCGCGGCGTGGCCGGAAACGTGGACCTTTGCATTGCCCTTGTGGATCACGTCGGCGCCCAGCTTGAGCAGTCCGTTGATGATCCGGAAGACGGCGTTTTCGTTGCCTGGGATGAGGCTGGACGCGAGGATCACGGTGTCACCGTCGCCCACCACCACGCGGTGGTCGCCGTTCGCCATGCGGGACAGGGCTGCCATCGGTTCACCCTGGGAACCGGTGGACATCAGCACCACGCGGTTGTCCGGCAGGTTGTCGATGTTCTTGATGTCCACGATGAGGCCGGGCGGGACATCCAGGTAGCCCAGCTTTTCCGCGATGGCCATGTTCCTTACCATGGACCGACCGACGAAGGCAACCTTGCGGTTGTGCTTGGCGGCAGCGTCCAACACCTGCTGGACCCGGTGCACGTGGGAGGAGAAGGATGCCACAATGATCCGCTTGGTGGCCTGCCCGAAGAGGCGCTCCAGCGTGGGACCGATTTCCTTCTCGGCGGTGGTGAAACCGGGGACGTCAGCATTGGTCGAATCCGACATAAAAAGGTCAACGCCCTCTTCGCCGAGCTTGGCGAAGTGCCGCAGGTCGGTGATGCGTCCGTCAAGGGGAAGCTGGTCCATCTTGAAGTCGCCCGTGTGCAGGACGGTGCCGCCTGCGGTGCGGATGAACACGGCGAGGGCGTCGGGAATGGAGTGGTTAACTGCCACGAATTCGCACTCGAATGGACCGAACTTCTCTACCTGGCCCTCCTCGACGGTGAGGGTGTAGGGCCGAATGCGGTGCTCCTGCAGCTTCGCCTCGATCAGGGCAAGCGTCAGTTGCGAGCCCACCAACGGGATGTCGGCGCGGAGGCGCAGCAGGTAGGGAACGGCGCCAATGTGGTCCTCGTGACCGTGGGTGAGGACAACGGCAACGATGTCGTCCAGCCGGTTCTCAATGTAGGAGAAATCAGGCAGGATCAGGTCGACGCCGGGCTGGGTTTCCTCCGGGAAGAGGACGCCGCAGTCCACGATCAGCAGTTTGCC
>NZ_JBNHFF010000190.1:0-6429 GCF_059089965.1 Arthrobacter sp. SPT-J7
GGAGGCGTCGCCCGTGGGAGCGGTCATTTAGTGCCGCATCTAGTCGCGTCACTCTTCGCTCAGGGTACCGCTGGTAGTACTTCCAGGCGAGCCCCACCTCGCGGTTCAAGCCTCTGTGGTGGGCAGCAAAAAACACGGTTTCGTTTTTGCTCGGGTCTGGAATCTGGAGATCCGGAAAGAACGTATAACTTGCCTTTGGTATTAGGACGCCATGGCGGCCGCTATCATCATTGTCCGCAAGAATCTTTGCAAATATCTCCGCCGAATCTAAACGCATTCCGCCGGCGAAAGATTCTACATATCCCGTGAGACCGTTAACCAAAATCTACTCCAAATAGGGGTGTGGACGGTCAGTGGATTACATCTGCGTCCGGGGCATGTTTGCCAATAGGGATGACATCACACAAACTGGAAATATTTCAAATCCCCACAACAGCTCCACGCCGCAAAGCAAGTGGTTTCGCGGGTGCGCGCCCGTCCGCCGTCCAAAGCAGGAAACATCCACCCCCACCGCGCAATCCGCGTCTGGAGCCCAACTCGGGAAGAACTCTTGTTTGTTTAGCGAGTATTGCCGCAGGTCCGGACTGGCGTTTTGAAAGCTTCACCTCCGAGCTCCAGCCGGAACACCCACAGCAGCACGTCCTCGCCCGGCACGTACCAGTCCCGTGCGGGGGCGCGGCGGAAGCCCAGCGACTCATAAAGCCCGTGGGCGCGCTCCATGAACGTGGCGCTGGTGATGCTGATCGCCCCGATGCCAGGCAGTTTCCGGGCGTGCTCCATGATCTCGCCAACGACGGCCCGGCCCACGCCGCCGCCCTGGTACGCCGGGTCCACCGCCAGCATCTGGAACTCCAGTTCCCCGTCCCGCGCGATCTCGCTGTACGGCTGGCCGGCGAACGTCAGGGTCACCGCCGCCACCAGTTTCCCGGCAGCCTCCGCCACCCATGCCTGCGCGTGCTCCGCGCGGTGCTCCACATCCTCCAGTACGCTCATGTACGGATGGTCGGCGGCGAAGTGACCGGCCCGAAGGTAGGCGTCGCGGGTGATCCGCCGTACCTCACAAAAGTCCGCAGGCACGGCCCGCCGGAACGTGACCGTCACGAGGAAGCGCCCGAAGCAGCGGCGGTCCGCTCCACGTAGTGGCCCAAGTGTGCCAAATCCGGCTGCGACGACGGATCACCCACGGCGTCCGCACCCACGGCGTTGGCGACAGCCAGGGCCCGGGTGTAGTCCAGCCCGCTCCGCAGCGCCAGGACCAGGGCGGCGCAGAACGCGTCGCCCGCGCCCACGGTGTTCGCCACCGACACCGCAGCAGACGGGGCCTCGGCCACCTTCCGGCCGTGCTCGAACATCGCCGAGCCGTCCTTGCCGTACGTGACCGCCACCAGCTTCGCCTCGGCGAGGGCCGGGATCAGGGCGTACTCGCTCTCGTTGACGATCACCAGGTCACACCGCTCCAGCAGCTCCGCCGGGAGGTCCATGGCTGGCGCCGCGTTCAGCACAAAGAAGCCCTGCGCCTTCCGGGCGGCGTCCAGCACCACGTCCAGGCCGACCTCCAGCTGGCACAGCACCGTCTCCTCCGGGCCGAACTCCACCCCGCCCGGCGACAGATGCGAGTTGGCGCCCGGGCACACCACGATCTGGTTTTCGCCGTCGCGGTCAACCACGATCAGCGCCGTCCCGGTCGGCTGGGGGAGTACGGCAACGTCCGAGGTGTCAACGCCGGCGGCAGCCAGAGCGTCCAGCATCCGCTGCCCGGACGCGTCCTGGCCCACAGCGCCGACCATCCGGACGCTCCCGCCCAGGCGTGCCGCGGCAGCGGCCTGGTTGGCGCCCTTGCCGCCGGGCTGCTCGGACAAGACTGCGCCGCCAATGGTTTCGCCCGCCGTCGGAAGCCGCTCGGCGGTGGCAATCAGGTCCAAGTTGATGCTGCCGACCACGGTGACGGCAGGACGTGTTGTGTTCATGGGAAAACTCTCTCAGGGGGAGGGCCGGAAGCGGCCGGGCTTTCGAAAAAGTGTAGCGCATGGTTGTACTTGTGAGTCATACATGGTTGTATAACAACTCGAATCGCCACGAAAAGACGATCGCTTCTGCTCGAACAAAGGAGTTTGATGTGAACACCCCGACCCCCGCCGCAGCCGCGCCTCTCGCGGAAGGAGGCGCCGCCGTCGTACTTCCCGATGACGATGCGGCCAGGCTCTCCGGCCGCCGCGCCGCCCTGCTGATCTCCACCCTGCTGCTGGGCGTGCTGTCCTTCCAGCTGAACGCCAGCATGGTCACTCCCGCGCTGCCGCAGATCGCCGCGGGCTTCGGCGAAAGCGCGGACAGCGCCGCCCCCGTCCAGTCCATGTTCTTCCTGGCCGGCGCCATCGCCGGGCCCGTGATCGGCCGGTGGAGCGACTTCATCGGACGCCGCGCCGCGCTGCTGCTGGTCCTGGGCATCATGGGCGCCGGCACCATCCTCTGCATCGCCGCCCCCACCCTCCCGCTGCTGGTCACCGGCCGGTTCCTGCAGGGCGTCTCCAGCGCCGTGTTCGCGCTCGCCTACATCGTGCTCAGCGAGAACCTGCAGGCCAAGGTCTTCGGCACCTCCGTGGGCATCATCGCCGCCATCAACGGCGGGATCGGCGGCGTGGACGGCTACGTCGGCGGGCTCATGGCCGAGACCCTCGGCTTCCGGTCCATCTTCGTCGTCGTGCTCGTCCTCACCGCCATCGCCGCCCTCTGCATCTTCCGGCTGGTGCCCGCCGGGCGGCCTGTTGGGGTCCGCGGTGCCATGGACTGGTGGGGCGCCGGCTCCCTCTCGCTGTTCCTGGTATTCCTGACGTACTTCGTCTCCGACGGTTCGGCCGCCAAATGGACCTCGCCCACCGCCCTGGCCCTGCTGGCCGGCACCGTTTTGTCCTTTGCGGGATTCTGGTCCATCGAGAAGCGCCGCAGCCACCCGCTCATCGCCGTGCACCACCTCCGCTCCCGCCAGGTGTGGCCGGTCATCGCCACCACCGTCCTCACCCTCGCCGGCATCTTCGCGGTCATCAACTTCACCGTGGTGCTGCTCAGCCAGGACCCCGACGGCGGCTTCGGGCTTTCCTCCTCCATCTCGGCCCTGCTGTTCCTCACCCCCGCCGCGCTGATCGGCGTGTTCGCCGCACCTTTGGCGGGATGGCTGGCGGACCGCCGCGGCTGGATCAAGACCCTCCGGTTCGGCACGGGGCTTAGCCTGGCCTGCGCCGTCGCCGCCGCCAGCTTCTCCGAGAACCAGATTGCGGTGCTGATTGCCGTCGCCGCCCTGGGCATCTTCTACAACGGCTTTTTCCTCACCGCCATCAACGGGCTCTCGGTGCTGCTCTCACCCAAGGAAGCCCCGGCCGCCCTGCCCGGGATCAACGGTGCCTCCTTCGGCATCGGGGCGAGCCTCGGCGTCGTCCTCGTGGCGCCGTTCGCAGCCCAGGCCACCGCCGCCGGGTACGCCACCGCCCTCTGGATCTCGGTGGCCATCACCGCCGCCGCGTTCATCGTCAGCCTCTTCGTCGCCGCCCCCAAGGGCGAGACCGTCTAACCCCTTTTTACTGTAGGAGAACCACCATGACCAAGCCCTCCCCGTTCTACCTGGACTGCGACACAGGCATCGACGACGCCCTGGCCCTGGCCTACCTGCTGGCCTCTCCTTTTGCTTGCGTGAAGGGCATCGGGACGGTCAGCGGCAACGTCAGTGCCGCCGCAGGCGCCCGCAACACCCTGGACTTGCTGGCGCTTGCCGGCTCCGATGATGTGCCGGTGGCCCTTGGTGCGCATGACCCTCTCGCCGGCTCCTTCGGCGGCGGGGCGCCATGGGTGCACGGCGAGAACGGGATCGGCGGGGTTTCGCTGACGACGGCGGCTGCTTCCGTTGCGTCCGAGAGCGCGGCTGAGATGCTGGTCCGGCTGGCCCGCACGTACCCGGGCACGTTGAAGGTGCTCGCCATCGGCCCGCTGACCAACATCGCTGAGGCCCTCCGGCTGGAACCTGCCTTGCCGTCGCTGGTGGAGTCGGTCACGGTGATGGGCGGGGCCGCCCTGGCTCCGGGCAACATCACCCCGGTGGCCGAGGCCAACATCTTCAACGACCCCGAGGCCGCCGCCCTGGTGCTGGCCGCCGACTGGGACGTGACCCTGGTGCCGCTGGACGTGACCATGGCCTCTGTCCTGGAGGAGCCGCACCGGCAGTCGCTGTTGGCATCATCGTCGCCTGTGGCGCGGGCGCTGGGGGAGATGCTGGGCTACTACTTCCGGTTCTACGAGGACATCTACGGCCGGCCCTGCTCCGCGATGCATGATCCGCTGGCGGCGGCGCTCGCCGTTGGTGCTGTTCAGGCTGCTGTTGCGCCCGTGGTGCGGGCCGCCGTCGACACCTCTGACGGGCCGGGCCGCGGGCAGACCATCTGCGACCTCCGGGGGCTGCACGCGGGTTACCCTCCGGTGGCGGGGGCACGGTGCCGCGTGGTGCTTTCGCTCGAGGAGGACTTCGCGTCGCACCTGGTGGAGACGCTGCTGACTTTGGAGCCGGCGGGTGAGCCTGCAGAAACCCTCGTTGCCTGACCTTCAAGACCGGGCGACTGAGTGACCTGAAGCCGCGGTGCGGCCGGCAGACAAACCGCGCAGGAAAGCCAGGCCGCTGGCAGCCAGCTCATCCTGGCTGGGGGCCAGCGGCCGCCAGATTGAGGCCGCAACGGCAATCGCGGCATTGTCCCCCGTGAAGCTTTCGATGTTCAGTGGGCCGCTGTACCCCACGTCATCCAGGGCCTGCAGGAAGCTTCCCCAGTCAGTCTGGTCCCCCCCGGGTGCGCCGCGGTCGTTCCCGGAAACCTGGACATGAACCAGGTGTTCGCCTGCCGCACGGACCGCGGCAGCCAGCGAACGCTCCTCGATGTGAAGGTGGTAGTTGTCCAGGGCAAGGCCCACACCATTGCCAAGCAACGGCTCCAGCGCCTCGAGGGCCTGGTCCACCGTGTTGATCACCGACGTTTCGTAGCGGTTCAGCGGTTCAATGCCCAGGAGCACTCCTGCTTCCCGAGCCCGGTCTGCCACCGGCTGCAGGTTCTGGCGCAGTTCGGCGTAAACTTCCCGCCTCTGTTCAGGCGACATGCGCCAGACCCGGCCGGTCTGGGCGTAGAAAGGACCGCACACAGTGGGCGAACCGATACTGCCGGCCACGGTGATGCAGGCCAGAAGATAAGCCTGTGTCCTTTCCACGGACGCCGGGGCCGCGGACACAAGGTCCCGCCCCGGCGCCATGGCACCCACAAGAAACGGCGTCAGCCCCGTGGACTCCAGGGCTTCGCGGACCACGGCGGGCGTGAAGTCGCCGGTGTTTTCCAGCGGCAGTTCGACGGCGTCAAACCCCAACGCGGCGATCTTCGCCAGGTATTCACCCAGGTTGGCATCGGTCAGGGGAGATTCCCAGACCCACGTGCTGATTCCGATGGAACGCTTCACGCTTCTTCCTTCAACGCCGCGCGCAGGACAGTGTCAGGGTATTTGCCGTTGCTGCCAAACCTCCGGGTAGCCGGGCAGGTCTTCTCCGCCGAACTTCGCGTAGTGGCCGCCTGGCATCCCCTGGTTGCGCTGCAGCCAGTTGTCCAGCTCGTCCGCAAGGATGGGCTGCTGCGGGAGAATCCATTCGGCCGGGATCTGCTCACCCTTGAAGATCTTTTCCAGTGCCAGCAGCGGGGTTCGCCACTGGAAGTTGGAGTAGACGGGGGCCATGGCATCGATGCCTGTCTCCTTCCACTTGGTCAGGAAGCTCATCTCGTCCTCGCCCGTCATCACCGGAAGGTCCTTGCCGGCATCTTCGAAAGCCTCGAGTGCGGCCACCGCGCCGTCTCCGGCGTCCATCCACACGCCCCGGACGTCGCCGGTGGCCAGTTCATCGGAGATGATTTTCTTGATCTCGGTGGGGTCCGCTCCTGTGAAGTAGTCCTTCGCCTGGATCCCCTTTTCCTCAAAAATCTTCTTTGCCGCCGCCCAGCGGTGTTCCAGCACGTCCACGCCCGGAAGGATGCGGAGGGCCACCACCTTGTCACCGGACTGCAGCCTCTCGCTGAGGAACGTGGCAGTGTCAATGCCCCAGGCAAAGCCGCCAATCGGGTGGATGAAGGTGGTGGCGCAGTCCGTTTCCACCCCACGGTCAAACACCACCACCGGCTTGCCCGTCGCGCAGGCACGTTCCACGGCCTGGGTCAGGGCAGCGGTGGAGTTGGGCGAGATGACGAACGCATCGCAGTTTCCCTCATCAATGAAGTAGTCGATGTCCGCGATCTGCGTGTTGTCATTGTCCTTGGCATCCCGGGTTTCCATCTCGGAAATGACCCCCGAGTCCTGCAGGACCTTAAGCTGCTGGTTCATGGTGATCCAGCCGGTCTGGCGCCACGGGTTCGAAATGGAGGC
>NZ_JBNHFF010000191.1:0-6290 GCF_059089965.1 Arthrobacter sp. SPT-J7
ACTGGCCATCAACCTTGGTGGTGATGAACAACTCCTCCCGATCCAAGCCGCTGGCCCGGATGCCGTTGCCCACGCCCCGTTCGTTGCCGTACTTCACGGCAGTATCGATGTGCCTGTACCCGGCTTCCAAGGCCTGTACGACGGCAGTGGCCGCCTGGTCGTCGTCCAGCGGCCAGGTGCCGAGACCTACCTGCGGAATGGAGTAGCCGTCATTGAGTTTGATCAGCGGTGCAAGTGTCATTGCAACAGTCTCTCCCTTATGCCGTGCCCGTCCTAGCCCCCAAAGGCCCGCAGGATGTTTTCGGCGTTGTACGTCAGGGCCGCGCGTGCGGTGTCGGATACCTTGTCCGGGCTCTTCTGCTGGCCCAGGAAGTCGACGAAGCGCCGCAGTCCCTGCGCGGCCTTGGCGGCGTCGCCGTCCTCAACCGCCTTCGCCGCATGCTGGACGCTGGCCGTCAGCTGGCTGCCTACCGGACCTGCTACCTCCCCTGACTCCACCAGGTCTTCCAGTACGTGCTGCAGCGCCTTCACGCTGCCCGGCAGCCATGCCGCCCGCAGAGGCACCTCCGCGAAGTCCATGTCGGAGGCGAGGTAGAAGTCCGTGTAGGCCGGCTGGTTGTAGGCGGTGTTCTGCCGGGCAACTTCTGCGCGGTACTGCGGATCGTGCATCAGCGTGTAGAGCTTGTGGTTTGTCACCTCGGTGCTGAGGTACATCCGCAGGGCCGAGCTGTCCGCTGTCCTTACCAGCAGTTCCTCCCGCCAGTCACCTACCACGTCAGCCACCAGGCTCGGGTTGCCCTTGGTGTCGTTGTTGGTGCGGGTGTCTGTGGCAGTGAGGAGCCGGCCGCGCTTCCAGTCGTGGATCGAGGGCGTCTGTTCCCTGGAGCCGTTGATGAGCTGGGTGGTCATGTCCGCGGCCCACTTGATGTTCATGTTGGTGCCGGATCCCGTGGAGCCGAGCTTGCGGCCATCAGCCGACTGCATGCCGATAGCCCAGTTCTCGATGCCCGGAACGGTCTTGTCCACGTCGCCGATTATGCCGCGGCCGGTGTCCCTGCCGGAGTAGGCGCCGAACAGGACCTCGCCGGTGGCGGCGTCGCGCATCGCGTAGCCGTAGGGGGCATAGGTGCCGCCCTCGTGCACGCTGAAGATCTCCTTGCCGGGGCGGGCGGGGTCGATGTCGGTGACGTGCATGGCGTCGCCGTGACCCAGTCGGGCTTCCTCCCCGGGGGAGACGCTTCCGGCCGGCATCGTAGCGAAGGAGCTGTAGAGGAGCGACCCGTCGTCGTCGATGGTGGCGGAGCCGTAGACAATTTCCTGCTTGCCGTCACCGTCCACGTCCGAGGCGCTGAGGGAGTGGAATCAATTTCGGTGGGAAAACGCTTCCTCAGTAACCTAGTGGCGGGTGATGGGTTAAACGAAACCTTGCGGCGCGCTTGGAAAGCCGCTCTTCAGAACGTTGTAGAGGCCCCGCCCGGAAGGAGCCGGGCGAGGCCTCTTAGAGCGTCAGGCGCCTCGGCGGGCCCAGTGCGTCAACCGGTCACTCAGGTCCATGAACTGCTGGTCTACAACCTGCATCCCGGGATTGGCGTCGTACCAGTCCACGATTTCCCGGGTTCCGTCAGCAAACGGGATAGTGGCGCAGTAATCAGGTACCAGGGACTTGATCTTGGTGTTGTCGAAAATCACCGAGTGGGAGCGGTCGCCCAGCAGGTTGGGACCAAGTTCGTCACTATGCGCTGCGATGGTTTCAGAAGCCACGTGCACCAACTCCGGCTCCGGCACGCCTGCCGCCCGGGCAAACAGTTGGTAAATCTGGTTCCAGGGCAGGTACTCGTCAGAGGTGATGGTGTAGCTCTCGCCGATGGCTTGGGGCCGGCACAGCAGCCCCACGAAAGCCTTCGCGAAGTCCCTGCTGTGGGTGAGCGTCCAGAGGGACGTGCCGTCGCCATGCACCAGGACAGGCAGACCGGCGCGCATTCGGTGGATGTCAGTCCAGCCGCCCACCATGGCAATCTTGGTGCGGTCGTAGGTGTGCGACGGGCGCACCACGGTGAGCGGGAAGTCCTGCTCGCGGTAAGCCTCGAAAAACAGTTCCTCGCAGGCAATCTTGTCCCGCGAGTACTGCCAGAACGGATTCTTCAGCGGCGTCGACTCGCGGATCGGCAGCCGGGTTGGCGGCTTCTGGTACGCGGACGCGGAGCTGATGAACACATACTGGCCGGCACGTCCGGCGAACAGGTCGAGGCTGGCCTTGGCTTGGTCCGGCTTGTAGGAGATGAAGTCTGCGACAGCATCGAACTCCCGTCCCGCCAGCGCTTCCCGGACTGCGGAGACGTCCCGAACGTCCGCACGCAAAGTCTCCACCCCTTCCGGGACCGGCCTCGTGGACCGGCCCCGGTTGAGGATTGTCAGCCGGTGCCCCAGTGCGACGGCGCGTTCCGCCGCCGTCGCACTGATGACCCCGGTGCCGCCGATGAAAAGGATGCTCCTCGGCGCCACCGTATCGGCTTCGCGAACGAGTGGGTTCACCACGCGTAGTCTTCCGGTGCCGTCCGGTGGCCGGGAAAGATATCGTCGAGGCGCTTGAGCGCATCGGCGTCCAGAGTGACGTCCAAAGCGCGGACGGCGGCGTCGAGCTGTTCCTGGGTCCTCGGTCCGATGATGGGCGCCGTAACGGCGGGCTGGTGCAGGAGCCAGGCGAGGGCGACGTCGCCGGGCTCCTGGCCCAGTTCCTCCGCGAAGTCCTCGTACTGCTGGATCTGGTCCTGGTGCTTTTTCAGGGTCTCGGCTGCCCGGCCCTCAGTCCGCCGGACGCCCTGCCGTTCCTTCTTAAGCACCCCGCCCAGGAGTCCGCCCTGCAGCGGCGACCAGGGGATGAGCCCCAGCCCGTACTGCTGGGCCGCCGGAATGACTTCCAGTTCCACCTGGCGCATGAAAAGGTTGTAGATGGATTGCTCGCTGACCAGGCCCGTGTAGTTGCGCCGCCGCGCTGCCTCCTGCGCCTGGGCGATGTGCCAGCCTGCGAAGTTGCTGCTGCCCGAATACAGGATCTTGCCCTGCTGGACGGCTACTTCGATGGCCTGCCAGATCTCGTCCCAGGGGGTATCCCGGTCAATGTGGTGGAACTGGTAGATGTCGATGTAGTCCGTCTGCAGGCGCTTCAGGCTCGCATCCAGGGCGCGGCGGATGTTCAGCGCGGACAGCTTTGATTCGTTGGGCCGGTCCGTCATGGTTCCGTAAAGCTTGGTAGCCAGCACCGTGTGCTCGCGGCGCTCGCCGCCCTTTGCGAACCAACGGCCGATGATCTCTTCGGTCCAGCCGCGGTGCCCTGCTCCGCCATACACGTTGGCCGTGTCAAAGAAGTTGATGCCGTGGTCCAGGGCGGAGTCCATGATGCCGTGGGCGTCAGGCTCCTCCGTCTGCGGGCCGAAATTCATGGTGCCCAGGCAAAGCCGGGAGACTTTCAGGCCGGAGCGGCCCAGATGGGTGTACTGCATTGGTGAATCCTTTCGTGGCAGAGCCTGTCGGGGGCCTGGCTGCAGCTGGTTGGGCCACAGCTGGGCGGCTACATCTGGGTGAACGAGGCGACGGCGGGATCCGACCCTTGGCGCGCTTCGGACTCAAGCGTGGTGATGGCTGCAAGCTCCTCATTCGAAAGGGTAATGGCCGAGGCCCCGAAGTTTTCCCGGATCCGGGCAGGCTGGCTGGACTTGGGAATCACGATGTTTCCGGCCGCCAACTGCCAGGCGAGCACCACCTGGGCGGTGGTGGCATTATGGGCGCTGGCAATGGCTGTCACGGCATCACCATTCAGGTCGGCGCCCCGTCCCAGCGGGCTGTAGGCTTCCACCGCGATGCCCAGGCTCCGGCACTTGTCCGCCAGTTCAGCCTGCTGGTAGCTGGGGTGGAGCTCGATCTGGTTCACGGCCGGGACAATTTCCGCGGACTCCAGCAGGTCGTCCAAGTGGTCGGCAAGGAAGTTGGACACCCCGATGGCACGGATCTGGTTGTTTTCGTAAAGCCGCTCCATCTCCTTCCAGGCCTGGACATACAGGCCCTGCGATGGAACCGGCCAGTGGATGAGGTACAGGTCAACATAGTCCAGGCCCAGTGCCAAACGACTGTTCTGGAACGCTTCCTGTGCCCGGTCCTGCTCGCCGTTCCGGAGCTTGGTGGTCACAAAGATGTCCTCGCGGGGAATGCCTGTGGCCGCGATCGCAGCTCCCACGCCGGCCTCGTTGCGGTAGGCGGCAGCGGTGTCAATGTGCCGGTATCCCGCCTCGAACGCGTCCTCAACAGTCCGCTGGGTGTCTTCCGGCGGTACCTGGAAAACACCGAACCCAAGCTGGGGAATGGTGACGCCGTTGTTCAGTGTCAGCTCTGACATAGTGGGCTCCTTGAAAGATGCGGGGGTGGGTGCCGGTGGCTCGACGCCGAGAAAGCGGTTTCCGCTGGTTCGTTACTGAGCCTATGCAGTTTTGGCCCCGATGTCAGTAAGCAAGCCTGATCTTGTTTTTCCTAGGACTGCCAGTCCTACCTTCGTTGTAGAAGATGCTGGACGGCGCGGGTCACAATGGTCTGCATGGGTCAAAGCGCCGAGTTCGGAAAATTCCTCAAAGCCATGCGGTCCCGGCTGAGCCCTGAGGACGCCGGGGCTGGGCCCACTTCCGGAGCTCGCAGGGTGCCAGGACTTCGGCGGGAGGAAGTGGCAATGCTTGCGGGAGTGAGCACCGATTACTACGTCCGCCTGGAACAGGGCCGGAACATCCACCCATCCCGCACGGTGCTGGACGCCGTGTCCCGGGCGCTCCGCCTCAGCAGCAGCGAACATGAGCACATGATGGATCTGTTGGAGAACTGCGCTGCGAACCCGCGGCCAGCCGGGCAGGCCACGCAGGCGGTCCGCCCGGGCCTTCGCCACCTCCTGGAAGCTGTGGGAGACGTGCCGGCAATGGTGCTGGGGCGCCGGAGCGACGTACTGGCCGGGAACCGGTTGGCCTTCCTGCTCTTCACCGATTTTCCGGCGCTCCCGGTGGCGGAAAGGAACCTGACCCGCTGGCTCATCCTCGATCCCGCTGCCCGGAAGCTGTTCCGCGACTGGAAGACGGTGGCTGCAGAGGCTGCCGGGGCCCTCCGCCTTGACGTTGGCCGGCACCCCAGCGATGCCCAGGCCAACCAGCTGGTGGGTGAACTGGCGGTCAACAGCGAGCATTTCCGGCAATGGTGGGCGGGGCACAGAGTGGCCACCAGGTCCGCAGGGACCGTCCGCCTGCACCATCCCGCCGTTGGGGACCTGGAATTGAACTTTGAGAACCTTGTCCTCCCGGAGGACGCCGACCAGACGCTCAGGATCTATTCCGCCCGGCCCGGGTCGCCGTCGGCCGATGCCCTTGCCTTGCTGGGCAGCCTCGGCGCTGTGGCGAACGCGGAGCAGCCTCGCCATTCCGTAGCGGATGCCGCGGCAACCGTTGCCGAAGGCGGCGACTAGCGCTGCCTGTGCCGCTGCCGCTGTACGGTTGGCCAGCTGAAGGGACGGATTCTGGCCACGAGCCCATTGGGCGGGAGATGAAGCCTTCCTAGGCTGGAAGAACAAGTTCTTACTTCAAGGATGGTCTCAAAGATGAAACGCATCGCCCTGCTTAAGGAACGCCAGGCTGCTGCCGCCGTTGGTGCTCCCTCTACCGCTACCGGTTCGCACTGCCCGGTGTCCGGCCTCTGGAGCCCGGACCACGATCCGCACACGGTCCTGTCCTTCTTCGAAGGCCACGTGTTCCCGGCGTTCGACGGCGTCCCCACCGTGTGGCGGCGGCGCTCAGCAGGTGCCGTTTCAGCGAATTAGCCTTTCGTCACAGCAAAACTGGCCCGCAGTGAACGTCCCCAAAACGGGTGTTGACTGCGGGCCAGCTGTGCTGGGACTAGTGTTCCTCGAGCCGGAAACCGAGTTTGATGGTGACCTGCCAGTCAGCGACCTTGCCCTCCTCCAGGTGGCCACGGATCTCCTTGACCTCGAACCAGTCAAGGTTCCGCAGGGTTTGGGATGCCTTGGCGATTCCGTTCCGGACGGCGTCGTCCACTCCCTGATCCGACGTGCCGACAATTTCAGAAATGCTGTACGTGTGGTTGGACAACTTCGCTCCTCGTGATTGCCTTGGGGCTCCCGGTTGCGGGCCGTTCTTGAAGACTAGTAGGACTTCAAGAACGTTGACCAGCCCTTATCCGGATGTTCCGGGGAGAATGATTGCCCCTCCGGCGCGCTGGACCAGCGGTTACTTCGCCTCGAGCACCAG
>NZ_JBNHFF010000192.1:0-6205 GCF_059089965.1 Arthrobacter sp. SPT-J7
GACGCGACGAATTGGCTGCGGCCATCGAAAAGGTGGCTACGCTCGACGCCGACCGGGTGCTGCGGACCTTTGTGAACCTGATCGAGTCCACCCTCCGGACCAACTTCTACCAGTACAAGCCCCACCTCAGCTTCAAACTCGATCCGGCCCGCATTGAGGGGCTGCCTTTCCCCCGCCCCATGTTCGAAATCTGGGTCTATGCACCGCAGGTGGAGGGCGTCCACCTCCGCTTCGGCAAGGTGGCCCGCGGCGGGCTGCGCTGGTCCGACCGGCGCGAGGATTTCCGCACCGAAATCCTGGGCCTGGTCAAGGCACAGACTGTTAAGAACGCCGTCATCGTGCCCACTGGGGCCAAGGGCGGCTTCTTCGCCAAGCAGCTTCCAGACCCCACGGTAGACCGGTCCGCTTGGATGGCCGAAGGCGTCGAAAGCTACAAGACCTTTATCCGCGGTCTCCTTGACATCACTGACAACCTCGTCGCTGAGGGTGACGGCGAAAGGCTGGTGCCGCCGTCGGACGTTATAAGGCACGACGACGACGATTCCTACCTCGTGGTTGCGGCCGACAAGGGAACCGCAACCTTCTCGGACATCGCGAACGGGCTGGCCAAGGAATACGGATTCTGGCTGGGCGACGCGTTCGCTTCCGGCGGGTCCGTGGGCTACGACCACAAGGCGATGGGCATTACAGCCCGGGGTGCGTGGGAATCCGTGAAGCGCCACTTCAGCGAGCTTGACCTCGATACGCAGACCCAGCCGTTCACCGTGGTGGGCGTGGGTGACATGTCCGGCGACGTGTTCGGCAACGGCATGCTCCTCTCGCGCCACATCCGGCTTCTCGCAGCGTTCGATCACCGCCACATACTCCTTGACCCCAACCCGGACGAAGAAACCTCCTTCGTGGAGCGGCAGCGGTTGTTCGAGCTGCCGAGGTCATCGTGGGACGACTACAACAAGTCGCTCATCAGCGAAGGCGGCGGAGTGTTCCCCCGCCAGGCAAAATCAATACCCGTTACCGCCCAGGTACGCGCCGCGCTGGGGCTTCCCGCCGAAACAACGGAACTCAGCCCGCCGGAACTCCTGCGTGCGATCCTGTTGGCTCCGGCCGACCTCCTCTACAACGGCGGCATCGGAACCTACGTCAAGGCGAGCACTGAGTCCAACGCCTCCGTGGGGGACAAAGCCAACGACGCCATCCGCGTTGATGGCAAGGACCTGCGCGTCAAGGTGGTGGGTGAGGGTGGAAACCTGGGCATGACGCAGCGTGGACGCATCGAAGCCGCGTTGCAGGGGGTCATCCTCAACACCGATGCCATCGACAACTCAGCCGGAGTTGACTGCTCCGACCACGAGGTCAACATCAAGATTTTCGTGGATCGGATGGTTGCGGCCGGGAAGCTGAGTGCCGAAGAGCGCGCAGGCTTCCTCGCATCGATGACTGATGAGGTGGGCCGGCTGGTGCTTGAAGACAACATCGACCAGAACATCCTGCTGCTGAATGACCGTACGCGGGTAGCCGAGTGGAGCCCGAGTTACGAACGGCTGATGGACTGGCTGGAAAAGAAGGCCGACCTGAACCGTGAGCTGGAGGCACTTCCCACCACGGAGGTGCTGAGGGAGCGGCTGCAGCAGGGCCAGGGCCTGACTTCTCCGGAGCTGTCCGTGCTGGCGGCCTACGCCAAGATCGAGCTGACCTCCGCACTGCGCGACAGCAACCTCGCTGACGACCCTTGGTTCAGGAAGACGCTGCGGGCTTACTTCCCGGAGCAGTTGCGCGAACGGTTTGACGCAGAGTTGGACACCCATCCGCTGCGCCGCGAAATAATCGCGACCATTGTGGCGAACGACATGATCAACCTGGGTGGCATTACGTTCGCGTTCCGGACCATGGAAGAAACATCGGCCTCGGAGGTTGCCGTGGCCAAGGCGTTCGTTGCCTTGAGGGAGGTTTACGAGCTCGACGTGATGGTCGAGGAACTGAACAGCCTGCCGGCGTCGTTCCCCACCGAGCACTGGAGCGTTGTCCACCTGGACATCCGTCGCTTGCTGGACCGGGCTGTCCGCTGGCTACTGGGGCAGGGCAGCGTTTCCCGGCCGATTGCCGACGTCGTGAGTGAATTCAAACCCCTCATAGATCCGATGCGGGCCCGCCTGCTGAACTACCTTCGCGGCGATGACCGGGACAGGGTTGCCGGTTGGCTGGAGAAGGCGGGCGAATGGGAGTTGCCGGAAGGGCTCGCACTGCGGTGGGCCGAGCTCTTCGAGAGCTTCGTCCTGCTGGACATCGCAAAGATCGCCCGCGTCCGTAAAGACGCGGTAGAGGAGGTTGCTGCCGTGTACTACACCGTCTTCAACCGGTTCCATGCGGACTCCCTGCTCGAACGCATCAGCAGATTACCGCGGCAGGACCGGTGGCAGGCGCTGGCCCGGGCAGCCTTGCGTGATGACCTGTATTCCACCATCTCGGACATGACGACGGCGGTGCTGGACGCCACCGATGCTGCAGACTCGCCGGAGGCGCGGCTGAAGGATTGGGAGGCCCTGAACGCAGAGCAGTTGGCCCGGGCGAAGAGTATGTTTGATGAGGTCAATGCCCTCGAGGCCGACGACATGGCCTCACTGTCGGTAGCATTGAGGCTCTTGAGGTCAATCGTTCGACGCTAGCAAGTCCGGCGTCGCAAATGGAGGTGCAGTGGCAATCTTTACGGACCCCATCAGGGAACATGCTGATTTCGGGCCGGGGGATGCCGAATGGCTGCACCTCCTGGTTGGGGACTGGCAAATGGTCGCGGACCTGGCATTCGCGGACCTGGCGCTCTGGTTCCCCCACCCGGACCACGGGTATGTGGCGCTGGCGCATGTCCGGCCCTCCACCACGCACACCGTGTTCCACGGCGACTTCGTAGGCGAACCCATCCGCTCAGATCTCCAGCCCCTCGTGGACAAGGCCTGGAACAGCCGCTCCATCGAACGCTCCAGCGAAACCAACTGGAGCAGTGACATGGCGTTGCGGGTCGAGGCGGTGCCCATGGTCCGTAACGGGCGCACCTTGGCCGTTGTCACTACGCACATGGACCTGTCGAGCTCGCGGATGCCGTCCCGGCTGGAGCTGACGTACCGGCAGTGCGCTTATGACCTTCTGCGGATGGGGACCCTTGGGTTGTGGCCGGACTTCGCGTCGCCTACGGGTTCCCGCCGCGGCGCCCCCCGGGTAGGGGACGGGTTGATCAGGCTGGATGCCGAGGGGATCGTTCAGTACGCCAGCCCCAACGGTGTTTCGGCTTTCCGGCGGCTCGGCGATGGCGAATCGCTGGAGGGCCGCTCGCTGGCCGAGGTTACTGCGAGCCTGCTGAAGGACCGCCGGATGGTGGACGAGACGTTGCCCCTGGTGGTCACGGGCCGGATGCCCTGGCGCAGCGAAATTGAGTCCCGCGGGGTGAGCCTATCCCTGCGGGCAATTCCGCTGCGTGACGAGCAGCAGCGCTTTGGTGCGCTGGTTCTTTGCCGCGATGTGTCCGAGCTGCGGCGGCGGGAGATGGAGTTGGTGACCAAGGACGCCACCATCCGCGAAATCCATCACCGGGTCAAGAACAATTTACAGACCGTTGCCGCGCTGTTGCGCATGCAGTCCCGCCGCATGGTCAGCGACGAGGCGAAACAGGGACTTGAGCAGGCGATGCGCCGGGTGGCTACGATCGCGCTGGTCCACGAAACACTGTCCCAGGGCCTGACGCAGAGCGTGGATTTCGATGAGCTGATCGGGCGGCAGTTCCGGCTTTCCGCCGAAGTAGCCTCGCCATCGCAGCAGGTCCGGACCGAGCGTTCGGGTATGTTCGGCGAACTGCCCAGTGACTTCGCCACTCCGCTGGCGCTGGTCATTAACGAACTGGTGACCAATGCAGTTGAGCATGGCCTTGAGGGGCGGACAGGCACCGTATGGCTTCTCGCTGACCGCTCCGAAGGGGACGACAGCGAGGAACTGACGGTCACCATCGCCGACGACGGCGTGGGCCTGCCCGACACACCCCACGTTGAGGGCCTGGGGCTGCAGATCGTGCGCACCCTGGTGACCAGCGAACTCGGCGGCACTATCCAATGGCAGCCGCGTGAGGGCGGTGGTACTGCGGTTCAGATACGACTCACCCTGGCCGCCAAGTAGGACAGCAAAAGGCCCTGGCGGCAACCTTGCAGGTTGCGGCCAGGGCCCTTTGGTGTTCGGACTGCTGTTTAGCTTAAGCGCCTATGTGCCTGATGGAATCAGGAAGCCCGGCGGGCGCGCGCTGCCCGGCGCTTCAGGGCGCGGCGCTCGTCTTCGCTCATGCCGCCCCAGACGCCGGCATCCTGGCCCGACTCGAGAGCCCACTGCAGGCATGTGTCCACTACCGGGCACCGGCGGCAGACGCTTTTCGCTTCCTCAATCTGCAGGAGCGCCGGGCCCGTGTTCCCTACGGGGAAGAACAGTTCCGGGTCCTTTTCGAGGCACGCTGCGCGGTTACGCCAATCCATGCTGATCAGTTGCTCCATTTCTGGGAAAAGCCCCTTGTGAAATTATTCACTAGTAGCTACAAAGGAAAGGGGCCCGGCAGGGCCCCGTTGGTCGTCTATGTCAAGCCTGTCATGTTAACGCTGTGTAAACAAGGGGTAATAAGGCTTGAAATCCCGGGAACGCTGAGCGATACGTCACAGTGGCGGTACTGACTCTCACCACTGTCCGACTATGTCCGGTAGGGTGCCAGTGTGTCAAGACCCCCTGAACACCCCACTGACCCGTCGAACCCGTCAGACGGCCCAAAGGCGGAGCAGTCGGCGGCGGGCGCCCTCCCGGCACGGCCGGCGGCTGTCCTCGTGGTGGCGCTGATTGTGGCTGCGGAGGCTACAGCCCTGCTTGCGGCTGCTGCCTGGTACGGCTACCAGTTGGTAGCGGGCAGCCCGGTTCTTTCGTTCTGGGGCGCGGTGTTCACCCTTGCGCTGCTCCTGGCCTTTGCGGCCTGGCTCTATTCGGTTGCGGTGTTCCTTTACCGTGGTTACCGGTGGACCAGGGCTGCCGCGCTGGTGGCTCAGTTGTTCGTTCTGACCATCGGATTCCCCACGCTGACTGGTGGTCTGCCCCTGGCTGGAATGGCGATGCTGGTTCCTGCGGCCACCGCAATGGTGCTGCTGTTCCACAACAGAGTCATCAGTTTCGCGTCCCGTACCGGAAGCGCGGCGCCGGCCCTCTGACGCCCCGCCCGGGTACCTTTTCTGGCCTGGCACTGCTCCTCATTCCCTTGCGGCCTGACCTCGGTTCGCCGCAGTTGCGGGTCGCTGCTGCGGCGCATCATGCTCCGGCTCCGGCCTCGCCTTCCAGCCCGGGACCAGCCCAACCCACCTGGATGCTTCGGGCGGCGCCTAGCGTGATGAGGATTCCCCTGCCCGGTGGTCCACCGGCCTCTACCTCGAACCGGACACCGAAGAGATCACCGTCGGACAGGGAGCGGGGTGCAAGCAGGAGGCCGGTGCCCGCCGAACGGGAGCCCATGGCCAGCGGCACGCGCTGCAGCAGCATGGGGCTGTAGGTCGCTGTGAGGACCACTGGGTGCCCCAGGGCATTGAAGTCCGACAAGTCCCGGATGACTTCGCCGGGGAGAAGGTCGGCGTTATCGACCAACGCCACCGTACCCTTTGGTGTTTCACCGGCTGCTGCTGTGGCAAGCGATCGCTTCCAGAAGTCGCGGAGGTCCGTGCTATCTTCGGGACAGAGCCACTGGCGGCCTTCTGAATTCATGAGCGGCAGGGCGCGAAGGAAGTTGCTTTTCCCGGCGCCCGCTCCGCCCAGGACAGTGAACACCCCTGCCGCCCGCAAACTGCAGGAGGCCGGCTCAAGTTCGTCACCGCCAATGCCAATGAAGATGTCCTGCAACCTGATGCTACCCGGAGCGCTTGGTGGTTTGCCCCGCTCCGCCAGGTCCTGTGCGTCGGAGCCGGAAAGTATCATTTCCCGTATTTTCAGGGCAGGCACCAACGCCGGAAGTTGTTCGACGCGGAAGGGGCAGGTGGACAGTGGACGCTCCGCCCTCTCTATGCTTTCCGGCCTTTTCACCCTCTTAACGCTCTCCGGGCCGTTCACCCCCTCAACCCTCTCCGGGACGCAGACTGCCGCTCTTGAATCCCAGTCCCGGTGGTTGACGTTGTACAGCTGGCAAACGGCAGGCACGCCTCCGGAAATC
>NZ_JBNHFF010000193.1:0-6202 GCF_059089965.1 Arthrobacter sp. SPT-J7
TGCCGGTGGGCTGGTGGCCGAGGCTGAACCGCGTAGTGGTATCTACTTTGATGCTGCGCTCGAAGCTTGCAACACCGTAGCCGAAGCGCCCGTAGATTGTTCCCTCCGAGGCGGTGAGGGCAGCCGTCGCGATCCCGTCGGCCTTGGCAAGACGCAGATCCTCGCTCATCATCCACCGCAACAGCCCCCGGCGGCGATGCGAGGTACGCACTGTCACCGAGGTGACCAGCTGGCTCTCAAGGGTCCGGCCAAAACCGATGTTCAGGCTCTTGCGGAAGGTGGCAAAGGTGGCCACCGGCACCTCGGCGGGCAGCGAGTTCGGCGCCACCTGGCCTGTTTGGTAGACGCCGGTCAGGACCCGGCCGTCCTTTTCGTAGGTGGCAAGGGACGTCGCCACATGCTCGGGGCTGCGGGTAGGCTCATGAAAACCGAAGGCCACTGCCCTGGCCCAGGTTTCTGCCTGGTCGTAGCCGTCACTGCCTTCGGACACCGCGCCGAAGCGACGGATCTCATACTTCGCGCTCACGTCAACCACGCTGTTGAGCCTAACCAAGGTATAGGGTCGCCACCAGCCTGCGTGAAAGCGCGGCCCTTTCAGCCGTAGCCGCGTTTCACAAGGCAGACCGCCCAGAGCTGGCCATGGCACCTTGGGCCGATGCACAATGTGGCAATCACCAATGAGCTATAAGTTGGAGCACGCCGTGGCGCACTTCACAATCCGTGGCGGCGTTGGGTGGCGCCTCAATCCTGATTCCGCCTAAGAGCACCTGAAAACCTAGCGAGGATGAATGCAAACTTCTCAAGCTGAACAAAGCCCGGACGCGTCACTGCTAAAGGTCCTGGGCAACTGGGACGCCCTGGCCCTTGGCTTCGGGGCCATGATCGGTTTCGGCTGGGTGGTGCTCACCGGCGGGTGGATAGCTTCAGCCGGAACCATGGGAGCCGTCCTGGCAATGGTCACCGGCGGCGTCATCATGGGGGTGGTAGGTCTAACCTACGCCGAACTGACGGCAGCCATGCCCAAAGCGGGCGGTGAGCACAACTTCCTGCTTCGCGGCATGGGCCCAAGGTGGTCCTTCATCGGGTCCTGGGCCATCACCGGCGGATACATTACGATCGTTGCCTTCGAGGCAGTGGCGTTGCCGCGGACAGCCCAGTACCTCTTTCCTGACCTCAGCCAGATTCCGCTGTGGGAGGTCGCCGGATACCAGGTGCACCTGACCTGGGCGCTGGTGGGGGCCGTTGCTGCTGTGATCATTACCGGCATCAACATCCTCGGCGTCAAGCTTGCCGGGGCCGCCCAGACCTACGTGGTGGTTTTCCTCCTCATCATCGGCCTGATGCTTGTCTTCGGTTCCTTCACGGGCGGCTCGGTCACCAATATGGAACCCTTTTTCACCGGCGGCCTGAACGGCTACTTCGCGGTCCTGGTTGTGGTTCCGTTTCTATTTGTCGGTTTCGACGTCATTCCCCAGTCAGCAGAAGAAGTCAACATCCCGGCGAGGCAGATAGGCAAGCTCGTCGTCGTTGCCGTCCTGCTCGCCACGATCTGGTACGTCATGACCGTGCTGACAACCTCCTCGGCGATGCCTGCAGGTGACATTGCCCAGGCGGACATTGCAACTGCCGATGCCATGGGAGCACTCTTCGGCAACGACCTGATGGCCAAGATCCTGATCGCAGGCGGGATTGCCGGAATCCTGACCTCTTGGAACTCGCTGCTCCTGGGCGCCTCACGCCTGATGTACTCCATGGCGCGCTCCGGGATGTTGCCGGCATGGTTTGGCAAGCTGCACCCGAAATACCGCACACCGGCCAACGCCCTCATTTTCATCGGTGTGCTGTCCTTCCTTGCGCCGTTCTTCGGCGTGTCCATGCTGGGCTGGCTGGTCGATTCCGGGGCACCAAGCATCGTCATCGCGTACATCCTGGTATCCGTGGTGTTTGTCATCCTGCGCCGCCGCGAACCGTCCATGGACCGTCCGCTGCGGGTAGGCGGCAAGGGCAACGGCGGCACCATCATTGGCGTCGTCGCCGTTATCCTCTGCCTGGGACTGCTCAGCCTCTACCTTCCCGGCATGCCGGCTGCACTGACTCCGCCACCGTGGATTCTCTTCGGCCTCTGGTGGCTGCTCGGCATGGTGCTCTTCTTCCGCATTCCCGCCGGAGTAGCACCTGGTCCGGACGCGGAGCATCACTTGCTCGAACGCCTCCGCCAGCGGCGGGAAGCAGCCTCAAAGGGCTGAGCCCTTTTCGCTCGTGGGGCAACAAGCGTAAAGCTGCAGACAGAAGGGGTGGAACGGTTTCCCGTTCCACCCCTTCTTTTGCGGTTGCCTCCAGTCCTAGTGTCCGGCGTCGTACCAGCTAGGTCCGACGCCAATCTGGACTTCCAGCGGGACGGTCAGGTCCGCCGCTGCTCCCATCTGTTCTGTAACAAGCTTTTCCACCGCTTCCCGCTCCCCCGTGGCAACTTCGAGCACCAGTTCGTCGTGGACCTGCAGGAGCATCCGCGATTTCAGGCCCTGCGACTGGAGTTCCGCGTGGACGCCCAGCATGGCGCGTTTGATGATATCTGCCGCCGAGCCCTGGATGGGGCTGTTGAGGGCGATCCGTTCAGCGTTCTCCCGCAGCTGCCGGTCGGTGCTGGTCAGGTCCGGGAGGTACCGGCGGCGTCCCTCGATGGTTGCCGTGTAACCGTCCACGCGTGCCTGGTCCACCACGCCGCGGAGGTAATCCCGGACCGCGCCGAACCGGTCGAAGTAGTCCTTCATCAGCGTGCGTGCCTCGTCCACGGAGATTTCCAGCTGCTTGGACAGCCCGAAGGAGGTCAGGCCGTAGGCCAGCCCGTAGGACATGGCCTTCACCTTCGAGCGCATGGCGCTGGTGACTTCCTCGGTTGGTACATGGAAGATGTTGGAGCCCACGAACCTGTGCAGGTCCTCGCCGTCCTTGTACGCCTGGATGAGGCCGGCATCGCCGGACAGGTGCGCCATGATGCGCATTTCGATCTGGGAGTAATCCGCTGACAGCAGGCACTCGTAACCGTCGCTGACCACAAAGATCCCACGGACGCGGCGGCCTTCCTCGCTGCGGATGGGGATGTTCTGCAGGTTGGGATTGTTGGAGGAGATCCGGCCCGTAGCAGCAACATTCTGGGCATAGGTGGTGTGGATGCGGCCGTCCTCGGCCACTGACTTCTTCAGCGACTCCAGCATTTGACGCAGCTTGGCGGCTTCCCGGTGGGCCATGAGCTGGACCAGGAACTCGTGGCCGGTTTTGTCCAGGAGGTTCTTCAGTGAGGCGGCGTCGGTGGTGTAGCCAGACTTGATCTTCTTGGTCTTGGGCAGCTGGAGTTCCTCGAACAGCACGGTCTGCAGCTGCTTGGGTGATCCGAGGTTAACCTCGTGGCCGATAGCTGCGAAGGCCTGCTCCTGAGCGTTGTCGATGACCCTGGCGAGGTCCGCGAGCTGTTCGTCCATCCGGGCCATGTCGATTCCGATGCCGGCGAGTTCCATGTCGGCCAGGACGCGGCTGACGGGAAGTTCCAGGCTGGACAGCAACTCCTCGGCCCGGCGTTCCTTCAGCTCCGACTCGAAGTAGCGGCTCAGTTCGAGGACGACGGCTGCGGCCTGCACCAGTGCGCCCGCAGCTGCTTCGTCGTCGCCGTCGAAGGACAGCTCCAGCTGGCCGGCTTTGGCGGTGGCGGCCGGGATCCCGACGTTGAGGTGGTGCTGGGCCAGTTCGGCCAGTTCATAGGTGCGGCGGTCCGGCTGGATGAGGTAGCCGGAAATTGACGTATCGTCCACCACGCCCTCAAGCTCCAGCCCGCGTGAAGTCAGGGCTTTCAGGGCGGCTTTGAACCCGTGCATAACCTTTGGGGCTTCCGGGTCGCGCAACCAGGCGGCCAGGACGTTTTCCGTTCCGGCATCCTGGGCAGAGAGATCGATGTACGCGGCGGCGCCGTCGCGGACGATGGCCAGCCCGGCAGCATCCTCGCCGATCCGCCCCGGCACCAGGTCAACGGCGAGGGCGCAGCGCTGTCCTGCGGCTGCCGCCAGGAATTCAGTCAGCTCCGCGGCGCCGGCGGGCGTGATGAACTCGGGGGTTTCGATGCTCGCACGCTCAGGCGCGGGAGTGTTGTCGTCCCCGTACAGCGCGAAGAGCCGGCCGCGGATCGCCTTGAATTCCAGCTGGTCGAACAGGTCCTCAAGGGCTGCCTGGTCCGGCCGGGGCTCGTACAGCTCATCGAGGGTGACGGGAAGTTCCAGGTCCGTGTGGAGCTGGTTCAGGCGGCGGTTGCGCTTGACGGCTTCCACGTTTTCGCGCAGCGCGTCACCCACCTTCCCGCCGATGGAATCCAGGTTCTCCAGTACACCCTCCAGCCCGCCGTAGAGGTTGATCCACTTGGCAGCCGTCTTGGGGCCGACGCCGGGCACGCCCGGGAGGTTGTCCGCCGTCTCCCCCACCAATGCGGCAAGGTCCGAGTAGCGGGCAGGGCTCACGAAGTACTTGGCCTCGATGGCGGCGGCGTCCATCTTGGGGATGTCGCTGACGCCCTTCTTCGGGTAGAGGACAAAGACGTTGTCCGTGATCAGCTGGAAAGCGTCCCGGTCACCGGAGACCAGCAGCACCTCGAAGCCGGCCTTCTCACCCATGGCTGCCAACGTGGCAAGGATGTCGTCGGCCTCGTAGCCTGGCATTTTGATGGTTTTGATTCCCCACGCCTCCATCACTTGGGCGATGAGGTCGATCTGGTTGTTCATCTCGCGCGGAGTCTCGTTCCGGCCGCCCTTGTATTCGCTGTATTCAGCCTTGCGGTGGGTGGACTCATCCGAGACGTCGAAGGCCACGGCGATGTGCGTGGGCTGCTGCTCCTTGATGAGGTTGATCAGCATGGAGGTGAAGCCGTGGATGGCGTTGGTGTGCTGCCCGTTGGCGGTGGAGAACTTGTCCGCAGGGAGGGCGAAGAAGGCGCGGAAGGCCATGGAATGCCCGTCCAGTACCAGCAGCCGCGGCTGGCCAGTGACGGGAACTACGGGGGCGGCAGTGGCCGAAACGGATCCACCGGCCTGGCCCGGAACCGTGTCCCGAACGGCAGCGTCCTCAAGGGCGGTTGAGCCCTGTGGGGCGTTGTCCTCCTGCAGGACGTTGGACGGGAAAGGGGCCGGTTTGGTTGTTTCACTCACAGGTGCCAGCCTAGTTGCCATGATGGACAATTTCACGCCCGGCCCCTTCGCTGACGAGCTCACTGCCGCCGGTGTCCCGGAGCACCTGCACGGCTGGCTGGGTCAATTCGGGATAGGTGCGTTGGTGGTGAAGATGGGGATCCGTTTCCTGGAGATGAGTGCGGAGCGGACGGTGGCCACCATGCCGGTGGAAGGAAACACCCAGGTGGCAGGAATCCTACACGGCGGAGCCCATGTGGTGCTGGCCGAAACGCTTGGTTCCTTTTCTGCGGGCTTGCATGCAGGGCCAGGGCGCCACGCAGTGGGCATCGAGGTCAGCGCCACGCATCACCGGTCCATCGCGGCGGGCACGGTCACGGGAACCTGCTCTGCGATCCACCTCGGCCGGACGTTGGCCACGCACGAGATCGTTGTGACAGACGAGCAAGGGCGCAGACTATCCACGGCCCGCATCACCAACATGATCCGGGATAACGCCGCACCCGCGCAGGGCTAGGGCCTTTAGGAGGATCACCGGGAGGCCACCGGGACTTTGTCCACATCGGGCTCTCCCAGGGGAAAACGCGTTAATCCCCGGGTTTTGTATCCAGGAGGTAGCGCAGCTCAACGATGCCCCTGCCCATGGCGCGGGAGGCCGTTAACTCGAGTGGCGGCGTCGGGCCTGTCAATGGGAGCAGCCGCTTACCGTCCCCGAGCACGACAGGAATGACGGAGAGGATGATTTCATCCAGCAGCCCGGCGTCGGCAAATTGGGCCGCGAGGTTTCCACCGCCCACCACCCAGACGTTCCTGCCTCCGGCATCTGCCTTCAAGTCGGCGATGAACTCACTGACGCTGCCGCGGACGAACGTGATGTCCGCCCCGGCAGGTGCGGTGTACTCATGCCGCGTGAAGACGTAGCAGGGGGTGTCAGGGTAGGGCCAGTTTCCGGGCTCGTGTTCCATCAGCCACGAATACGTCCCACCGCCCATGACGATGCAGCCGATGCCGGCCATGAACGTCTCGTAACTTTCCTT
>NZ_JBNHFF010000194.1:0-6173 GCF_059089965.1 Arthrobacter sp. SPT-J7
GTACTGCGTACGTCAGCTGCAACGCTCCGATAGGCCCGATGCCACTCCCTGGGCGGAACATCCGCGCGGCAGTTACGGGGCCCGCTCACCGTGGCGCGCCGCTTCTTGTGTCTGTTTTAAACTGGCACAGAACGAAAGAGGTTTTGAAAATGTTTGAGTCCGTACAGGGCCTGCTTGATGAGCATGATGCTATCCAGGCGCAGCTGGGGGATCCTGCTGTTTATGCTGATCAGCGGCTTGCCCGGAAGCTGGGCCGGCGTTCGGCTCAGCTCAATGGCATCGTTGAGGCTTATCACAAGTGGGAAGGCATCCGGGATGACCTTGCTGCTGCCAAGGAGATGGCTTCGGAGGATCCTGAGTTTGCGGCTGAGGTGCCGGAGCTGGAGGCTGCACTTGAGGTTGCTGCTGCCAAGCTGCGCCGGCTGCTCATTCCGCGCGACCCTGACGATGCCCGCAATGTGATCCTTGAAGTCAAGGGCGGTGAAGGCGGCGACGAGGCTGCACTCTTTGCCGGTGACTTGCTGAGGATGTACACACGGTACGCCGAATCGCGCGGTTGGAAGACTGAAATCATTTCCGCCACGGAATCCGACCTTGGCGGCTACAAGGATGTCCAGGTCGCAGTGAAGGGCAGCTCAAATGATCCGGCCGAGGGTGTGTATGCTCGGCTGAAGTTTGAAGGCGGCGTGCACCGTGTGCAGCGCGTTCCCGTGACCGAGTCGCAGGGCCGCATCCACACGTCAGCCGCCGGTGTCCTGGTCCTGCCCGAAGTGGATGAGCCTGAAGAGCTTGAGATCAACCAGAACGACCTCAAGATCGACGTTTACCGTTCGTCCGGCCCGGGCGGCCAGTCCGTGAATACCACTGACTCTGCCGTGCGCATCACCCACCTTCCCACCGGCATCGTGGTGGCCATGCAGAACGAGAAATCCCAGCTGCAGAACCGTGAAGCTGGCATGCGTGTACTCCGGGCACGCATCCTGGCGCACCAGCAGGAGCAGATTGACGCCGAGAACTCCGCCCAGCGGAAGTCGCAGATCCGTACCATGGACCGTTCGGAGCGGATTCGCACCTACAATTACCCCGAAAACCGGATCGCGGACCACCGCACCGGCTACAAGGCGTACAACCTGGACCAGGTGATGAACGGCGATCTGGAACCGGTCATCCAGTCCGCGATCGAGATGGACGAACAGGCCCGCCTGGACGCCATCGGTGACTAGCCCTTCCGCCGTATGACACTCGGGCCAGACCAGTCGCTCGCAGAAGCCGTCAGCGCGGCAACTGCCATTCTGCGTGATGCCGGCGTACCCAGTCCGCGGGTGGACGCCGAGCTGCTCGCGGACCATCTGCTGAACGTTGGGCTGGGCCGTTTGCGGGCCATGATGCTGGGGGACGCACCCGCCCCGGAAGGCTATGACGCTTTGGTGGCTGAGCGGGCCAGCCGAATTCCGCTGCAGCACATCACCGGCGTGGCGCATTTCCGCTACTTGGAGCTGGCTGTGGGCCCTGGCGTTTTTGTACCCCGCCCCGAGACCGAATCCGTGGCGCAGCTGGTGATTGACCACGTCAAGGGCATGACACACCCGCGGATCGTCGACCTCGGGACCGGTTCAGGCGCCATCGCGGGCTCCATCGCCCACGAAGTGCCGGGCGCCGAGGTGCACGCTGTTGAGTTCAGCCTGTTCGCGCACGCCTGGGCTGCGAAAAATCTCGCCCCATTGGGCGTCCGCCTGGTCCTTGGGGACCTGCGGGACGCGCTGTCGGAGCTCAACGGGACCTTCGACGTCGTGGTTTCCAATCCGCCGTACATCCCGGCCGAGGCCGTTCCCAACGAGCCGGAAGTCGCCCTGCATGATCCCCCCGAAGCGCTGTATGGCGGGGGAGCGGACGGCATGGAACTTCCGACGGCGGCAGCAGCCTCGGCTGCCCGCCTGCTGCGGCCCGGCGGCTACTTCGTGATGGAACATGCGGAAGTCCAGGCAGGCTGGATCTCGGAAATGCTGGCCAGGACAGGGAATTGGACCACTATCAGGACGCATCTGGACCTTAACGGCAAGGAGCGCGCCACCAGCGCACTGCTCGCGGATCCGGACCCAGGGAATGAAAGAATAGGCGAGTGACCACAACCTACAACTGCACCAGCGACGACGAGCGCGCCCAGGGACTTGAACACGCGCAACGTGCCATCAGCGAAAAGAAGTGCGTGGTTTTTCCCACGGACACTGTCTACGGCATTGCCGCCGACGCCTTCTCGCCGCAGGCCGTCACCATGCTCCTGGTGTCAAAAGGACGCAGCCGCACCATGCCGCCTCCCGTGCTGATTCCCCGCATCAACGCCCTCGACGGGCTCGCCACCGACGTGTCTGCAGACGCACGAAAGCTCGCCGAGGCGTTCTGGCCGGGCGGCCTGACTCTCATCCTGCACGCCCAGCCGTCCCTGGACTGGGACCTGGGGGAGACCAAGGGCACTGTGGCGCTGCGGATGCCCGACGACGAAATCGCACAGGAACTGCTGACACTCACCGGGCCGCTGGCGGTTTCGTCCGCCAACCGCACCGGCCATGCTCCGGGACAAACGGCAGCAGCAGCACGCGAGCAGCTGGCCGATTCGGTGGAGGTCTACCTCGAAGGAGGCTTCCGGCCGCTTGAAGGTGAGCCGGCAGTACCTTCCACCATTGTTGACGCCACTGGGCCCCGCCTGCGCGTGGTCCGCAACGGCGCAGTCAGTCTCAACCAGCTCCGCGAACACGTGCCGGGCGTACTGGGACTCGGTGAAATTCCCATGGCGGAAGAGGATCCGGTAGAAGAGACACCGGTTGAAGCACCGCCGGTTGCGAAGACACACTCAGGTTCATCGGTGGTAGAGCCCGAAGCAGCGGAAGCCGCCGAGACGCCTGCCACCCAGGCACCAGCCCCGGACTCCAGGCCTTGATGGCGCTGGACCGCCAGCAGATTCCCGTCCTGGAGGTTGAAGCAACCCCGCTGCGTGTTCCTGAACTGGTGGAGGAACTCAACCGCTTTGTCCGGGAGGGGTCCACTCGGACAGTCCTAGGCCACAATCTGCACAGCGTCACACTGACGCTTTCGGATGAGGGCTTCCGCAGCCTGTACCAGCGGAGCGACGTGGTCCTGCTTGACGGTGCCCCCGTGCTGTGGTTGTGGGGGAGGACCGGCAAGGCTGAAGGCCCGGTGATGGACTACCGGCTGGGCTCCACCGATTGGCTGCCCGCCCTGGACCAGGTGCGGGGACTCGAACGGGTCGCCGTGCTGGGTGCCGGTGCCGAGGCGAACGCCGGAGCCGTCCAGAGGCTCCAATCCATCGTTCCCGGTGCCCGGGTCTCGGGCTTCGCCGGCGAGGGGTGGAATGATGAGCTCGAAGACAAGGCGGTGGCGTGGCTGCACGTGCAGCAGCCGCAACTGGTTCTGCTGGGACTGGGTATGCCGCTGCAGGAGAAGGTCCTGCAGCGGCGCCTTGGCGACATGCCGCCAGCCATCTACTGCGCAGTGGGCGGAGCTATCGAGCAGTTGGCCGGTTTCCAAAAGCTCGCGCCGCGCTGGCTGGGCAGAATGGGACTTGAGTGGGCGTGGCGCCTGCTGCTTCACCCCCGTCGGGTTGCCTACCGGGTTCTCGGGGAGCCTTGGGTCCTGCTTTGGCTACTGGCAACGCGTGGGTTGAAGCGGCAGTTTCTCAAGCGCCAACGCTAGAAGCGCCAGAGTGGAAGCGCCGGAACTGGAAGCTGCAGCCTAGAACTTCTGGTCCTCCAGCGGCGCGAAGCCCTTGCCGCGGAGGCCCGTGGTGAAAGACCTGGCCCAGCCCAGGAATCCGGGAAGGTCCCGGCGCTGCGCGAAATAGCCCAGGTAGCCGCCGACGTCGGCCACAAAGGACCGGACGCGGAAATACCGGCGGATCAGGTAGCCGCGGTTCCGGTAGTAGTAGTACCGCTTGAAGGCTGACTCAGGAACAATGACGTGCCAGCGGGCCCCGAACACGTGCTGCGTCTCGGAAAAGGCGTGCGGATGCGTGATTGCGGTTGTGGTCACCGTGCCGAAGCGGATGCCGGCCTTGCGGAGACGGATGGTGAAATCAACCTCATCGCCCCGGATGAACAGGCGCATGTCCGGCAGGCCCACCTTGAAGAAAACATCAGAACGGATCAGGGCGCCGTTGAAGAAGTGTCCGTCGTCCGGAAGGAAACCGATCTTCTCCACTTCGGCTCGGCTATGCGTGACCTTGCCGTCCAGGCGGAAGAAGAAGGAAAGCCGGTCCGGCTGGCCTGGCGCCGTCACCAACGGGACCACCGCCTCCAGGTCGCGCGCCTCAGCCTCCCGCAGCAGCGTAGCGAGGCATTCAGGATCGGCCGGTTCGGCGTCGTCGTCCATCATCCAGATCCATTTGGCACCGCTGGCAACCGCCTTGAGCGCGGCCAGGGAAAATCCGCCCGCGCCGCCGAGGTTGGCTTCAGACCGGACGTAGTCCACGTTCGAGTGCTTCCCGGCCACGTCCAACGCCGGTGATTTGCCACTGTCCACCAGGCAGATCGTGTCCACCCGGGCCGTCTGGTTGTTGATGGAATCCAACAGGACAGCCAGTTCCTTCGGCCGGTCAAATGTTACGGCGGCAACTGCTATGCGGGGGGTCATGGGGGTCCTTTCAGCATGGCTGACAGGGATTTCCCCGCTCGCGGTGCGCCAGTGTGGCGCGAAGCCATGATGCTGTTGGCGCTAGTATCTTTGACTAGAGTCCACTGTAATACAGCCCTGTAAGGCACTGCGTCCAAGAAAAAAAGCGCACTGCCTGCTGCGCGCTCGGCGACGGAGAAGTTTCATTTATCGAAGAACAGATTCCCTGCCAGTGAGCCCATCGACCACGGACCATCCGCCAACGCGGTTGTCCGCCTTCAGCGCCACCCTTGAAACGGCCATCGCCCCATGATCATGTACCTGCTGATGGGACTGACCGCTGCGGTGGTGTCCTATTTCGCCACGTGGGGTGCCCGGGTGGTCGGCCACCGGCTTGAGCTGCACCTGCCCATCCGCAGCCGGGACATGCATTCCATTCCTGTGTCCCGGCTGGGAGGTGTGGCCATTTTCCTCGGCATCTTGGTGGCGCTCATCGTGGCCAGCCAGTCCTTCTTTGTTAAGGACATCTACCGGAACAACTTCTCGCCGTGGGGCGTCCTCGCCGGCGCGGCCGTCATCGTCCTGGTGGGCGTTGCGGATGACCTGCTTGATATCCGCTGGTGGGTGAAGCTGATCGGCCAAACCGCGGCGGGGCTCACAGTGGCGATCTGGGGAGTCCAGATGACCGTCGTCCCCTGGGTGCCTGAGCCCATCTACCTGGAGAACGAGACCCTTCGGGTGGTGCTGACCGCCGGTTTGATCGTCACCACCATGAACGCTTTCAACTTCATTGACGGCCTGGACGGGCTGGCCGCCGGAGTGGCGGTCATTGGCGGCACGGCCTTCTTCTTCACCGCTTACTGGGTCCACCGCAACGCCGTGCTGCTGGACTACTCGGATCTCGCCACCCTTATTACCGCTGTCCTGGTGGGCAGCTGCCTGGGCTTCCTGCCGCACAACTGGTTTCCCTCCAAGATCTTTATGGGTGACTCGGGGGCAATGCTTATCGGCCTGCTGATGGCGTCAGCCGGTGTGGTTTCCACCGGCCAGATAACCTCGGGGCTCTACGACAGGGCAAACGGTATCTCCACAGTGATACCCATCCTGCTTCCGTTCGCCGTGCTCTTCCTGCCCCTGCTGGACCTTGGTCTGGCGGTGGTCCGGCGCACTGCCCGCGGCCGTTCGCCCTGGTCCGCGGACCGGGGCCACCTGCACCACAAGCTCCTGGATATCGGCTACTCGCACCGCACCGCGGTCATCCTGATGTACCTCTGGACCGCAATCCTTTCCTTCGGGGGACTGGCCTTCGCCATCTTCCCGTGGCAGATCGTACTGTCCGTCGACATCTTCGCCACGCTGGTGATGGGCCTCATCACCGCCTGGCCGTACCTGGCGCGGCGGGGCGAGGAAACCCGGGCGTAACCTCCGTGCAGAAATATTTCTATCTCATGTAGAATTTAGGGGCAGCCAAAGCTGCCCCTCCAACCTGCCTCCTGGCTGACTGCCTCGTGGTGCCGACGATTGGGATCGAATGACCTCCAACGCCGAGT